>JAJEIH010000066.1 GCA_022827685.1 Alphaproteobacteria bacterium
ACCGCGCATGGGAAACCCTCATGCGCGGTGTCGGTACCCCGGCCAACGACAACAACTGCGCCGACTACGCCGACAGGCACGCCGCATGAACCCGATCAGCCCAGCGATCCCGCCATCGCCATGTCAGATTCACACCCGCACGCCCTTGAGCTCGTCGCTGGTCGCGTAGACCGCGAGCACCCCGTCGCAGTAGCGCGCCGTGAGCCCGCGCTCCGTCCAGGACGAGAGCCACCAGGACCCGGACGGAGGATCGACCAGGCCGGACCACTCATCCTCCCAGAGGTTGGCCGCGTCCGTCACGCGGATCCGTTCCTGGACGCTTCGCCAGGCCGTCTGGATGACGACCGCATGCGCCAGGGCTTCCTGCTGCCGCGTCCGCTCCGGATCGCCCGTCTGCGCGCCGGCGCCGGCCGCGATCCCGGCGAAGCCCAACGCCACCACGGCCGTAATCGAGTGCTTCATCCTGCCTTCCCTTGCTCGCTGCGCATCGCAGAGCCAGCCTGCGAACCCGTCAGCGCATGGAACTCGCTCTCCCGGACATGAAACGCCTGCGTCCGCCTGACGGCGAATACCCAGTCGCGCTCCGGGCTCCAGGTAACCGACGCCACTTCGAGCCCCTCGATCGCCGTCAGCATGGCGACGGCCTCCCGGAGCGGCCGGCCGGTCTGGAGCTCGACCTCGACCTCCGCGCCCCAATCCCTGTATTCGATCTCGAAACCGCGGAGCGCCAGCGCCATGTCCAGACGACGGCGAAACTCGGCCGGCTCCGCCCAGGTCGCGTCCTCCGCGCGGTAGCGCTCGACCACCACCGGCAGCGCCATGAACGCCGCAGACGTTCCCTTGTCGTCCATGACCGCATCGGGCCAGCGCTTCAGCATGTCCTGGGCGAGCGGCACATAGACCCGGGGATCGAGCCCTTCCCGCAGAACCCAGGAGACCTCCAGAACAGGTCGCCCGGCCAGGCCCCCGGGAGCCATTTTCGACACCCCCTGCGCGAATCTCGGATGGCACGCCACCGCCAGCCGGTCGAACCCCGACATGCTGACGCGGCGTGCGTCCATGGCCGCCTGGCAGTGCCGCAGGAAGTCCCCCGTGCGGACCACCGCCTCGACCAGCGGCTCTTCCCTGGTCTCCTTCCGGCCCAGGCCGGCCATCCGCAGCAGGTCCTCGCCCGCGAGCCACCACAGCAGCCCTCCGGCAGCCCCCAGCATCAGCACGAGCACGAGCACGAACGACCCGACAGACATCCCCGCCGCCGGCGCCCTCACCATTTCCGGCGCGTTGGCCGCGCCTTCGGCAATCGTTTCTACGCCGAGGACCTCCGCATCCGGAGCGAACTCCACGAGCCCCGGCGTGACCGCCAGGTGCATCCGGTCGCCCTGCAGGTTGCCCAGCGCCGCGAACGCTTCCTCGCCCGACGCGAAGACCGAGTCCCCGCCCGGCAGAATCAGGCCGGCCGCGCCGCGAAGCACCGCGACCCGCCGCGGCCCTTCTCCCTTCCCGTCCTCCTCTATGAAGGCCGCCCAGCTTTCCTCGCTCCCCAATCCCGCTGTCAGCACAGCGGCAAGAGGCCGGCTTCCCTCCGGATTGTCGACGCCGTTCACGAAGCCGGTCTGCGCCCCGACATCGACCGTCCAGGGCCTGTACCGCTCCTTCGCGATCCGGCCCGCAGCACGGCCCTTGACGAGCTCGCGCTGCCAGTCGAGACCGGCAGCGAACCGCTGACCCCCGATGATGAGGACGCTCATCCCCCGGCCTCCCGTACCGGAACGGCGCGAGCCTCGGAGACCTCCCGTCCGACAGTCCCGCCGCTTGCCGGCGAGTTGTTGTTCGCCGCCGTGGCGAGTCCGCCGCCGCCGACCCCGAGCCTTCGCTCCGAGATGCCGAGCGGCTCGCCTATGTTCGCGGTCACCAGCAAGGCCAGCTCGATCCGCCCGATGCTCGTGTCGCCTCCACCGTCCGGAAACGGAATATCCGGATCGAACGTCCCGTCCCTCGACCCCGAAGAGGTCCGGTCCCTGAAGCCCGTCAGGAGCAGGGTGTCGCCCCTTGCGAACCGTTGCGTGACCGTGGTGGCGCGCCGACCGCCGGCGGGAAGCTGGATCGCGTTGCCGACCGTGCCGAAGCTGGTGAACTCCGGCCGGTCCTGGATCGTCGCGGTGATCCGCGCCAGAACCTCATTCGGGCCGACGATCTGCGCCACGAAGCTGAGACCGAAACCGGAAGATACCGTCCCCGGAGTAAGCGCGACGGTGCGCACGCCGTCGTCGACCGTCGTGGTCACCTCCTTGAGATAGGCCTGCTCGAACAGGTCGTAGAACACCCCCGGCACCCTGCTGACCGCCGATACGTCCGCGGAAAGCAGCCGCGACGCCCTCCCGACCGAACGCAGCGCGCTTACCGTCGCCCGAAGCGTCGACCCGCCAGCGGTCGTCGGCTTCACGATCGAGATCGAGCCGTTCTCGACCCCAATCTGGAAGTTCGACCCGAACGCCTCCGGCAGGAGCCCTGACAGCCCCACCTCATAGTCGGACCCCTTGTCGAACCGCACCGAATAGAGATGCACGCTCAACGTCACCTCCCGCAGGAGATGCTCGTTGATGTGCGCCAGATACTGCCGGACCCGCTCTATCGCCCGCGGCAGGCCGCTCACCGTCACCGTTCCCGACGTCGCCGAGATCGAAACCGCCCCTTCCGACCCGGCCGCCGTCTTGGCCTGCGTCCCGACCTCCGCCCAGGGGTCGTAGACCATCTCCGACGTGATCGTGTGACTGGACGAGCCGCTCGTCTCGTCTCCGCCGCTGCCCTGCGTCGCCGTCGTTACGTTGTAGGTCTGCTTGCCCTGCAGCGCATGGACGTCGAACACAACCGTCTCGGACCGCACAACCTCCACGGTCCCGGCATCGGCGTCGTAGTGCCAGCGATAACCGGCAGCCTGTGTCCAGGCGTCCAGCAGCTGATCCAGCGGGCCGGCCCAAACACCCGCCTCGCCCGCCATCTCGTCCGCCCAGGACGAGAGCCAGCCGTTCGCGTCGCCGCCGGCGGCCGCTTCACCCCCCGAAACGGAGACATCCTCATCCGCCGCCAACCGGGCCGAGCCTGAAATCCGGACGGAAATGCCGGCCGCGTCCTCAATCCGACGGGCCAGCACCTCGTCACTCGGAACCACGCTTTCCTGCGCTATCCCCCGATCGCCCGGCAGGCCGTCCCTCGCTCCGTCCACAAGGGTCACGACCACGCCCGAGTCAGAACGCAGTTCTTCAGGCAGCAGCGAACCCGGCGCCACTACCTCCTTCAACCCCAGATAGGGATGCCCGGACCGTATGAGAGAGCGAAAACCCGGCCGCTCCGGATTGATCGCCCCTACTCTCCCGAGCTTCTCCTCGACAGCGGCCGCCTCCCGCTCAACTGCTTTCTGGTCGATCCAGCCGCAGCCCGGCAGGGCGATCCCCGCGGCCAGCAGCAGAACCCCGACACCCCTGCTGGAACTTGATGCCGAACCGTTCGATCCGCCCGTAAGTCGCTGGCTTGCACCGGTTGACAGGACCCCGAATCCCTTTCAGCATGATGCTGAATGTAGCGTTCGGTCGACCCCGTCTCATGGTCCTGCGTGCTCACCACGCCGGACCGGTCGAGCGCCTGGCGCGGCCTCGACCTGCTGCATGTCGAGGGCGGCAGGATCGTCGCCAAGCACACCTACGCCAAGACGGCGCGTCCGCTCTTCGAGGCCCGCGCCGCCTGACCGGCGTCTCAACGGGTGCGTTTGAACTTCTGGAACGAATGCGGGGTCAGGGGCGCGAACTGCTCGATGGCGCCGGAGGCCTTGACCACCTCGCCGACATAGAGGTCGCCCCGCGAGTCCGCCCAGATGCCGTGCGGCGCGATGAAGTTGCCGGGCAGGATCGGGTTGGGCCCGCCGAACCGGGCCTGGATATTGCCGTCGAGATCGCAGACCGTGACCCGGGCAACGGGATCGTGGCCGACGGGCGGCATCTCCATGAACCTGAAATGCAGGCTTTGCGGGGCCTGCCCGAATGTCCAGCCGAGCTCGGCGATATAGAGGTTCTCCTGCTCGTCCAGGAAGAGGTCGTCGGGCCGGTTGACCCAGTCCCAGATGGTCAGCAGCTCGCCGTCGCCCGAGAAGATCTGGATACGGGAATTTTCCCTGTCGGCGACGAAGACCCGGCCCGAACGGTCCACGACGATCGAATGCGGCAGGTTGAACTCGCCGGGCCCGCTCCCCGGCTCGCCCCATGAGGCCTTCAACTCGCCCGCGGCGGTAAACCGGTGGACGCGCGCATTGCCGTAGCCGTCCGAAACGAACAGGTCGCCATCCGGGCCCACCGCCGCGTTGGTCACCATGTTGAAGGGGCCGGCGGAGCAGCAGACCGGACTGTGATCGATCCTGAAGCCGGTGTCCGCGGGATTTCCGGGATCGCCGAGCGTCATCAGGAGTTCGCCACCGGCCGTCAGCTTCCGGATCGTGTGGTCGAAATTGTCGGCGCAGAACAAGTGGTCGTTCGCGTCGATATAAATGCCGTGGGCGTTGGTGAACATCCCTTCGCCCCAGGCATCCAGGAACTGACCTTCCTTGTCGAAGACGATGACCGGATGGTCGCCCCGGTTGAAGACATAGACCCGGTCGCGGCTGTCCACGGCGACGCCCGCCACCTCGACGAACGACCAGCCCTCGGGCAGCCGCTCCCAGCCTTCCAGGACCTCATATTCCATCTTGTGATAGCCAATCGCCATCCCGTTGCTCCCTGACAATCGGCATATACGGGGCAAGGCCGCCAGCGCCCCGAAAGTCGCCCGGGACCGGGCCCGCACCCGTCTTTCCGAAGGTCCTCCCCGTGTCCCGCCTTTCAGTAAGTCCCCGGCGCTACATGCGCGCTGACAAGATTGCTGCCGCCATCGACATCGAGCACGGACCCGATGACGAACGACGCCTCTTCCGAAGCGAGATAGGCGATCGCGGCCGCGATTTCCTCCGGCTCGCCCGAGCGCCCCAGGGGCATGCGCTCCGCCTGGGCGGCCTGCGCCGCCGCCGGGTCCGCGGCCCTGCCGAACCCCATCGGGCCGCGCGTGAAGGGTGTGAGCGTGTTGCCCGGACAGACCGCTGTGACCCGGACCCCCCGGCCGGCGTATTGCAGCGCCATCTGCCGGGTCAGCCCGATGACGCCGGCCTTGCTGGCGCAGTAGGCGGCCCGGTTCGGAATCGGGTGCCAGCCGGAATTGGAAGCGACATTGACGATCGCGCCGGACCCCTGTTCGAGCATACGGGGAAGGGTGAACTTGCACATGAGAAACACGGCGCGCAGGTTGACCGACATCAGCCGGTCCCAGTCTTCGACCGAGGTGTCGACGACATCGGCCACGACCCGAATTCCGGCATTGTTGACCAGGACGTCGATCCGACCGGTTTCGTCCGCCGCGCGTTCGGCCAGCCCGCTTGCCGCGTCGGGATCGGCAATGTCGCAGACGGCTTCCACGAGCCCCGGCGGCGCCTCGTCGAATGCCAGGTCCGCGCCGTAAACCCGGTCTCCGAGACCCAGGAATTTCCGGGCGGTCGCAGCACCTATGCCGCGTCCCGCGCCGGTAACGATTACGGTTCTGGCCATTGCTCCCTCCGCTGCCGTTTCGCCGCGCCGGGCCGATCTTTCAACAGGTCGTGTCCGGAAGCCACCTGGCAACCTGCGGACAGAGCACAACCGGAACCGGGACCCGCCCGGTTCGTCAGGTCACTGCGCGACCGAGCGCTCCGTCGGAACCACGCGGGTGACCTGGATCAGGTCGCGGTCGATGAGGTCCACGACCCTGGGCGCGACCTCGTTCTTCCAGAAGTCGCTCTCGTAAACGGCGGCGTAGAGCGCCTCGCGGCTCGCTTCGCTCTCGAAGCGGCGCGTCCAGAAATAGACCGAATCGTCCTCCTCGCCGCGATAGCTTCCGGTGATGACCATGCCCTTGGAGACCTGGAACGGGATGATGGTCCCCTCCATGAACTCGAGCCAGTCCTCCATCTTGCCGGGCCGGACCGTGTACCGGCGAAGCTCGTAAAACGCCATTCGGATGCTCCCTTCTCTTCCGGAAATGCCGGGCGATGCCGCATCGATACCCCGGCGGAAGGTGCGCGACAAGCGGCACAAGAAGGGGCAACCGCTTCCGCGGCCGTTCTGCTATGCTGGCCCGCAAATGACGGGAGACGGGCCATGACGAGGATGATCGCCGTTGTCACCTACGGATTGCCGGAAGGCACCGACCGGGAAACGGCCGTGCAGATGTTCCGCGATTCGATCCCGCGCTACATGGCCACCGAAGGCCTGATCCGCAAGAACGTCCTCTACAGGGACGGCCTCGGCGGGGGGATCTATCTCTGGGAGTCGCGAGAGGCGGCGGAGAAGGGCTACAACGCCGAATGGGTCGCCTACATGACGGCGAAATACGACCATCCGCCGCAGATCGAGATGTATGAGATGCCCATCACGATGGACCGGGAATACGACACGGTTTACGACGAGGGCGCGGCCTACGACGAAGCGGCCGAATAGCCGTCCCGCCGTAGTTTCCCCAAAGCCGGCGCCGGCGAAGCCGCGCCGGCTTTTTTCCTTTCGCGCACTATTCCGCGGCCAGCGTGTCCGCTGCCGCCGGCGCGTCGGCCTGCGCGCGGTCCATCGCTTCCCAGTCGAACAGCGCCGGCTGCTTCTCGACGAAGCGGGCGACCGCCGCCGCATGGTATTCGGAGCCGGACGCGACCGACTGGGCGAAGGCCTCCATCTCCAGCATGGTGCGGTGGTCGAGGTTGAAGGACTGGTTGAGGATGGTCTTGGAAAGGCCGATGGCGGTCGTCGAGGCCTTCGTGAAACGCCCCGCCAGCGCCCGCGCCGCGTCCATGAGCGCGTCTTCCTCGTGCAGTTCATGGACGATGCCGTATTCCCTCGCCTCGGCCGCGCCGAGCTTGCGGGCGCTGAAGATCAGCTCCTTCGCCCTTTGCAGCCCGACGATGCGCGGCAGCAGGTAGAAGCCCGACCAGTCGGGCACCAGCCCGATGCGCCCGAAAGCCTGCATGAAGATCGAGCGCGGCGTGGCCAGGATGAAATCGCAGGCAAGCGCCAGGTTGAAGCCGGCCCCGGCGGCCGCGCCGTTGACCGCGGCAATGACCGGCATTTCCAGGTTCATGAGGTCGTAGAAGCGGTTATGGCCCTCGCGCATCCGGCGCCGGTTGAACTCCGCGCCTTTCTGGCGCGACTGCATCGCCTTCACATCGCCCCCGGCGCAGAACGCCCGGCCCGCCCCGGTGACGATCGCCGCCTTGATGCTGCGCCCGCCCTCGCGCTTGAGCTCGGCCAGCACGGCGTCGAGCTCGGACCGCATGGGCTCCGAGAGCGCATTGCGCGCCTCCGGGCGGTTGAGCGTAATCGTCGCAATCTCGTCGGCCACATCGAAGATCAGATGCTGAAATGCCATCGGGGCGTTCCTCTGTCGGGTCGTTGCATTCCCCGCGAACATAGCGGACGCGGCGCGGCGGGCAATCTGCCGGCGGGGCTTGTCCGTCTCAATGCCCGAAGGCGGGCATCACGTCCTTCGCCACGCGGTCGAACTGCTCCAGCATCTGGGCGGTCGGCGTGCCCATGCTGGTGGAGAGGTTGATGTGCTCCATGCCGGGGTAGCGCTCTTCCAGCTGCTTCAGGCGCTCGACCAGCTCCTCGGCAGTGCCCGCGAACCAGGCGCCGAGGTCCATGAAATGCTCCAGCCTCGGCACGCCGTTCCCGTACCAGCCGCCCCGGCGCGACGCCGCCTTCACGCCTTCGGGCGAAATGCCCGGCACGAAGCCTAGCGGCGCGAATATCTTCACATGCTCCTCGTAGAGCGGGGTCATCTCGCGGACCGCCTGCTCTTTGGTGTCCGCCAGATAGAAGAAGATCCCGATCGTCAGGTTCTCGCCGAGTTCCAGATCGAGGCCGGCGCGGGCCGCCGCGTCCCGGTAGCCCTGGATCGGCCCCTCGGCCATGGTCGCCGCGCCGCCGCCGACGGCGCCCTTGATGCCGTGCCGGACCATGAAGTCCAGCCCGCGCGGATTGGCGCTCACCACCGGCTGCCAGCATTCCACCGGCAGGTTGACCGGGCGCGGCACCAGCGTGATCTCCTCCAGGTCATAGCCCCGATAGGGCACGCGCGGCGGCAGGGTGTAGTGGCTGCCCTCGTGGCGGAAGCTCTCCTCGTTGAACGCCTTGAACATGATCTCGACCTGCTCCTCGAACAGGTCCCGGTTGGCGGTCTGGTCCTGCATCGGCGCGCCGAAGGTCTCGACCTCGCGGGTGTGGTAGCCACGCCCGACGCCGAACACGGTGCGCCCCTCTGTCAGGATGTCGGCTGTGGCGAAATCCTCCGCCAGGCGGAGCGGGTGCCACATCGGCGCGATGTTGAAGCCGCAGCCGATCCTGAGCGAGCGCGTGATATGGGCGAGATGCACCGCGCACATGAGGATGTTCGGGATACATTCATAGCCTTCGTGCTGGAAATGGTGCTCCGCCAGCCAGAGCGTGTCGAAGCCGATCTCGTCCAGCTTCTTCGCCACCGCATCGGTCTTGGCGAATACGGAGGCGAGGTCCTCGTTCGAGTAGCGCCGCTCATCGGCGGGGGTCGCATCCTGGCCCCGGTCGGGCAGGTCGATATGGCCCGGATAGACGGTGGTGAACTTGCGGATCATGCGAATCTCCAGGAGAGCCGGACGCCTGCGGCGCCGGGCGGAAGGCAAGGCGGAAACGCTCTACGCCGGGAGCCGGGCAAGCGGGGAAAGCTGGCGGACAGGGAGGGATTCGAACCCTCGGTACGCCTGTTGACGTACGACGGATTAGCAATCCGCTGGTTTAAGCCACTCACCCACCTGTCCCGAAAGCCGGCGAGACTTACAGAATCCAGGCCCCCGGCGTCAACGCCCAAACGGGGATGAGAAACCCGCCGGCCGGTCTTCGAACCGGCCCGCGGGATATGCTACACTCCGCCCGGCGCAACCCCGCGAGATGCTTCATGATGCGTTCCTGCCTCATCGCCGCCGCCATCGCCGCGCTCCTTGCCGGTTGCGGCGATAGCAAGATAGAGCACGACTATCCCGACCCGCTGTATCGCCACCTGCCGGGAAGCCAGGGCCACTCCTACCTCCCGAAGGAAGGCGCGCAGGGAATCTTCGGCGAGGGCGGCATCAATCTGCTCGGGGGAGACAGGCAGCAGGGCGGCGGCTCCGGGATCGGCGTCAACAGTTTCCTGTGGCGCGCTTCGCTCGACACGCTGTCCTTCATGCCGCTGGCGTCGGCGGACCCCTTTGGCGGCGTCATCATCACGGAGTGGTTCGCGCCGCCCGAAACGCCGAACGAACGCTTCAAGGTCACGGTGTATATCCTCGACAGGCAGCTTCGGGCTCACGGCCTGAAGGTTGCGGTATTCCGCCAGGAAAAGGGCGAAGCCGGCTGGGTCGATGCGGCGGTGGAGAGCGCCACGCACACCGAAATCGAGAACAACATCCTGGTCCGGGCGAGGGAACTGCGCATCGCCAGCCTGTAGCATCCGGGGACACGGAGCGCCTTCATGGCCCGATACGACCACCGCGAAGCCGAGCCTTACTGGCGCGGGCAATGGGAAGAAGCCGGCTGCTTCACGGCCCGCGAGGATGCTTCGCGCCCGAAATACTACGTGATGGAGATGTTCCCCTATCCCTCGGGGCGCATCCATATGGGCCATGTGCGCAATTTCACGCTGGGCGATGTCGTCGCCCGCTACAAGCGCGCCCGGGGCTTCAACGTGCTGCACCCGATGGGCTGGGACGCCTTCGGCCTGCCGGCCGAGAACGCCGCCTTCGAGGCCGGCGTCCATCCCGGCGTCTGGACGCGCCGGAACATCGCCACCATGAAGGCGCAGCTTTCGACCATGGGCCTCTCCTACGACTGGGACCGGGAGCTTTCGACCTGCGAGCCCGAATATTTCAAGCATGAGCAGGCGATGTTCCTCGACTTCCTGGAGAAAGGGCTTGCATACCGGCGCAAGTCCTGGGTCAACTGGGACCCGGTCGAGAACACCGTGCTTGCCAATGAGCAGGTGATCGACGGCCATGGCTGGCGTTCGGGCGCGCCGGTGGAGCGGCGGGAGCTGGCCCACTGGTTCCTGAAGATCACGGCCTATAGCGACGAATTGCTCGAGGCGCTCGACGGGCTGGACCGCTGGCCGGACCGCGTGCGGCTGATGCAGGCGAACTGGATCGGCCGCTCGGACGGCGCGCGGGTCGGTTTCCGACTCAAGGGGCGCGCCGATACGCTCGAGGTCTTCACCACCCGGCATGATACGCTGTTCGGCGCCTCCTTCATGGCGATCTCGCCGGACCATCCGCTCGCGCAGGAAATCGCGGCGAAAGACCCGGACATGGAAGCCTTCATCGCCGAATGCCGCAGCCTCGGCACCAGCGAGGCCGCAATCGAGCAGGCGGAGAAGCGCGGCCGGGATACCGGGCTGAGGGCCCTGCATCCGTTCGACGACGGCGTGGAACTGCCTGTCTATGTCGCGAATTTCGTGCTCATGGACTATGGCAGCGGCGCCATTTTCGGCTGCCCCGGCCATGACCAGCGCGACCTCGATTTCGCCCGCGCCTACGGCCTGCCGGTGCTCCCCGTCGTCTGCCCGCCCGACGCGGACCCCGGGAGTTTCGAGATCGCGGAGGAGGCCTATACCGGCGACGGGCGGCTCATCAACTCGTCCTTCCTGGACGGACTCGACGTGCCGGAGGCAAAGCGCAGCATGGGCGAGCGGCTGGAGGCGCTGGGGCTCGGCGAGCGCACGGTGCAGTATCGCCTGCGGGACTGGGGCGTCTCCCGCCAGCGCTACTGGGGCTGCCCGGTGCCGGTCATCCATTGCGGCGCCTGCGGCATCGTGCCCGTGCCGCGCGCCGACCTGCCCGTCACGCTGCCCGATGACGTGACCTTCGATGCGCCCGGCAATCCGCTGGACCGGCACCCGACCTGGAAGCACGTCCCCTGCCCGTCCTGCGGCGCCCCCGCCGAGCGCGAGACCGACACCTTCGACACGTTCTTCGAGTCGTCCTGGTATTTCGCCCGCTACTGCTCGCCGGGCGTCGAGGACCGGCCGTTCGACCGCGAGGCCGTGGATTACTGGATGCCGGTGGACCAGTATATCGGCGGCGTCGAGCACGCAGTGCTGCATCTGCTCTATTCCCGCTTCTTCAGCCGGGCCATGAAGGAATGCGGCTATATCGGCGTGGATGAACCCTTTGCCGGCCTGTTCACCCAGGGGATGGTCTGCCACGAGACCTACCGGGCCCAGGACGGGGGCTGGCTGCAGCCGAACGAGGTGGAAGACGACGGCAATGGCGGCAAGCGCCGGCTGTCGGACGGGGCGCCGGTTTCGGTCGGCCGCTCCGAGAAGATGAGCAAGTCGAAGAAGAATGTCGTCGATCCCGAGGAGATCATCGAGCGCTACGGCGCCGATGTGGCCCGCCTGTTCATGCTCTCTGACAGCCCCCCGGCGCGCGACCTGGACTGGACCGAAGCGGGCGTGGACGGCGCATGGCGCTATCTCAACCGGCTCTGGCGGCTGGTGGAGGAGGCGCCGGACGCGCCTGCGGGCGCCGGAACGAGCGATGCGGCGGAGGCGCTGAGGAACGTCGCCCACAGGACCGTGGACGCGATGACCGGCGACCTCGAACGCTTCCACTTCAACCGGGCGGTGGCGCGGGTCCGCGAGCTGACCAATGCGCTGGCGGACGCCCTGCCGGCCGCCGACCCGGCGATGGCGGCCGCATATCGCGAGAGCATCGGGACGGCCGTGCGGCTGATCGCCCCGATGACGCCTCATCTGGCGGAAAGCTGCTGGCGAAGGCTCGGCGGCGAGGGCCTGCTTGCCGACCAGCCCTGGCCGGCCGCCGACCCTGCGCGGCTCACCGAGGAGATCGTGGTGCTCCCCGTGCAGGTGAATGGCAAGCTGCGCGGCCAGCTGGAGGTCGCGCGCGGCCTGGAGGCGGCGGACGTCGAGGCGGCAGCGCTCGCCCTTGCCGGCGTGCAGCGGCAGCTCGAAGGCAAGGCGCCCCGCCGCGTCGTCGTCGTGCCCGACAAGATCGTCAATGTCGTGGCCTGAGACGCTTGCGGCCGCTGTCGCCGGGCTGCTGCTCGGCGCCATGCTCGCCGGCTGCACCCTCGAGCCCGTCCATGCGCGCCGGCCCCAGCAGGGACCCGACGTCACCGCGGCCATGGCGCAGGTTGAGGTGGAGCCGATTCCGGACCGGGTCGGCATGCTGCTGCGCCGCCGGCTCGAGCAACGCCTGGCGCCGGGCGGAGCCCGCCTTCCCGCGGAATACCGGCTGCGCGTTCAGCTGCGCTCGGCTTCGGCCGGCGCGCTCATCGGCAAGAGCGACAGGGTAACCCGCTCCGATCTCAAGCTCACCGCCGAGTTCGAGCTCACCAGGAGCGGCAGCGACCAGCCGGCGCTGCGCGGCTGGGCGCGCTCCGTACACAGCCACGATGTGCTGGATTCCGCCTTTGCGACGCGGGCGGCGGAGCGCGCGGCGCGCGAGCGCGGCGTGGAAGCGTTGAGCGCCCAGATCGCGCGGCGTCTTGCGCTCTTTTTCCGCAGCGGGAAATAGGCCGGATGAAGATCGCCGGCCGGCAGATCGCCGCGTTCCTGCGCGATGCGCCGCCGCCCGAACTGCTCGCCGTTCTTCTCTACGGACCCGACGAAGGGCTGGTGCGGGAGCGCGCCCGCCTGCTGGCCGGCAAGGTCGTCGAGGACATCGGGGATCCCTTCCGGGTCGCGACGCTCACCGGGCCGGACCTGAAGGCGGACCCGGCGCTGCTGGCCGACGAGGCGGCCGCCATTTCGCTCACCGGCGGCAAGCGGCTGGTGCGGCTGCGCACCGCCGGCGACGACTGCGCGAAGGCGCTTGAGGCCGTTCTGGACGGTCCCGCCGCCGAGGCGCTGATCGTGGTCGAGGCGGGCGATCTTCCGCCGCGCTCCAGGCTGCGCAAGCTGGCCGAAACGCACGGTCGCGCCGCCGCCTTGCCCTGCTATGCCGATGACGACGACGCCGTCTCCCGGCTGGTGGAGCACGCCGTGCGGAGCGCCGGCGCGACAATCGAGCCGGACGCGCTCGCCTTCGCCGCCGACCATCTCGGCAACGACCGGATGACAACCCGCATGGAAGCGGAAAAGCTCGCGCTCTATGCCGGCGATGGCGGCACGATCACGCTCGAGGACGCCGTGGCCTGCATCGGCGATTCCGCGGTGCTTTCCCTGGACGACATCGCCTTCGCCGCGGGCGCGGGCGACCTGTCCGCGCTCTCGACCGCGCTCGACCGGGCGGCTGCCGAGACCGCGGCGCCCGTCTCGATCCTGCGCGCCGCGGGGCGCCACTTCCAGCGGCTGGATGCAGCGCAGGCGCTCATCGCCGCCGGCGCAGATGAACGAAGCGCCATGACGCGGTTGCGGCCTCCGGTTTTCTTCCGGCGCCGGGAGGCCTTCCGCAGCCAGCTCCGCCGCTGGCCGCAGGCCCGCATCCTCGCGGCCCTTGCCCGGCTCAACCGGGCTGAAATCGACTGCAAGACCACCGGCCTGCCGGACCGCGCGATCGCCGAGCGCACCCTTTTCGAGCTGGCCCGGATGTCTCAGCGGGGCCGGGGCCCGCGCCGCGCTCAGGCAGCTCCGGCAATGGCGAGGAAATCGGCGGCGGACAGGCTCGCGCCGCCGACCAGCGCGCCGTCCACGTCATAAGGAGCCAGCAGCGCCGCCGCGTTGTCGGGCTTGACCGAGCCTCCGTAGAGGATGCGGGTCCCTGCGCCCCGCTCGCCCAGCGCGGCGCGCAATGCGGCATGGACGGCGACGACTTCATCCACGGTCGGCGTGCGCCCGGTGCCGATCGCCCAGACCGGCTCGTAGGCGACCACCGTGTTCTCGGGCCGGGCGCCTTCCGGCAGTGAGCCCAGAAGGCTTGCGGCCACGACCGCTTCCGCCCGGCCCGCATCCCGCTCCTCGGCGGTCTCGCCGACGCAGACGATGGCGACCAGGCCCGCCCGGTGCGCCGCCGCCGCCTTCGCGCGCACGACGGCATCGGATTCGCCGTGGTCGGCGCGGCGCTCGGAATGGCCGGCGATGACATGAGAGCAGCCGGCATCGGCCAGCATCCCGGCCGATATGTCGCCGGTATGCGCGCCTGCCTCCTCCGCGTGACAGTCCTGCCCGCCGAGCGCGACCCGGCTGACCGAGAGCACGGACGCGACCGGCGCCAGCAGGGTCGCCGGCGGGCAGACCAGCAGTTCCGCCGCTCCTTCCGGCGCCGCGGCCAGCGACCGCGCGAGTGCCAGGCCGTCGGCGGCGAGGCCGTTCATCTTCCAGTTGCCCGCAATCAGCGGGCGGCGGGCGGCGGTCATCGGGTCTTCTTCTCCTGCTTTCCGGCCAGCGCGCGCACGGCCGACGACATGGCGATCCGCCCCTCGCCCTTGTAGGCCTCGTGGTTCGCCTCGATCATGTCGCTCCGGTAGAGGTAGTTGATCATGACGCCGGCCGACTGGGCGCGCCCGTCCTCGGAGACATTCGCCAGCCAGTTCAGCCGCTCCATGCGCGCCCCGTTCGAGAGGTGGAAATGCGCGACCGGATCGGCCACCCGGCCCTTGCGCCGGGCGTGGACGAGATAGCGCGCCACCGCTCGCAGCACCGGTCCCTTCGCCGCTTCGGCGGCCTCCGGGTTCTCCCACCATCCCGGCTTCGCCAGCGCGGCCTCTACCACGCGGTCGGGATTGTCTTTCAACCAGCGCCCGAAGCCCGGAATCGGCGAGAGCGTGGCGAAGGTCTTGAGGTTGGGCAGTTCGGCGCGCAGATCGTCCACCACGCGCTTGATGAGGAAATCGCCGAAGGCGATGCCGGCAAGGCCGCGCTGGGCGTTCGATATCGAATAGAAGACAGCAGTATCGGCGCGCGACGCATCGCCGACCGGGCTCTCCTCGTCGAGCAGCGCGTGGACATTGTCCGCGAGCCCCGTCTCCAGCGCGACCTCGACGAAGATCAGCGGCTCATCCGGCATGCTGGGGTGGAAGAAGGCGTAGCAGCGCCGGTCCGAGTCGAGCCGGTTCTTCAGGTCCTGCCAGCTCCGGATGGCATGCACCGCTTCATAGTCGATAAGCTTCTCCAGCAGCGAGGCCGGGGCGTTCCAGTCGATCCGCCGGAGCTCCAGGAAGCCCGCATCGAACCAGCTTGCGAGCAGATGCTTCAGGTCCTTCTCGAGACCCGAGAGCGCCGCATCCTCGCGCGCGAAGCGCATCAGGTCGTAGCGCAGGTCCACCAGGAACTTCACGCCGTCGGCCAGCGCATTGAACTGCCGCAACAGGCGTTCGCGCGGCGCATTCAGCGCATCCCGGAGCGCCTCTTCCGCAGCCGCCCGGCGATCCGGCGCCGCCGCTTCCAGCGCCGCCACCGCCCGCCCGACCGCTACAGGGTCCCGGTCGAACTCGGTCGCCAGAATGGTCAGATAGCGGCGGCGGCCGGTCTCCGACAATTGCAGGTAGGCCCTGCCGAGCTCGGCAGCGCGGCCGCGGGCCGAGACCTCCCCGCCGCGCCCCTCCAGGCAGGCCCAGAAGCGTTCGCGTATGCGTTCGGCATCGCTCTTCGTCAGATCCGGGTCGGGGTCGAGGCCGTCGCCGCCGATGAGCCCGCGCACGGCTTCTTTCAGCCCCGCGAGCGTGCGGTCGAACAGTCGGGAGACCTCTGCTTCGGACTGGCTCATGTCGTGTGCATCCTGCGGAGAACGGCCGGCAACATGTCCGGCAGGTCCTCCGCAATCAAGCCCGGCCCGAAGGCTGCCGCCGCCTCTCCATGCAGCCATGTTGCCGCAGCAGCAGCCTCGAAGGCGGGCATGCCCTGCGCCATCAGGCCCACCGCCATGCCCGCCAGCACGTCGCCGCTGCCGGCGGTTGCGAGCCAGGGCGGCGCGTTCGCCGAAATGGCGGCCCGCCCGTCCGGCGCGGCAACTACGCTGTCGGCGCCCTTGAGCAGCACGGTCCAGCCGCTTGCCGCCGCAGCCGCGCGCGCCCTCGCAAGCCGGTCGCCGCCGAACGGGAAGAGGCGCGCGAACTCGCCGTCATGGGGCGTCAGCAGCCCGGCACCACCCCTGCCCTGCGACAGCCGCCCGGCCATTGCCGTCAGCGCGTCGGCGTCCAGCACGACGGCGCCGGCGCGCGCACAGGCCGCTTCCACGGCATCAACCGTTTCGGGTCCGAGGCCAGCGCCGGGCCCGACCAGCACGGCATTCTTGCGCCCGTCCTCCAGCATGCGCCGGAAGTCCTCCGGTCCGCTCCGCCGCACGACCAGCGCGCCGGGCAGGGAGACCGCATAGACCGGCCATGCCTCGTCGGGCGCGGAGACGGTGACGAGGCCCGCGCCGGCGCGCATGGCGCCCCTTGCCGCCAGCCGGGCCGCGCCGGTCGTGTCCGCTCCGCCCCAGACGACCGCATGGCCGCGCGTGTATTTGTGGCTCTCCGGCCCCGGAACGGGCAGCGTCCACAAATCCGGGCCGTTCTCGAAGGCGGTGGGGCCGATCTCGTCCAGCACCGCCTCCGGAATGCCGATATCGGAGACCTCGACTTCCCCGCAATAGAGCCGCCCCGGAAGCAGCAGATGGCCCGGCTTCTTGCGGAAGAAGGTCACCGTCAGATCAGCGCGGGGCGCATGGCCCAGCACCGCACCGCTGTCTCCGGCAATCCCGCTCGGCAGGTCCACGGCGACCAGCGGCAGGCCTTCCACTGCTTCCAGGGCCTCCTGCGCCGCGCCCGAGACCGGCCGTTTCAGCCCGGCTCCAAAGAGCGCGTCGATGACGAGCCGGGCGTCCCCCGGCGCTCCGGGACCGAGCGGCTCGACCGGTCCCTGCCATGTTTTCGCCGCCTCGGCTGCATCGCCCGCGAGCGCCTCCCGGCAGCCCAGCAGCGCCACGCGCACCCGCCAGCCGGCGGCTCGCAGACATTCCGCCGCAATGAAACCGTCGCCGCCATTGTTGCCGGGCCCCGCCAGCACCAGCACGGGCCGCGGACTCCAGCGCCGGCGCACCGCATCGGCGATGGCGGCGCCGGCATGGCGCATCAGCTCGAAACCGGGACGCCCGCGGTCAGCCGCCAGCCGGTCGGCCCGGCCCATCTCCCCGACCGTCAGCAGGGCCGAGCGGCCGCGCATTGCGGGAGCGGCCGGTTCGTTCAGTCCCATTCCATGACGCGCCTGCCGTAGAGCGTCTTCACGACCGGCACCGGGCGGCTCATGTCGTGCAGCCTGTCCTCGGCGAGGCGCGACTCGATTTCCCTGAGCACGAGCGCGGTGATCGGCCGGAGCTTCAATCGCTGTGCATCGGCAAGCCGGACCCAGTGGAGTTTCAGCAACTCGCCCGAGCCTTCGCTCAGGTCGCCGCGCACATGCTCTGCGTCGATCACGAAAAACCTTGCGTTGAAACGACGCGGACGGCCGGGCGGCGTCACGGCCCGGTGGATATAGGTCAGCCTGTCGAGCGCAGGAGCATGGCCGCTGTCGTAGAAATGCCGCCAGTCGTCCGAAAGGCCGCCCGGCCGCACGCCATTGACAGGCTCGCCCACGATCAGCCCCGCTTCCTCGAAGGTCTCGCGCACCGCCGCCAGCGCCAGCGCCCTCGCCCGACGCGCGGTCGCGGACGAACGCAGCCTCCGTTCGACCTCCGGGCGCAATTCCCGGGCCGCCGGCGCGTGGCCGTCCTGGCGGTCCACCCTGCCGCCGGGAAACACATAATGCTCCGGGTAGAAAACGTGGCCCTGCGAACGCTCGCCCATCACCACTTCGCCGGTCTCCCGGCGGAGGATGACGAGGGTGGCCGCGTCGCGGATCGGCGTCCTGGGCCGCCGGTCGCCGCCTGCCTTCATCCGCGCCCCGCCCCGGACGGGTCGTGGGGTGCCCAACCGGATTTGAACCGGTGACCTCCTGGACCACAACCAGGCGCTCTAACCGACTGAGCTATGGGCACCACGCGGAAAGCCTCGCAAGGAAGGACGCCATCTAGGCCGTCCACCCCCCGAAGGTCAAGACCGGGGGCGGTTGCGCCCATAGCCGCCGCAGCCCGGACCGACTAACCTTTCGTCCACCGACCGGCGCCCGCCCACCATGCACACGCTCCTCTTTCTCGAGCCCGGCCATTTCCACGCCGCTCTCACCCTGCGCGCGGCGAACCCTCGGATCGACCCCACCGTCCACCTCTACGCCCGGCCCGGCCCGGAACGCGACGCCTTCATGGCCCTGGTCGGCTCGTTCAATGCCCGGGCCGACCGGCCGACAGGCTGGACCGTCCGGACCCACGAGTCGGCCGACCCGGAGCGGGCCCTGGTCGAGGAGCGGCGCGGGGACATCGTCATCCTTGCCGGGCGCAACCGGCCCAAGCTCGGCGCCATCGCGCGCCTGCATGCGGCGGGCCTGCATGTGCTCGCCGACAAACCCTGGCTTACAGAAAGCGCGGCGCTGCCGGACCTCGAACAGGCAACGGCGGGCTGGCCGCTCGCCATGGACATCATGACCTTCCGCCATGAGGCGGCGGCGCGCCTCACGCAGAAGATCGCGGCGGACCCCGGGCTGTTCGGCGCCCTCGGCCGGCAGGCGGACGAGCCCGCAATCGACATCCAGTCCGTGCATCACCTGCTCAAGATGGTGAACGGCGCGCCGCTCCGGCGGCCCTCCTGGTATTACGACACCCGCATCCAGGGCGACGGGCTCGTCGATATCCAGTCCCACATGGCCGACCAGGCGCAGTGGATACTCGGCGACGGGCCGGGCTTCGTGTTCGAGCGGGACTACGAGCTTGAGGACGCGCGCCGCTGGAGCACCCCGGTGCCGCGCGAGCTCTTCGAGGCCAGCACCGGACTCGGCGACTACCCGGAGCCGCTGGCGCCGCATGTGGACGCCGGCGTGTTGCAACTCGCCTGCAATGGCGAGATACGCTACCGGTTGCGGGGCGTCCCCGTCCGCCAGCGGGCGGAGTGGGGGCAGCGCGAGCCGGAGGGAGGCGGCGATGCGCACCGGACCACGGTCCGGGGCGAGCGGGCGACGGTCATTGCGCGCCGCGGGCCCGAGACCGGCTTCCGGGCCGAGGTGCATGTCGCGCCGCACGACCCGGGGCCCGGCTTCGAGGCCCGCCTCTCGGAGACGCTCGCAGCCTGGGAGGCCGATATGCCCGGCCTGTCGCACCGCCCGTCTTCCCTCGGGCGCGAGATCGTCATCCCGTCCGCACTCCACACGCCGCATGAAGCGCATTTCCCGATGGTGCTGGACGACTTCCTCGACCTTCTCGACGCCGGCGACCGGCCGGCCGCGCTCGCCGCCCGCATACGCGCACGCTACACGCTTCTCGCGCGGGCCCGCGAGCGAAGCGCGCCGGCCGGCGGATGACTGCGCTGGAACAAGGCGCCGGCCCCGGGGCATTGCGGCGGATTCCGCTTTCGGACATAGTCCGGCGCCTTCCGGAAACGACAGGACACAGGCCGCCATGCTTCGCCTTTCCGACAACCTGAACCGACTGGGAACCGAGACCGCCTTCGAGGTCCTGGCTCGGGCGGCGAAGCTGCAGGCCGAAGGCCGCGACATCATCAATCTCGGCATCGGGCAGCCGGACTTCAAGACGCCGCCCCATGTGGTCGAGGCGGCGGCCAAGGCGCTGCGCGACGGGCATCACGGCTACACGCCGGCCAACGGCATTCCGGCGCTGCGCGAGGCGGTGGCGGGGGATATCGCGCGCTTTCGCGGCGTCGAGGTCGATCCCGACCTGGTGATGATCCTGCCCGGCGGCAAGCCGACCATGTTCTTCGCGATCATGATGTTCGGGGAGCCCGGCGCCGAGATCGTCTATCCGAACCCCGGCTTCCCGATCTACGAGTCGATGATCGAATATACCGGCGCCACCCCCGTCGCCATGGCGCTGCACGAGGAGAACGGCTTCGCCTTCTCCGCCGACGAGGTGCTGGCGCAGATCGGCCCCGCGACGCGGCTGCTCATCCTCAACAGCCCCGCCAACCCGACCGGCGGCGTCGTGCCGAAGGCGGAGATGGACAAGCTGGTGACCGGGCTCGAGGACCATCCGCATGTCGCGGTCCTCTCCGACGAGATCTACAGCCGGCTGCTCTACGAGGACAACGAGCATGTATCGCTGCTCGGCTATGAGAGCCTGCGCGAGCGCACCATCCTGCTGGACGGCTGGAGCAAGACCTATGCGATGACGGGCTGGCGGCTCGGTTACAGCGTCTGGCCGGAAGCGCTCTTCCCGCTGGTGGAGCGGCTGGCGGTCAACTGCCATTCCTGCGTCAACGCGGCCACGCAATATGCCGGCATCGCTGCGCTGAACGGGCCGCAGGACGCCGTGGAAACCATGCGCCGGGCGTTCGACGCGCGCCGGCGCATCATCGTGCGCGCGCTCAACCAGCTTCCGGGCTTCCGCTGCGTCGATCCGGGGGGCGCGTTCTACACCTTCCCCAATATCGAGGGCACCGGCATGAGCGCGCGCGAGCTGCAGAGCCGGATGCTGGAGGACGCCGGCGTCGCGACGGTGGCCGGCACCAGCTTCGGCGGGCATGGCGAGGGCTTCATCCGTTTTTCCTACGCGGCGAGCGAGGAAGACATCGAACGCGCGGTCGAACGCATCCGCACCGTGCTCTGACCGCCCGTTCGGCAGGCATTTCAAGCGCCCAATGAAGAGGCATATGGCGAAAACATGTGCAAGTCCGGTTGCCGCACGGGCGGAAAACCCTTGATTTACAAAGGATACCCATGCCTTGCAGACTGGCATGGAGTGTGCTTTGCAACATACCGGCATCAGGCCAATCACCGGCGGGACGGCGATGAAGAAGATTGAAGCGATCATCAAGCCCTTCAAGCTCGACGAGGTGAAGGACGCGCTGCACGAGGTCGGCATCAAGGGCATCACCGTGCTGGAGGCGAAAGGTTTCGGCCGCCAGAAGGGCCACACCGAGCTCTATCGCGGGGCCGAATATGTCGTGGACTTCCTGCCCAAGGTGAAGATCGAGGTCGTCGTGGACGACAACGCGGTCGAACGCGCCGTCGAGGCGATCCAGCAGGCGGCCTATACCGCCCGCATCGGCGACGGCAAGATTTTCGTCTATCCCATTGAGGAAGCGATCCGAATTCGCACCGGCGAGACCGGTGCGGACGCAATCTAGATACCCGGCGCGAGCGCCTTCCGGAACAGAGAGGGAGCCCCTATCTCATGTCGCTCAACTGCAAGACGCCCGAGGATGTGCTCAAGGCAATCCAGGACAACGACGTCCGCCATGTGGACCTGCGCTTCACCGACCCGCGCGGCAAGTGGCAGCACACCGCCCAGTATGTGACGACCATGGACGAGGATGTCTTCGTGGACGGCATCTTCTTCGACGGCTCCTCCATCGCCGGCTGGAAGGACATCAACGAGTCCGACATGATCCTCATGCCGGACCCGACCACGGCCACCATGGACCCGTTCATGGCGGAGAACACCATGGTGCTGTTCTGCGACGTCCATGAGCCGTCCACCGGCATGTCCTATGAGCGCTGCCCGCGCTCGGTCGCCAAGAAGGCCGAGGCCTATATCCAGGAAGCGGGCATCGGCGACACGGCCTATTTCGGCCCGGAAGCCGAGTTCTTCGTGTTCGACGACGTGCGCTTCGACGTGTCGATGAACCGGACCTTCTACATGCTCGACAGCGCGGAAGGGCCTTACAACTCCGGCACGGAGTTCGAGGAGGGCAATCCCGGCCACCGCCCGGGCGTGAAGGGAGGCTACTTCCCGGTTCCGCCCGTCGACAGCGGCGCGGACATGCGCTCCGAAATGGTCTCGACCATGGCCGAGATGGGCCTCGACATGGAGAAGCACCACCACGAGGTGGCGCCCTCCCAGCATGAGCTCGGCCTCAAGTTCGGCACCCTGGTCGGGGCGGCCGACTCGATGCAGATCTACAAATATGTGACCCACATGGTCGCGCACAGCTACGGCAAGACGGCGACCTTCATGCCGAAGCCGGTGATCGACGACAACGGGTCCGGCATGCATGTCCACCAGTCGGTCTGGAAGGACGGCCAGCCGCTCTTCGCCGGCCACGGCTATGCCGACCTCTCGGAGTTCGCGCTGCACTATATCGGCGGCATCATCCGGCACGCGAAGGCCATCAACGCCTTCTCCAACCCGCTCACCAACTCCTACAAGCGGCTGATCCCGGGCTTCGAGGCGCCGGTGCTGCTGGCCTATTCGAGCCGCAACCGCTCGGCCTCCTGCCGCATCCCCTATGTGGCGAGCCCGAACGGCAAGCGCGTCGAGGTGCGCTTTCCCGATCCGGGGGCGAACCCCTATCTGGCCTTTGCGGCCATGCTGATGGCGGGCATCGACGGGGTCATCAACAAGATCCATCCGGGCGAGCCGATGGACAAGAACCTCTACGACCTGCCGCCGGAGGAGCTGGAAGGCGTGCCGACGGTCTGCGGGTCGCTCCGCGAGGCGCTCGGGAGCCTGGACGCCGACCGGTCGTTCCTGACGCGCGGCGACGTGTTCACGGACGACCTGATCGACGGCTATATCGACCTCAAATGGGAAGAGGTCTATGCCTTCGAGCACACGCCGCACCCGATCGAGTTCAAGATGTATTACAGCGTCTGACCGGGCGGCAGGCAGACAACAGCGCGAAGCCCCGCCCCGGCGGGGCTTCGTCGTTTTCAGTTCAGCCCTCCTCTCAGGGGTCCGGCTGGCCGGCTTCCAGGTCGCGGAGTTCGGTCTTCACGACCTTGCCGTAATTGTTCTTCGGCAGCGCCTCCACGAAGCGGTAGGCCTTGGGGCGCTTGAAGCGGGCCATGCTGTCGAGGCAGTGGCGGTCGAGCGAGTCCCCGGCCGGCTCGTCTCCGGCGGCGACGACATAGGCGATGACATTCTCGCCCCATTCCGGGTCCGGCCGGCCGATCACCGCCACCTCGCTCACGCCCGAATGGGTCAGCAGCACCTCCTCGATCTCGCGCGGATAGATGTTGACGCCGCCCGAGATGATCATGTCCTTCGAGCGGTCCTTGAGCGTCACATAGCCTTCCTCGTCCACGATGCCGACATCGCCCGTGTGCAGCCAGCCGCCCCTGAGCGCCGCTTCCGTCGCGTCGGGGTTGTCCCAGTAGCCGTTCATCACCACCTCGCCGCGCACCTGTATCTCGCCGATCTCGCCAGGCGGCAGGGCGCGTTCGTCCTCGTCGGCGATCCGGACCTCGACATTGGAGAACGCCCGCCCGGCCGAGGCCAGCCGCTCCTCGTAGCGCGGATGGTCCACCTCCGCGATCTCCTCGCGGCGCAGGCTCGTGATCGTCATCGGGCATTCGCCCTGGCCGTATATCTGGATGAGCTTCGGGCCCCAGAGCTCGAAGGCCCGCTTGGCGTCGGCCACATACATCGGCCCGCCGCCATAGACGATGGAGCGCAGGTTCGCGACATCGGCGCTTTCGGCCGCCGGGTGGTCGATCAGCCGCTTCACCATGGTCGGCGCGGCGAAGAAGCTGCTGCCCCTGTAATGGCGGATCAGCGCGAAGATCTCCTCCGGATCGAACCCACCCTCCGGCACCACCTGCGGGCTCGCGCGCGCGACGTGGGGAATGTTGTAGCAGCCGGAGCCGTGGCTGAGGGGGGCCGGATGCAGCGCGGCGTCGCCCTCGGCGATCTCGTCCACATCGGAGAAATAACCGAGCGTGCAGTGCAGCAGGTTGCGGTGCGAGAGCGCAGCGCCCTTCGGCCGGCCCGTCGTGCCGCTGGTGTAGAACAGCCAGGCGTTGTCCGTGGGCGCGACATCCGCAAGCCCGGCCCGCTCGCCCTCATAGAGCGCCCGGAACTCCGCCTCGCCGGTGACGACCATCCGCTCCACATTCGCGAGGCCGTCGCAGACGGGGGCGAGTGCATCCGCCAGGTCCGGCGTGACGGCCACGAAGCGGGCGCCCGAATTCTCGAAGATATAGGCGAATTCGTTCGGGTGGAGGCGGGCATTGACCGGCACGGCGCAAAGGCCCGCATGCCAGATGCCGTAAAGCAGCTCCAGGAATTCGGGGCAGTTCTTCATCGCGATCGCCACGCGGTCGCCCGGCCGCAGGCCCGCGGCCAGCAGCGAGCCGGCGATGGCGGCGGTGCGGTCCGCCAGCGTGCGGTAGTCGGCATGGGGCGCGAAGCCCTTCGCCAGCGCGAGATTGTCCGGCCTCGCGCGGGCGGAGCGGATTATCAGGGCGGCAAGGTTCATCCGGGACCTCCGGCAAGCGTCCGCCGCCAGTCAAGCAAGCCTCGGGCCCTCACCGCAAGCCCCGGCGCGGACACGCGGTCACCCCCGGCTCACCGCCACATGCGCGTCCTTGCGCCGGTCGAGGTCCGGCAGCAGCTCCGTGCCGAGCCCCGGCCCTTCGGGCGGCAGGATCCAGCCGTTCTCCACCGTTGGAATGGTTGTCACCAGCTCCCGGTACCAGCCGGTGTAGAAGGCGCGCACCGATTCCTGCACGAGCGCGTTCGGCACGCTGAGCGAGAGGTGGACACAGGCCATGAAGGCGACCGGGCCCGAGCAGTCATGCGGGGCGACCGGGCGGTGGTAGCTGTCCGCCAGCGCCGCGATCTTGCGGGCCTCGGTCAACCCGCCGCACCAGGAAATGTCGGGCATGGCGATGCCGCAGGCCCCGGTCTCCAGCAGGTCGCGGAACTCCCATTTACCGCCAAGCGTCTCGCTGACGCAGATCGGCACGCGGGTCTTGGCCGCGTAGTCCCTGAGCGCCGCGAGGCTGTCCATGCGGATCGGGTCCTCGTACCAGAAGGGGTCGAAGGGCTCGATGGCGGCCGCGACCCGGACCGCCGCCGGATGGCGCCAGAGCGAGTGCAGCTCCACCATGATGTCCATGGCGTCGCCCACCGCGCCGCGTATCTTGCGGAACGGCTCCAGCGCCCGGTCGATGTCGCGCGCGGAGATGTAGTAGCCGTCGGACTCGATCGCCGCGTGGTCGAACGGCCAGATCTTCATGCCGGTGATGCCCTGCTCCAGCAGGCTGAGCGCCAACTCGTCGGCGCGGTGGAGGAAGGCGTCGAGGTCCTCGTAGGGCCCTTCGTCCGCGCCCTCCAGCCCCCAGTCGTCCGTGCCCCAGTCGGGCCGGCTGCGCACATAGCGGTAGCCGGCGCAGGTGTTGTAGGTGCGGATACGGTCTCGGCAGAGGCCGCCGAGAAGCTGGTGGACCGGCTGCCCGGTCGCCTTGCCGAGCAGGTCCCAGAGCGCGATGTCCACGGCGGAGCGGCCCCGCGCCTCGGCGCCGGCGCCGGAAAAGCCGATATAGGGGGTGAGGTCCCGCCCGATGCGCTCGATGGCGCCGGGGTCGCGGCCGAGCAGTTTCGGCACCGCGGACTCGTGCAGATAGGCCTCCACCGCCCGCGCCCCGAAAAAGGTCTCGCCGAGGCCCACCAGCCCCTCGTCGGTATGCACCCGCACCCAGAGCACATTGGGGAACTCGTCGAGCCTTACGGTTTCGAGCGCCGTGATCTTCATGTGTGCGGTCCTTCCCGTCTCTTCCGCTCTCCTCGCCCGGCACGATAGGGCTATGCTCGGGCCATGTCAGGGAAAACGCTGATCGTCGTCGATGTGCAACGGGGCTTCGTCAACGGGCATACCCGCCATGTCGTTCCCATCGTCGAGCGGCTGCAGACGGGCTATGACCGCATCTACGCCACCCGCTTCGTCAACGCCCCGGCATCGCCCTGGCGACGGTTCATGGACTGGCGGCGCTTCGCCGAAGGCTCGGCGGAGGCGGAGCTTGCATTCCGGCCTGCGACGGACGCCGTCATCGTCGTGAAGCATGTCTATAGCTGCGTGAACGACGTCCTCCTCCGCGACCTGCGCGACCGGGAAACGGCCGAGGTTTCCCTCTGCGGCATCGACACGGACGCCTGCGTGCTGGTTTCGGCGGTCGATCTCTTCCAGAACGGCATCCGCCCCGTAATCCTCGCGCAAGCCTGCGCCAGCCATGCCGGCCCCGAATATCACGAGGCCGGGCTGCGGCTGCTGGAGCGGCTGGTCGGGAAAGACCAGATCACTGCCTGACCGACGGGCCTCAGCTCATCCCGAACCGCAACAGCCGGCCCGCTGCAAGGGCGGCGGCCGGGCGGGGGACGGGGCCGGAGGGATCGACCAGCAGGATGTCTGCGCGCATGCCCTCGCCAAGCGCGCCCCGGTCGTCCAGTCCCGCCGCCCGGGCCGGATTGGCGGAGACCAGCGCCCACGCCTCCTCCAGCGGCAGGACGCCCTCCTCCGCCAGCCGGAAGGGCGCGAGCAGCAGGGCGGGGTAGTAGTAGTCCGAGGCAAGTACGGTGCAGAGGCCCTTGCGCACCATCTCGGCGGCCCCGGGACAGCCGGCATGGCTGCCGCCGCGCAGCACATTGGGCGCGCCGAACACGACCGCCTCGCCTGCCGCCGCCGCGTCCCGCGCCACCTCCTCCACCTCCGGGAACTCGGAGATGCGCACGCCCAGCCCCCGGTAGAGGCGGCGGTCCTCCAGCGTCTCCTCGTCATGGGCGAGCCGAACCACGCCCGCTTCTTCCGCCGCCGCCGCGATCCGGCGAAGCGCCGCCGGCACTTCGGGCGCGCCTTTGCGCACCTCTTCCAGCAGGTCGCGAAAGGCGTCATGCGAGACCCCCGCGCGTCCGGCATACTGGCCGATCTTCTCCTCGTCGCGGCAGCACTGCTCGTAGATTTCCTCGAAATGATCGTTGAAGGCGAGCAGATCGACCTTTCCCGCCGCGAGCCACGCAGAGAGCTCGTCCATGGCGGCCAGGTTCCAGGTCTCGATGCGCAGATGCAGGCGGGTATCGACGACCAGCCGGCCGTCCAGCGCCTCCAGCGCCGCCATCAGCGCCACCAGCGTGCCGCGCCCGCGCAGGCCCGGCTCCCAGGACCATGTGACCGCGTGGAAGGCCGTGGTGATGCCGTTGGCGGCCATCTGCCGGTCGGTGTCGAGCAGCGCTACATCGAGCGGGAAATGCACGCCCGGGCGCGGCATGATCTGGCGTTCGAAGGCGTCGCCGTGGATATCCACGATGCCCGGCAGCACCAGCAGTCCGGCGGCGTCCAGAACCTCTCCGCCCGCGCCGCCGGCGGCCACGATCCGCCCGCCGGCGACGGAAAGGTCGCGCCCTTCGAAGCCGCCTTCCGGCGTGAGGACCCGCCCTCCGGTAATCGTCAGCAAGCGCCCGCCGCCTCTTTGAAGCGCGCAAGCGCCTGTATGCGCTCCTCCACGGAGTCGACCCGGTAAAGCGGGTAGAGGGTCAGCAGGCTTGCGCCGAGCGACCGCCAGCCTTCTGCCGCGGCGGCCCATTGCTGCACATCCGGCGAGTCGGCGCGCATCCAGGCGTCGATGCCGAAGGAGGCGGGGTCGCGGCCTTCCGCTTCCAGCAGGCCGTGCAGGGTCTCCACCAGCCGCCTGCCGCTGTCGTCGGGCCGCGCGATCGGAATCCAGCCGTCGCCGATCTTCGCCGTCCGGCGCAGCACGGCTGGGTGCGTGCCGCCGAACCAGACCGGGATCGGGCGCTGCACCGGCAGGGGGTTGAGCCCGGCGTCGGCGAAGCCGTGCCAGCGGCCCCCGGTCGTCACCAGCTCCTCGGTCCAGAGCCGGCGCATCAGCGCCACCTGCTCCGCCTGCCGCGCGCCGCGCGTCTCCCAGTCCTCGTTCAGCGCCTCGTATTCGACGAAGTTCCAGCCTGTGCCGATGCCGAGCCGGAGCCGCCCGCCGGAGAGGATATCGACCTCCGCCGCCTGTTTGGCGACCAGCGCCGTCTGGCGCTGCGGCAGGATGAGCACGCCGGACGCCAGCCCGATGCGCTCCGTGCAGGCGGCCAGGTAGCCCATCGTGACGAAGGTCTCGTGGAACTGGTCCCGGTGCGTGTAGGGCGGCTTCCACCCTTCGCGCGAGGCGGGGTCTGCGCCCAGCACATGGTCGGGCACGGTGATCCAGTCATAGCCCAGTTCCTCCGCCGCCTGCGCCCAGTCGCGTATCGCGGCGAAGTCGGAGCCGAAATCCCTGGTCGGAAAAAACGCGCAAAGCCCGGCCATCGCTCATTCCCGTTGCTTCGAAGGACGGCAGTATAAAGCGGCCGGACCAGAGGCGCCTTCAACTTTGCGGGCCTGCCTTGCGTCCCTTGAGAAACGATACCGACATCCAAACCTCTCCGTTGACCGAGGATGCCCCACCCCGCCGCGATTGCTGCCATAATGGCGGCGACGGGACGGGAGGGAGACCCATGGGCGTGCTGGACGGCAGGACGGTGCTGGTTACCGGGGCGGCTTCCGGCATCGGCCGGGCGACGGCTTTGGCGGTGGCGGAGGCGGGCGCTTCGGTATTGGCGACCGATATCGACGAGGCGGACGGGCGCGAAACCGCCGAGCGCGCGGGCGGGCGCTTCATGCCCCAGGACGTGACCGACGAGGCGCGCTGGCAGGAGGTGGCCGAGGCCGCCGGGCCGCTGCACGGGCTGGTCAACAATGCCGGCATCGCCATCGTACGCCCGCTGCTGGAAACCAGCCTCGAGGACTGGCGCAAGCAGCAGGCGGTGAATGTCGAGGGCGTCTTCCTCGGCGTGAAGCACATCCTGCCGGTCATCCGGGATTCGGGCGGCGGCTCGATCGTCAACCTGTCCTCGGTCGCCGGCCTGCGCGGCAACGCCGTCGGCCTTTCCTGCTACAGCGCGACCAAGGGCGCCGTGTGCCTGTTCACCAAGTCGGCCGCGCTGGAGAGCGCCCGTCGCGGCTGGAACGTGCGCGTGAACTCGGTCCATCCCGGCATCATCGACACACCGATCTGGGACCGGATGGCGGAGAGCGGCCCCTCGCTCTTCAACGACCCGACCGCCTCCACCGATCCCGTGGAACGCGCCTCGGGCCGGGTGCCGGGCGGACGCCCCGGCGGCCCGGAGAACATCGCGGACGGCATCGTGTTCCTGCTCTCCGACAACTCCTCCTACATGACGGGCTCGGAACTCGTCATCGACCACGGCATGACCGCCGGCTCCTGACAGTCCGCCCCGGAAGGCCCGACCGCCCATGCGAATCCTGACGACCCTGCCCCAGAACGACCTGAACGAGGTGCCGGCCGCCGCTGCCGCGGCCGAGGCCGCCGGCTTCGACGGCGTGCTGACCATGGAGAACCGCCACGACCCGTTCCTGGCGCACGCCGTCGCCGCGACTTCCACAAGGCGGATCGAGCTCGGCACCGCCGTTGCCATCGCCTTTCCGCGCAGCCCGATGGTGGTCGCGAACGCCTGCTGGGACCTGCAGACCGCCTCGAAGGGCCGCTTCGCGCTTGGCATCGGGCCGCAGATCCGCCCGCATAACGAGAAGCGCTTCTCGGTGCCATGGTCGGCGCCGGTGCCGCGGCTGCGCGAATATGTGCAGGCGCTCAGGGCGATCTGGCGGAGCTGGGAGACCGGCGAACGGCTGCGCTTCGAGGGCGAGCACTACACCTTTACCCTGATGACGCCGAACTTCACGCCGGCATCGACGGGCCAGCCCATGGTGCCGGTCACCCTCGCGGCGGTCGGCGACTATTCGCTGCGCCTCTCGGGCGAAGTGGCGGACGGGGTGCGGCTCCACGGCTTCTGCACGAGGCGCTACCTGGAGGAAGTCTGCATGCCGCGCATCGCCGAGGGCATGGCGCGGACGGGGCGGAGGCGCGAGTCCTTCGAGGTGACGGGCGGCGGCTTCATCGCCACCGGCGCGGACGACGAGGAGGTCGCGAAGGCCGTCGAGTGGGTGCGCTACCGCGTCGCCTTCTACGGCTCGACGCCGGGCTACTGGCCGGTGCTGGACCTGCACGATCTCGGCGACCTCGGGCGCAAGCTCAATCGCATGACCAAGGAGGGCGCCTGGGACCGGATCGCCGCCGAGGTCGATGACGACACGGTGCGCCTGTTCGCCGCCGTCGGCCGCCATGACGAACTCGCCGGCGCCGTCGAGGACCGCTTCGGCGGGGCGGCGGACGCCATCTACGCCAGCCTCTCCATGGACCTGCGGCCCGATCTGCCGCCCGACCTGATCCAGGACATCCGCCGCCTGCCTACCGCCTTCAAGGGCTATGACACGGCCTGGTGACGCCGGCGCGGTTGCCGCCCGTCCCGGCGCCGGACAAGGCGGACGGAGCCGGCGGCTTTCCCTCTCCTGGCTGCTGGTGCTCAGTTTCGGCTCGCTGATCGCGGTCTCGATCCTCGTGGTGCTGGGCTTCGCCGTCTATGGCGCGGCGCGCAACACGGTGGACCTGCTGCGGGACAGGGCCGACCTCGGAATCGGGGTGTTGACGCGGGAGGTCGAGGGCCTGCTCGAATCGGCGGGCGACCAGGCCGGCTTCGTCGCGCGGGCGCTGGAGACCGGCGAGACCGACCCCGGGAACCCGGAGCAGGTGACGGCGCTTCTGTTCGGCGCGATGGCGGCCGACCCTGCCATCGGCGCCATCGCCCTTATCCGCCCCGACGGGCAGGCGCTGCTGGCCGAGCGGACGGAAACGCTTGCGAAGGTCCGGACGCTGGACTTCTCGAACGACGAAGCGGCGATGACGGCGCTTCGCTACGGCAGGGCGAACAGGGAGCCCGTCTGGGCGCCGCCGATCTACCGGCAGGACTACGACTCGTCGGTCCTGACGCTCCAGATTCCCATCTACCGGAACGACCGGTTCCAGGGGATGCTGGCGGCGGCGCTGGGCGTCATGGCGCTGTCCGAATTCCTGGAGCATCTCTCCGCCGGCAGCGCGCCGAACACCTTCGTGCTCTACGGCAGGGACAGGGTGCTGGCCCACAGGTTCATGGCGGCAGGATATCCGGGCCTTTCGCTGCAAGAGCCGCTGCCTGCGCTTGCCTGGTTCGGAGACCCGGTCCTCACGCATATGTGGACGCCCGAGGCCATGCGTCCGGCCGCAATAGAGGCCAGACCGCCGCTGAAGAGCCATCTGGTCGAGGCGGACGGCAACAACTACCTGTTCCTCTACCGCGAACTAGACGCCTATACGGCCACCCCGCTCATCGTCGGGGCCTATTTCGACACCGATGTGATGAGCGACGAGATAAACCGCCTGTTCAACTCGATCATCGTCGGCCTCGCCGCCCTCGCGCTCGCCGTCCTGCTGGCGCTCTTCATCGGCAGGCGGCTCTCGCGGCCCGTGTCGCGGCTTTCCTCGGTCGCGCGCCTCATCGGCGAATTGCGCCTGGAGGATATCCGCGACCTGCCCCACAGCAGGGTGAGGGAGCTCGACGAGCAGTCCAGCGCCTTCAACTCGATGACGGGCGCGCTGCGCTGGTTCCAGGCCTATGTGCCGCGCTCGCTGGTCCATCAGCTCATGCGCGAGGGCGACCTTGCCTCGCTCGCCTCCGACCGGCGCAACGTCACCGTGATGTTCAGCGACATCGCCGGCTATTCCACCATCTCGGAAGGCAAGAGCGCGGCCGAGGTCGCGGCCCTGCTCAACCGCCATTTCGGCATACTGACCGGCGCCATAGAGGCGGAGGGCGGCACGGTGGACAAGTTCATCGGCGACAGCGTGATGGCCTTCTGGGGCGCGCCGGAAAAGCAGAAGAACCGCGCCATCCGCGCCTGCCGGGCAGCGCTCGCCATCCGGGAGGGAATCGCCGCCGACAACCGCGAGCGTGAAGCCCGCGGCGAACCGCCCGTGCGCGTGCGCCTCGGCATCCATTCCGGGCAGGCGACGGCCGGCAATATCGGCGCGCCGAGCCGCGTCAACTACACGGTCATCGGCGACGATGTGAACATCGCGCAGCGGCTGGAGCAGCTCGGCAAGGAGGTGTCGCCCGACGCCGAGGTCGCCATTACCGTCAGCGCCTCGACGGTGGCCGATCTGGACGGGCTGTTCGAGGTGGAGCCGGTCGGCGAGATGGAGGTCAAGGGCCGCGCCGCCCCGGTTGCTGTCTATCGGCTCGTCGGCATGGCCTGACTGCTGGCGCCTCCCCCGCCCTGCAACCGCTGTGATAGAGTCGCGGCGAGACGCCTGACACAGGGGAAATCACGACCCATGCCCGACGACCTTGCGGATATCCGCAGCCATATCGGCACCCGTCACGCCGACGCCGATGTGGCGACGGCGGCCCCGGTGCTGCTGTTCCAGAAGACGCTCGGACGGCATGACCTGGAGCCGGAGGACGGCGCCGCGATCCCGGCCGGGTGGCACATGCTCTACTTCCTGCCCCGCTTCGAGCAGGCGGAGCTGGGGCCGGACGGCGCGCCCGCCTCCTCCGGCGTCATCCCGGAAATGCCGTTCCCGCGCCGCATGTATGCCGGCACGCGCCTCGCCTTCCACGAGCCGATCCGCATCGGCGACCGGCTGCATCGGGAGACGGAGCTTGTGGAGCTCGCCGTCAAGGACGGCAGCACCGGCCGCCTCGCCTTCGCGACCGTCGAGAGCCGCATCTCGACGCCGCGCGGCCTGGCGGTGGTCGAGCAGCGCGACACGGTCTATCGCGAGGAGACGCCCGCCGGCGCCGCAAACAGGGCGCCGAAGCGCGCCGCGCCGCCGGCCAACACCGTCTGGGAGGCTGAGGAGCGCCCGGACGAGGTCACCCTCTTCCGCTTCTCGGCGCTGACCTTCAACTCCCACCGCATCCATTACGACGCCGTCTGGGCGAAGGAAGTGGAGGGCTATCCGGCGCTGGTCGTCCACGGGCCGCTCTCGCAGTCCTACCTGATGAACTTCGCCCGCGACTGCATGGCCCCGAAACGCATGACTTCCTTCGACATGCGGGCGCGCGCGCCGCTCTTCATCGACGGGCCGGTGCGGCTGGTCGGCAAGCCGGTGGACGGCGGCTGCGAGGTCTGGGCGGTGACGCCGGAAGGCACCATCGCGATGAGCGCGGCAGCGGCCTTCGCCTGAGGCCCGGCGACAGGGAACGAGGAACGACTGGGAGAAAACGACATGGCAGAGCAGCTTCAGACCCGACCGCTCGGCGGCGCGCTCGGGCTCGAAGTGACCGGCGTCGATCTGTCGGGGCCAATCGCCGAGGACGTGTTCGACGAGATCAAGGAGAATTTCTGGCGGAACCCGGTTCTCGTCTTCCGCGACCAGGACCTCGACGCGCACAGCCTGGCGGCGCTGGGCAAGCGCTTCGGGCCGCTCCAGCTTCATGTGCTGGTCGATTACCGCCATGAGGAGGTGCCGGAGGTATCGTGGCTGACCAATGTGAACAAGGACGGCTCGCTCGATCCCGCCGGCTACAAGCGCGCGACGACCTGGCATTCCGACGGCACCTTCGAGGAGCGCCCACCGGCGGTCGCCATCCTGCACGCCAGGGAAATCCCGTCGAAGGGCGGCGGCACCGTGTTCTGCAACATGATCCGTGCCTATGAGACGCTGCCGGACGAGGTGCGGGAGCGGATCGACGGGCTGACGGGCCGGCATTTCTACGGCGCCGGCCCCGGCGGAACCGGCGCGCTTCCGCTCAAGGACTACCAGGAGGGGACGCTGCCGGAGGTGCATCACCCCGTCGTGCGCACGCATCCGGAGAGCGGGCGCAGGATGCTCTATGTCAACGCCATCCACACCTTCGGCTTCGTCGAGGTCGAGGGCGAGGAGGGCGAGACGCTGCTGAACGGCCTGCTCGACCACGCCACGCAGGACGAGTTCGTCTATCACCACCGCTGGAGCCACGGCGACGTGGTGATGTGGGACGAGCGCGCCACCATGCACCGGGGCGCGGGCGACTACGACCCGAACGAGCGCCGGGTCATGCTGCGGACCATCTCCTACGGGGAACGGCCCCGGTGAATCCGGCCTTCGCCAAGGCCGTCCTGCTGACCGGGGCGGCCGGCGGGCTCGGCGCGGCGATGGCCGAGGCGCTTGCCGGGGACGGGCACCGGCTGGCGCTGGTGGACCGCGACGAGGAACGCCTGCAGGCGCTGACGAACAGGCTCTGGCAGAAACACGGCGACGGCGTGGTGCTGCCGCTGGCGCTCGACCTTGCCGACGAGGAGGCCTGCGCGGAGGCCGCCGGGCGCGCGGCGGAGCATTTCGGGCGGCTCGACATGCTGGTGAACAATGCCGGCATCGGCATGAGCACGCTGCGCCCCGACTATCATCTGCGCCCGCTCGCCGCCCTCAGCGAGGTATCGGTCGAGGACTGGCGGCGCTTCGTCGCCGTCCACGCCACCGCGCCCTTCGCCTTCATGCGCGCCGCCGCGCCCTTCATGCAGGAGCGCGGCTGGGGCCGGATCGTCAATGTCACAACCTCGCTCTCCACCATGCTCCGGCCGCAGTTCTTTCCCTACGGCGCCTCGAAGGCCGCGCTGGAGGCGATGTCGTCCCAGTTCGCCGGCGAGCTGGAAGGCAGCGGCATCACCGTGAATGTGCTTACGCCCGGCGGCCCGACCGATACGCCGATGGTGACGGAGGAGAGCGCGCCGGACAGAAGCACCCTGCTCTCCCCCGCGGTGATGGCCCCGCCGATCCGCTTCCTCGCCTCGGAGATTTCCGACGGCTTCACCGGCCGGCGGATCGTCGCCGCGCTCTGGGACAAGCGCATCGCGCCCGTGGACTCCGCCATGTACGCCGGCGGCCCGATCGGCTGGCCCGGCACGGGACCCGCCGCCATCTGGCCCGAGAGCCTGCCGGGGGCCGACCGCGCCTGACTCGGCGCGGCGGAATGCTGCACCGCAAAAAGGCCCGCGCGGCTTGACTTGCCGGGCGCGCGAACCCTAAAAGCCGCCCTTGCCCTTCAACCCGAGCCTGCGGAGGTCCCCTTGAAGGTCCTCGTCCCCGTCAAGCGCGTCATCGACTACAATGTGAAAATCCGGGTGAAGCCGGACGGCACCGGCGTCGAGACCCGGAATGTGAAGATGTCGATGAACCCGTTCGACGAAATTTCCGTCGAACAGGCCATCCGGATGAAGGAAAACGGCTCGGCCGAGGAGATCGTTGCGGTTTCCATCGGCGTGCAGCAGTGCCAGGAGACCATCCGCACCGCGCTCGCCATGGGCGCGGACCGGGGCATCCTGGTCGTCACCGAGGACGAGGTGGAGCCGCTCGCCGTCGCCAAGATGCTGAAGGCGATCTGCGAGAAGGAAGAGCCGGGCATGGTCATTCTCGGCAAGCAGGCCATCGACGACGACTGCAACCAGACGGGCCAGATGCTCTCCGCCCTGCTTGGCTGGTCGCAGGCGACCTTCGCCTCCGAGGTCGCGATAGACGGCGGCAAGGCCCGCGTCACCCGCGAGGTCGATGGCGGGCTGGAAACGGTCGAAGTCACGCTGCCGACCGTGGTGACGGTGGACCTGCGCCTCAACGAGCCGCGCTACGCCTCGCTGCCGAACATCATGAAGGCCAAGCGCAAGCCGATCGACCGCATGGAGCCGGCGGACCTCGGCGTGGACACCGCGCCGCGCCTCACGGTGCTTCATGTCGGCGAGCCGGAGAAGCGCGCCGGCGGCGTCAAGGTCGAGACCGTCGAGGAGCTCGTGCAGAAGCTCTCCACCGAAGCGAAGGTGATCTGATCCCATGAGCGTTCTCGTCATCGCCGAACACGACAACGCCACCTTGAAGGCGGCCACGCGCAACGCCGTGGCAGCAGCGGCGGAGATCGACGCCGATGTGCATGTGCTGGTCGCGGGCCAGGGCTGCGGCCCGGCCGCCGAGGCCGCCGCGCAGGTTGCGGGCGTCGCGAAGGTCCTCGTCGCCGAGGACGGGGCCTATGAGCACGCGCTCGCGGAGAATGTGGCGAAGCTGGTGGTCGATCTCTCCGGCAGCTACAGCCATGTGCTGGCGCCGGCCACCGCAAACGGCAAGAACATCCTGCCCCGCGCCGCGGCCCTGCTCGACGTGGCACAGATTTCGGACATCACCGAGGTCGTGTCAGCCGACACCTTCGTGCGCCCGATCTATGCCGGCAACGCCATGGCGAAGGTACACTCCACCGACCCGGTCAAGCTCATCACAGTGCGCATGACGGCCTTCGACGCGGCCGCTCCCGAGGGCGGCTCCGCCCCGGTCGAAGCGATTTCCGGCGAAGGCAGCATCGGGCTCTCCAGTTTCGTCGGGCGCGAGCTCACCAAGTCCGAGCGCCCCGAACTCACAACCGCCGGCATCGTCGTCTCCGGCGGGCGCGGCATGGGCTCGGGCGAGAACTTCAACATCCTGGAAGCGCTCGCCGACCGGCTGGGCGCGGCGGTCGGCGCTTCGCGCGCGGCGGTGGACGCCGGCTATGTGCCGAACGACTACCAAGTGGGCCAGACCGGCAAGGTGGTCGCGCCCGAGCTCTACATCGCCGTCGGCATTTCGGGCGCCATCCAGCATCTCGCCGGCATGAAGGACAGCCGGGTGATCGTCGCCATCAACAAGGACGAGGAAGCGCCGATCTTCCAGGTCGCCGATTACGGGCTCGTCGCCGACCTGTTCAAGGCCGTGCCGGAACTCACCGGCGCGCTCGACGAATACAAGGCGGAAAACGATTGACCGCCATGCCCAAAGGTATCGACAGCGGCATCCGCAAGGTCGGCGTCATCGGCGCCGGGCAGATGGGCAGCGGCATCGCGCATGTCGCCGCGCTTTCCGGCTTCGATGTGCGCCTTGTGGACATAGCAGGCGCAGCGCTGGAACGCAGCCTCGCGGTCATCGGCGGCAATATGGACCGGCAATTGCGCCGGGGCCTGTTCGACGAGGCGGCGAAGACCGAGGCGCTGGCGCGGATCGGCACCGGCACGGACTATGCCGCCTTCCGGGACTGCGACATCGTGATCGAGGCCGCCACGGAGAACGAGGCGGTGAAGCGCGAGGTGTTCAAGGCGCTGCTGCCGCATCTCGCCGAGGGCGCCATCGTCGCGTCCAACACCTCCTCGATCTCGATCACGCGGCTGGCTTCCACGACCGACCGGCCGGAGCGGTTCATCGGCCTGCATTTCATGAACCCCGTGCCGATGATGTCCCTGGTGGAGCTCATTCGCGGCATCGCCACCGAGGACCGGACCTTCGACGACGTAAAGCAGTTCGCCGTCTCGCTCGGCAAGACGCCGGTGGCGGCGGAGGACTTCCCGGCCTTCATCGTCAACCGCATCCTGCTGCCGATGATCAACGAGGCCGTCTATACGCTCTATGAGGGCGTGGGCTCGGTCGATGCCATCGACACCGGCATGCGCCTCGGCGCCAACCACCCGATGGGGCCGCTGGAACTGGCGGACTTCATCGGCCTCGACACCTGCCTCGCGGTGATGCAGGTGCTCTATGACGGGCTCGCGGACAGCAAATACCGCCCCTGCCCGCTGCTGGTGAAATATGTCGAGGCCGGCTGGATCGGACGCAAGGCCGGCCGCGGTTTCTACGACTACTCAGGCGACCACCCCGTCCCGACGCGATAGGGCCGACCGGCTACAACACGCCGTCGATTGCCCGAAGGTAGAGGCGCTCCAACGCACCCGTGTCGAGAGGAACCGGGTTGGTTGCGGCGGACGGGTCCTCCGCCGCCATTGGCGCCATGCGCCTTGCGAACGAAGCGTCCACGCCGATGTCCTTGAGCGTGTGGGGGATCCCGATCTCCTCGCGCAGGGCAAGAATCCAGTCGAGGACGCCCGAGAAGGACGGGTCCGGCAGGTCGAGGTAACGCGCGAGAGCCGCCATTTTCCTCTCGACGGCCGGCCGGTTGAAGACGAGCACATAGGGCATGACCACCGCGTTCGTCAGGCCGTGGTGGGTGTCGAGCAGCGAACTGCAGGGGTGGCTGAGAGCGTGCATGGCGCCCAGCCCCTTCTGGAAGGCGGTCGAGCCCATCGAGGCAGCCACCTGCATGCGGCTCCGTGCAGGAAAATCGGTCGGGTTTTTCACCGCGACGGGAAGCGCGTCGCGGACGAGCCGCATTGCTTCGAGCGCAATACCCTGCGCCAGCGGATGGAAGACGGGGCTCGAATAGGCTTCGAGGCTGTGGGAGAGCGCATCCATTCCGACTGCCGCGGTCAGATGCGCGGGAAGCCCAAGGGTGAGTTCGGGGTCCAGGATGACGCGGCCCGGCATCATCCTGGGATGGAAGATGATCCGCTTGGTGTGTTCGGCGCGGGCGTCGGTGATGACCGAGGCGCGCCCCGTCTCCGAACCCGTGCCCGAGGTGGTGGGAACGGCGACCACCGGCAGCATTCCGTCCTCCTCCGCCCGGGTCCACCAGTCCTCGCGGTCCTCGAAATCCCAGATGGGCCGCGATTGGGCCGCCATGAAGCCGATCGCCTTGCCGGTATCCAGGGCGCTGCCGCCCCCAAAGGCAATGATCCCGTCATGGTCCCCGTCCCGGAGCGCCCTTACCCCTTCATGGACGTTGGCCTCGACCGGATTCGGGCGCACTTCCGAGAAGAGCGCGCATGCGAGGCCCGCCTGTGTACAGGACGCCACCGCGTCGCTCACCATGGGCAGCGCCGCCAGCCCTGGGTCCGTGACCAGCAGGGGCCGGCGGATGCCGAGTTCGAGGCACGCCCGGGGAAGCTCGCTTATGCGCCCGGCGCCGAAGCGGATCGGAGCAGGGAAGCTCCAGTTGCCAATCGCGTCGGTCGGCCTGTCCATCGGGTGCTCCTCCCGGCGTGAGCATCGGGAAAGACCGGATAGGACCCTTGCGGGGAGGAAAGCAAGCCCGGCGAGCGCGCTTGGCCGCGCCGGAACCGCCGGGCGAGAGTTCCCGGCTAAATCACACCATCCGCCCGGAGCGCCTCGACCGCACCGCCGTCATAGCCGAGCGCGGCCAGCACCTCTGCCGTGTGCTCGCCCTGGTCCGGGGTGTGGAGGCGGACATCGGGCCGGCCGCCGCTGCGGGACAGGGTGGCGGCCTGGCCGACAACGCCGACATCCCCGAGTTCCGGGTGGGCCATGACCTTCTCGATGCCGAGATGGCGCACCTGCGGGTCGGTCATCGTCCTGTCGATGCTGTTGATCGGCCCGCAGGGCACGCGCGCCTCGTTCAGCACGACCACCCACTCCTCGCTCGGGCGCCTCGCCGTGTATTCGCCGAGCACCCTGTTGAGCGCGGCCCGGTTCTTCGACCGGCTTTCGTCGTCGGCATAGTCGGGGTGGGAGACAAGTTCCGGACAGCCGAGCGCGCCGCAAAGCCGCCCGAACATGGTGTTGCCGGAGGCGGCGATGTTGATATGCCCGTCCGAGGTGGGGAACACGCCGGTCGGGATCGAGGTCGGGTGGTCGTTGCCGGCCTGCGGCGCCACCTCGCCGGAGACCGTCCAGCGCGCCGCCTGGAAGTCCAGCATCATGATCTGCGCTTCCAGCAGCGACGTATGCACCCACTGCCCCTCGCCGGAGCGCTCCCGTTCGTAGAGCGCCAGCAATATGCCCTGCGCCAGATGCAGCCCGGCCGTCAGGTCCGCGATCGGGATGCCGACCCGGACCGGCCCCTGCCCCGGCAGGCCGGTGATCGACATGAGGCCGCCCATACCCTGCGCGATCTGGTCCACGCCCGGCCGGTCGCGGTAGGGGCCGGACTGGCCGAAACCGGATATGGAGCCATAGACGATGCGCGGATTGACGGCCTTGACAGCGTCGTAGTCGATGCCGAGCCGGTGCTTGACGCCCGCGCGGTAGTTCTCGACCACCACATCGGCATGTTTCGCCATCTCCAGGAAGATCTCCCGGCCCTTGTCGGCCTTGAGATTGAGCGTCATCGACCGCTTGTTGCGGTGGAGGTTCTGGAAGTCGAAGCCGTGGCGGGCGCCGGACACCACCGAGCGCGCGTCTCCGCCCGGCGGCGCTTCGATCTTGACCACGTCCGCCCCCCAGTCGGCAAGCTGGCGCACGGCGGTCGGCCCGGCCCGGGCGCGGGTAAGGTCAAGGACCCTGATATGGGCGAGAGGCAGCGTCGCGGACATGGCGGCTCGGGCTTTCGTTCCGGGGAAGCAGGCGTCATTCAAGCACACGCGGCGGCGCTGCCGCCAGCCTGCCGACGCCCATTTGCCGCGCGTTGGCGGCGCGCAGCCGGAGAATCTCCGCTATGGTGACGCCCGGAACCGCGGAGACCGGCCGAGATGGCAGGCGGAGCGATGCAGAACCCGGACAGCCGCGCGGCGCAGGTGGACGACGCGCTGCTGCAGCGGATGACGGCCGCCCTTGTCGAGGCGGCCGACCCGGAACAGGTCATTCTCTTCGGCTCCCGCGCGCGCGGCGAGGCCGGACCGGACTCGGACGTCGATCTGATTGTGGTCGAAGCCGAGCCGTTCGGGCCAGAGCGCGACCGCTTCGCGGAGGCGTTGCGGCTCTGGCGTACGCTCGATGGCTTTCGCGTTGCCGCCGATGTCCTGGTCTACAGCTGCGACGAAGTGGAGTACTGGCGCGACTCTCTCAACCATGTCCTCGCCCGCGCACTCAGGGAAGGCAGAGTCCTCTATGAGCGACGTTAAATGTGCGCGAATTCTTGTCGAGGCGGCGGAGAAGGACTTATCGGCCCTTCGCCATATGGGCGATACCGATGCGTTCCCGGACGAAATATTTGGCCTGCATGCGCAGCAGGCGGCGGAGAAGTCGTTCAAGGCGTGGCTTGCGCTTCTGGGTGAGACCTATCCTTTGGTCCACGACCTTCGGCGCTTGCTGGAAATGCTGACGGCGCACGAACCGGAGGCACACCGTTTCGGAGCGTTGATCGATTACACACCCTATGCAATGCAGTTCCGCTATACCGGGCAGGACATGCCGGCGGCATCGCTCGACCGCGAAAGGATCGTCGAAGAGGTGAGCGCGCTCTTGGAGGAAGTCCGGCAGCGGCTGGCAAGCGCGGGAGGCTGACATCGGCGACAGCGAACGAGCTGCCGTTCGGGGTGACATTCGAAGACCTGCCCGGACTTCCGATTCGGGACCGCAGGATCGCATCCTTTCCCGGCCTGTCCGCGTCGTGGCTCAGTGGAAATAGGCGCCCCCATCCACGACGAGCGTTTGCCCGGTGACGAAGTCGGAATCCTGCGAGGCGAAGAACATTACCGCGCCCACGATATCTTCCGGGTGCTGGTCGCGCTGGATGACGCGCGCCTGAAGCGAGACGTCCCGGAGCGTTTCGAGCTGGTGGGGATTGGCGAGCACGCCGTCGGAGAGCGTGAATCCGGGCGCCACCGCATTGACCCGTATGCCCGCGCCGCCGAGTTCCTTCGCCAAGGCTTTGGTCATCGCGTTGACGGCGCCCTTGCTCGCCACATAGTGCAGCAGGAACGGAACGCCCTTGAACGGCGTGCCCGACGAGAAGTTGACGACCGAGCCGCCGCCCTGCCGGCGCATGGCGGGGACGACCGCGCGGGTCGCCATCGCCTGCCCGATGACATTCACATCGAGCACGCGTCGCCACTCCTCGATGTCCAGATCCTCGAAGGGCCCGGTCTTCAGCGAGGAGTAGATGCCCGCATTGTTGACCAGCACGTCGATGCGGCCGAACGCCCCCAGCGCGGCCTCCGCCATGGCTTCGGTGTCGCTTTGACTCGACACGTCGCAAGCGACGCCGATGACCGCGTTCCCGGCATTGTCCAGCGCCTTCGCAGCCTCCGCCGCGCCCGCGCGGTCCGCAATGACGACATTCGCGCCTTCCGCGAGCAGGCCTTCCGCAACGGCGCGCCCGATACCCATCGCCCCGCCGGTGACGATTGCGACCTTTCCCTTGCAACGCATGTCCCTTCTCCTCCCGCTCGCCTGCGCTCCCGACCCGCCCGGTTCGGCGACTTCTCCATGCCGGCGCCGGACTCATGCGGTCGCGGGCGTATCGACTCCGATGCAGCGGCGCCGGGCTGCTGCAAACAGTACGCTACCGACTTCGACGGGCCAAAGCGACAGGACGAACGCGCGGTCGTCGATGAGCGAATCACGCAGCCGGTCTGCCGCCTCCGAGGACTCGTCGGGAAACACCCAGGCCATGGCGACCGAGACATCGAGAACGAAAGGCATCAGTGCTTGCACGCTTCCTCGACCATCTGCCGGACCGGGGTCCCGCCGAGGGAGTGAGTTCGCTGAAACTCCTTCAACGCATCGATGGCGGATTGCACCTTGCCGGAATCCCGCGAGCGGAACGGGACCAGTTCTGCCAGCGGCCGGCCGTGCCTGGTGATGACGAACCGTTCGCCTGCTTCCACCCGCCGAAGCAGTTGCGGCAAGTGGGTTTTTGCCTCGAACGCCCCGATTTCCGACACTGCGCCCGCCTCCTCTGCCACCTCGCCATCAATCAACCAGTCTCAGTCTGGTCTTAACAGCAAACCAGGTGAAAGACACCAACGGCTGCGGGTGCACGAACCGGCTATGCCGGCCTCGGGCTTATGGGCATCTCGGCGAACACCCGGTAGCTCTGCGACTTCGGTCGGCCCCGGTCTTCGTCCCTGACATAGCGGATCGACGAGGCGCCGAGCAGGGACCGCGGCAGGACCATCGCGCGAATGAAACGGCTCGAAACATCGGGCGAAGCCTGCGCGAAGACAGGCTCCGGCCCGCTTTCGAACCAGGCGCCGCCGGGCCCGTAGGACGAGGAGCGGCCTTCCGTGTCGATCCTGATGTCCCCCTCCCGCAGGCACCTAATTCCCGGGCCCTGGTGCGTGTGCAGCAGCGCCGTTCCCCCGGGCGGGAAGGCAACGCTGTCGAGCCGCAGCAGGAGTTCTTCGGCAATCGCGACCGGATCGATCCGGCCGGCAAGGCGAAGCGTTGCGCGGTGGTTGTATGCGCCGGGTCCCTCATTCGCGGGCACGACCTCCCAACGCCAGACCGCAGCGCCACCGGCGGCGGCGCAGAGCCGCAGCGGTTCCGCCAGGACAACGCCTCCGTCGGCCGGAACCTCCTCCCCGTTCACCAAGACGCTGCCGGCCGGGACATAGAGCGCCCTCGGCGCGGGATCGTCGAACCGGACCTCCTCGCCGCCGAACAGCACATCTTCGAACAGCCGGATTTCATGCGGCATGCCCGGCGGCCTCACTCGTCGAGTTTCCGGAGCGCGATGGGGTCGAAGGGGGCGGTGAAGCGGCCGGTCGGGCGGATGAAGTCATAGGGCTCGCGCTTCAGCCACCGGCCGCGCCCCGGCTCCGCCGTCACCTCGCCGTCGTTCCAGATCACCTCGCCGCGCGAGAGCGTCATCACCGGCCAGCCGGTCACCGACATGCCTTCATAGGGCGTGTAGTCGGTCAGGGTGTGCAGGTCCTCGCTGCGGATCGTGACCTCCCGCTCCGCATCCCAGATCGCGATGTCGGCGTCGGAGCCGACGGCGATCGTGCCCTTTTTCGGGTAAAGGCCGAACAGCCGCGCCGGGTTGGCGGATGTCAGCGCCACGAACTCGCAGGGGCCGATCCTGCCGGCCGAAACGCCCTCGGAGAATACGAGCGGCAGGCGCGTCTCCAGCCCCGGCACGCCATTCGGGATTTCGCTGAAGCGCGCATTGGCGCCGTGCAGCGCTTTCCCCCTCGGGTCGTCGAAGCTGTAGGGCGCATGGTCCGAGCTCACGATCCCGAGCGTCCCGTCGGTGAGCGCCCTCCAGATCTCCTCATGGTCGGCTTGGGTGCGCGGCGCGGGCGAGCAGATGAACTTGGCGCCCTCGAAGCTGTCCCGGTCCATGTCGTCGGCGGTGAGCGTCAGATATTGCGGGCAGGTCTCGCCGAACACCTTGATGCCGCGCGCCTGCGCCCGGCGGATCTCCTCCGCCGCCTCCGCGCAGGTGACGTGGAAGACCTGGATCGGCAGGTCCAGAAGCTCGGCGAGCGCGATGACGCGGTGAACCGCCTCGCGCTCGACGACCGGCGGCTTGGACCAGGCATGGTAGCGCGGCGAGGTCAGCCCGGCTTCCAGCAGCCGGTCCGTCATCCACATGATGGCGTCGTGGTTCTCCGCATGGACGCACACGAACGCCCCGTGCTTCTTCGCGCAGGCGAACACCCTGAGCAGCTGCGCATCGTCCATCCGGTTTGACGGATAGGTCATGAAGACCTTGATCGAGCGGTGGCCCTCGGCGATCAGTTCCGGCAGTTCCTCCTCGATCACCGCGTCGGAGGGGTCGTTGACGATGATGTGGAAGCAGTAGTCGATGACCGACTTGCGCGCGAGTGCGGCATAGCCGTCCATCGCCTCCCTCACCCCCCGGCCCCGGACCTGGGGCGAAAAGCTGATCGTGGTGGTGGTGCCCCCGCAGGCGGCCGAGATCGAGCCGCTGGTGAAGGTGTCGGCATTGGTGCCCCCGGTGGAACCCGGCTGCTCGATATGGCAGTGGCTGTCCACCCCGCCCGGCATGACCAGCCGGCCGCCGGCGTCGATCTCATGCGCGCCGCTGTCCAGTTTCTCGCCGAGCGCAGCGACGCGCCCACCGGCGATGCCGATATCGGCCCGGACCATATCCGACGCCGTGACCACCGTGCCGCCGCGAATGACCGTGTCATATGCCGCCATGTGCGCATCTCCCGCCTTCAGCTTGCCCCGAGAATAACCGAACGCGCGCGCAGGGCTTCGCCTGAATCGACGAAAAGCGTCTCGCCGGTGACAGAGGGCGTCTCGATGAGATAGGTGAGCGCGGCGGCGACCTCCTCCGGCCGGACCGCACGGCGGAGCGGCAGCCTTTCGCCCAGCGTCTCCAGCCGTCCGGGCTTCATGCCCGCGCTCTCATAGACGATGCCGGGCGCAATCGCCGCGATCCGGAGCCGGGGCGCGAGCGCCGCCGCGAGCGTCCGCACTGCGCCTTCCAGCGCGATCTTGCTGAGCGTGTAGGAGAGGTAGCCCGCCCCCGGATGGCGGATTTTCTGGTCCACGATATTGACCGCGAGCCCCGTCCCGTCTTCCCCGAGCGCGGCGGCGAAGGCCTGGATCGCAAGCAGCGGCGCGCGCAGGTTCGTGGCCATGTGCGCGTCGAAGGAGACGGCGTCGAGCGTCCCGATCCGGTCCGGCTCGAAGCGCGCGGCATTGTTGACCAGCACCGAAAGCCCGCCGAGCCGCTCATGCGCCTCGCCGACGATCCGCGCCGGAACCGACGGGTCGTCCAGGTCGCCCTGCAGGACCACGGCATCCAGGTCCGCCGGCGGCCCGGTCATGCGCGTGTGGACGGCGACCCGGTGGCCGGCCGCCAGCATCGCGCGGGCAAGCGCCAGCCCCAGGCGCCGCGCGCCGCCGGTAATCAGAATGCGCTCCGCCATGCCCCTGTCCCGGCCGGTCGAACCCGGCCTATCCTAGCCGCATCGGAATGCCCGCGCTCCGGGCCGCAGAATCGTTGCGACCAACCGTCCCGCCGTCTTCTACCCGGCCCTGCAATGCTCTATATCGGCTTTCCTTTGGGCGGTGCCCGCCCGGCTCGAGAGGCTGCGGCTCTTTGCCAACGAAACCTGCGGAGGTGACATATCGTGTCTGCGTTGCCGCCCAAGCAGGGACTCTACGACCCCCGCAACGAGCATGACAGCTGCGGCGTCGGCTTCGTCGTCGATATCCGCAACCGCAAGTCCCACCGCATCGTCCAGCAGGGCCTCGAGATCCTTCTGAACCTGGACCACCGGGGCGCGGTCGGCGCGGACCCGCTGGCCGGGGACGGGTCCGGCATATTGCTGCAGAAGCCCGACGGGCTCTTCCGCGCCGTCGCGCCGGAGGCCGGCATCGAGTTGCCGGACGAGCCGGACTACGCGGCGGGCTCCGTATTCCTGCCGCGCGCCGAGGAGCCGCGCGCCGTCTACGAGGCGCTGGTCGAGCGCATCGTGGCCGAGGAAGGCCAGCGGGTCGCCGGCTGGCGGACGGTGCCGGTCGCGAGCGAAATCCTCGGCCCCACGGTCTCCGCCACGGAGCCGGTCGTGCGCCAGATTTTCGTCGGTCGGGGCGACGATACGGAGCCGGGCGACGCCTTCGAGCGCAAGCTCTTCGTCATCCGCAAGCGGATCGAGAACGAGGCCGCCGCCGAAGAAGCGCCCGGCCTCGACGACTTCTACATCGCCTCGCTCTCCTGCCGGACTGTCGTCTACAAGGGCATGCTGCTCGCGCCGCAGCTGGCCGACTACTATCTCGACCTCCAAGACGAGCGGATCGAGTCCGCGCTGGCGCTCGTCCACCAGCGGTTCTCCACCAACACCTTCCCCTCCTGGCGGCTGGCGCACCCCTACCGGATGATCTGCCACAATGGCGAGATCAACACGGTGCGCGGCAATTACAACTGGATGGCCGCGCGCCGGCACGCGACCAGCTCGAAGCTGTTCGGCGACGACATGGAGAAACTCTGGCCGCTGATCCCGGCCGGGCAGTCCGACACCGCCTGCTTCGACAATGCGCTGGAGCTGCTGACACGCGGCGGCTACTCGCTCGCCCACGCGATGATGCTGCTCATTCCGGAAGCCTGGGCCGGCAACCCGCTGATGGACGAGGAGCGCCGCGCCTTCTACGAGTATCACGCCGCGCTGATGGAGCCCTGGGACGGGCCGGCGGCCGTCGCCTTCACCGACGGGCGGCAGATCGGCGCCACGCTCGACCGCAACGGCCTGCGCCCGGCCCGCTACCTCGTGACGACGGACGGCCTCGTGGTGATGGCGTCCGAAGTCGGCGTGCTCGACATCCCGCCGGAGCGCATCGCCCGGCAATGGCGGCTCCAGCCCGGCAGGATGTTCCTGATCGACCTGGAACAGCAGCGCATCGTGGACGACGGCGAGCTCAAGGCCGAACTCGCCCGCTCGCAGCCTTACGGCCAGTGGCTCGCGCGCACCCGCTTCCGGCTCGACGACCTGGAGGCGCCGCCGCGCGCGGCCAGCAACCGGCCGCCGGCGGGAGACCTGCTCGACCGCCAGCAGGCCTTCGGATACACCAGCGAGGACCTTGAGGTCTTCCTGCAGCCGATGGGCGCGGACGGCGACGACCCGGTCGGGTCGATGGGCACCGACACGCCGATCTCCGTGCTCTCCGAGCGCCCGAAGCTGCTCTACACCTATTTCAAGCAGCTGTTCGCGCAGGTGACCAACCCGCCCATCGACTCCATCCGCGAGGAGCTGGTGATGTCGCTGGTCTCGCTGGTGGGGCCGCGGCCGAACCTGCTCGACCTCGACAGCGGCGGCGCGCATCGCCGTCTCGAGGTTTCGCAGCCGGTGCTGACCGACGCCGACCTCGACAAGATCCGCCATGTGGCCGACCTGGTGGGCGGGGCGTTCCTGACCGAAACGCTGGACACCACCTGGGACGCCGCGGAGGGCGCCGACGGCATGGGCCCCGCGCTGGAGCGGCTCTGCGACGAGGCGAAGCGGGCGGTCGAGCAGGGCTTCAACATCCTCATCCTCTCGGACCGCGCGGTCGGGCCGGACCGGGTCGCGCTGCCGGCGCTGCTGGCCTGCTCGGCGGTGCACCACCGGCTGATCCTGGAGGGCTCGCGCACCGGCGCCGGCCTCGTGCTGGAGACCGGCGAGGCGCGCGAGGTTCATCATTTCTGCGTGCTGGCGGGCTACGGGGCGGAGGCGGTCAACCCCTATCTCGCCTTCGAGACGCTGGATGCGCTGCAGGAGGAGGGCGCCTTCCCAGCGGACTACACCCGCGAGACGGTCCGGAAGAACTACATCAAGGCTGTCAGCAAGGGCCTCCTGAAGGTCATGTCCAAGATGGGCATCTCGACCTACCAGTCCTATTGCGGCGCGCAGATTTTTGACGCCGTCGGCCTCGCAAGCGAGTTCGTCGAGCGTTACTTCACCGGCACGGCCACCACGGTGGAGGGCGCCTCGCTGGCCGAGGTGGCGGCCGAGACGGTCGCCCGGCACCGCGCCGCCTGGGGCAACGCGCCGATCTACCGCAACATGCTCGATGTCGGCGGCGAATACACCTATCGGCTGCGCGGCGAGCGCCACCAGTGGGAGCCGGACTCGGTCGCCAAGCTCCAGCACGCCGCGCGCGCCGACAACGCCGCCAGCTACGAGGAATATGCCGCCGTCCTGAACGACCGGAGCCGCAGGCTGATGACCTTGCGCGGCCTGTTCGAGTTCCGCGAGGACGGCAATGGCGTGCCGCTGGAGGAGGTGGAGCCCGCCGCCGAAATCGTGAAGCGGTTCGCGACCGGCGCCATGTCCTTCGGGTCGATCTCGCGCGAGGCGCACACCACGCTCGCGATCGCCATGAACCGCATCGGCGGCAAATCGAACACCGGCGAGGGCGGCGAGGAGGCCGACCGCTTCGAGCCGATGGCGAATGGCGACAGCATGCGCTCGGCGATCAAGCAGGTCGCGTCAGGCCGGTTCGGCGTCACGGCCGAATATCTCGCCAATTCCAGCGACATCCAGATCAAGATGGCCCAGGGCGCGAAGCCCGGCGAGGGCGGACAGCTTCCCGGCCACAAGGTGGACCGCAACATCGCGCGGGTCCGGCACTCGACGCCGGGCGTCGGCCTGATCTCGCCGCCGCCGCATCACGACATCTATTCCATCGAGGACCTGGCCCAGCTCATCCACGACCTGAAGAACGTGAACCCGGCGGCGCGGATCAGCGTGAAGCTCGTTTCGGAGGTGGGCGTCGGCACGGTCGCCGCCGGCGTTTCCAAGGCCAAGGCCGACCATGTCACGATCTCGGGCTTCGAGGGCGGCACGGGCGCCTCGCCCGTCACCTCGCTCACCCATGCCGGCTCGCCCTGGGAAATCGGCCTCTCCGAGACGCATCAGACGCTCGTGCTCAACGACCTGCGCACCCGCATTGCCGTGCAGGTGGACGGCGGCCTGCGCACCGGGCGCGATGTCGCCATCGGCGCACTGCTCGGCGCGGATGAATTCGGCTTCTCGACCGCGCCGCTGATCGCGATGGGCTGCATCATGATGCGCAAATGCCATCTGAACACCTGCCCGGTCGGCATCGCCACCCAGGACGAGGAACTCCGGCAGCGCTTCGCCGGCGCGCCCGAGCATGTCATCAACTTCTTCTTCTTCGTCGCCGAGGAAGTGCGCCGGATCATGGCGCGGCTCGGCTTCCGGCGCTTCCACGAGATGATCGGCCGCTCCGACCGGCTGGACATGCGCCGCGCGGAAGACCACTGGAAGGCGCATGGCGTGGACCTCCACCGGCTGCTGTTCAAGCCGGAGGTCGGGCCGGGCGTCGATATCCACAACAGCCAGCGGCAGGACCACGGTCTCGACCGCGCGCTCGACAAGCGCCTCATCGCGGAGGCCGCGCCCGCGATCGAACAGGGCCGCCCGGTGAAGATCCGCACCAAAGTGCGCAATGTGAACCGCTCGGTCGGCGCCATGCTGGCCGGCGAGGTCGCTAAGCAGCGGGGCCATGCGGGCCTGCCCGAGGACACCATCGTCATCGAGGCGGAAGGCACCGGCGGGCAGAGCTTCGGCGCCTGGTCCACGCGCGGCATGGCGATCCATCTCGAGGGCGTCGCCAACGACTATGTCGGCAAGGGCCTGTCCGGCGGCCGGCTGGTCATCTACCCGCCCGCCGCCGCGCCATACCCGCCGAGCGAGAATATCGTCGTCGGCAATACCGTCCTCTACGGCGCCATCGAGGGCGAGTGCTATTTCTCCGGCGTCGCCGGCGAGCGTTTCGCCGTGCGCAACTCCGGCGCCTGGGCGGTGGTCGAGGGCGTGGGCGACCATGGCTGCGAATACATGACCGGCGGCTGCGTCGCCGTGCTGGGCCCCACGGGGCGGAACTTCGCCGCCGGCATGAGCGGCGGCGTCGCCTATGTTTACGACCCCGACGGGACCTTCGAGGAGCGGTGCAACCTCGCCGCCGCGACGCTGGAGGCGGTCGCCGCCACGGGGCGGGACGCAGGCGACCTGCAGGACATGATGAACCATGACGAGGCGCGGCTCTACCGCATGGTGGAGCACCACCGCCGCTATACCGGCAGCGCCGTCGCCGCCGCCATGCTGGCGGACTGGGACGCCGCCCGCGCGAAATTCGTCAAGGTCATGCCGGTGGACTACCGCCGTGCGCTGATGGAGCTGGCGGCCGCCGCGCAGGGGGCCGAGGCGCATGGGTAAGGTCACCGGCTTCCTAGAATTCGAACGCAGCGAACGCCCCTACCGGCCAATCGAGGAGCGCGTCCGCCACTGGCGGGAATTCGTGGTCCCGCTCGGCGACGAGGCGACCCGGAAGCAGGCGGCGCGCTGCATGGATTGCGGCATCCCCTTCTGTCACAACGGCTGCCCGGTCAACAACCAGATCCCGGACTGGAACGACCTGGTATATCGGGACGACTGGCAGGACGCGCTGGTCAATCTGCACTCCACCAACAATTTCCCGGAGTTCACGGGCCGCGTCTGCCCCGCGCCCTGCGAGGAAGCCTGCGTCCTCAACATCAATGACGACCCGGTCACCATCAAGACCATCGAATGCGCCATCGTGGACAAGGGCTTCGATGAAGGCTGGGTCCTGCCGCAGCCGGCGGCCGCGCGCACCGGCAAGCGCGTCGCCGTCGTCGGCTCGGGGCCGGCCGGCATGGCGGCGGCGCAGCAACTGGCCCGGGCCGGCCACGATGTCGTGCTGATGGAGAAGGAAGACCGCATCGGCGGCCTGCTGCGTTACGGCATTCCGGACTTCAAGATGGAGAAGCACCTGATCGACCGGCGCATGGAACAGATGGCGGCCGAGGGTGTCACCTTCCGCACCGGCGCTCATGTGGGCGTCAATGTCGATGCGGAGGAGCTGCTTGGAGCGCATGACGCCGTTGTGCTGGCCGGCGGCGCGGAGGCGCCGCGCGACCTTGCGGGCACGCCCGGGCGCGATCTGGACGGCATCCATTTCGCCATGGACTTCCTGCCGCAGCAGAACCGCATCAATGCCGGCGATCCGGCGCCGGCGGGCAGGATCGACGCCGCCGGGCGCAAGCTCGTCGTGATCGGCGGCGGCGACACCGGCTCCGACTGCATCGGCACCTCGACGCGCCAGGGCGCGGAGCGAATCGTGCAGCTCGAAATCTTCGACGAGCCCGAGGAGAACCCGGACCTCAGCCTTGTCTGGCCCTACTGGCCGCGCCGGCTGCGCATTTCCTCCTCGCAGAAGGAAGGCTCCGAGCAGCGCTACGAGATCGAGACCACGGCCTTCCTCGGCGACGCGGCGGGCCGGGTGCGGGCGCTCGCCACCCGGCAGGTGCGTTTCGAACCCGGCAAGGGCTTCGTGCCCGTCCCCGGCTCCGAAGGCGAGATCGAGGCCGACCTTGTGCTGCTCGCCATGGGCTTCGCCGGCCCCGTCCGCGCCGGCATGATCGACCGGCTCGGCATTGCGCTCGATGCGCGCGGCAATGTCGAGGCCGACACGGAAAGCTACCGGACCTCGCGCGACAAGGTCTTCGCCGCGGGCGACATGCGCCGGGGCCAGTCCCTGGTCGTCTGGGCGATCCGCGAAGGCCGCCAGTGCGCGCATGCCGTCGATGCCTACCTGACCGGCCGCCCCTCCGAACTCCCGCGCTGAACTTCCGGGGACGAAAAGGCCGGCGCCTACCGCCTTCCCTCCGTCAGTCCGGAAGTCCGCCCGCCCGGAGCCGCTTCAGGAAATGCCACCAGGGCAGCCTCGACTGGTTCCAGAGGGCCGCCCCCGGGTCAGGCGAATGCCTCTTCCCAGCTTCCGCGCGTTGCGGCCTTGGCGTATTCAGTGGCGCGGTTCTCGAAGAAATTGGCGTGCTCGACGCCGTTCAGCATCTCGTCCATCCAGGCGAGCGGGTTCTCCGCCATGCCGAACACCGCCTCCAGGCCCAGCTGTTCCAGCCGCCGGTCCGCGATGAAGCGGATGTAGGACTTCACCTCCTCCGCCTCCAGGCCTTCGACGCCGCCCATCTCGAAAGCGAGGTCGATGAAGGCGTCCTCATGTTCGATCACCGTCCGGCAGGCTTGCCGCAAGTCCCGGCGGAGCGCATCGGTCCACACTTCGGGATATTCGCCGACGAAGGTACGGAAGAGGCGGATGGCGTTCTCGGTATGCAGGGTTTCGTCGCGGGCCGACCAGGCCACGATCTGCCCCATCCCCTTCATTTTGCCGAAGCGCGGGAAGTTGAGCAGGATGGCGAAGCTCGCGAAAAGCTGGACCCCCTCGGTGAAGGCGCCGAACACCGCCAGCGTGCGCGCGATGTCTTCCTTCGAGTCCGAGCCGAACTGCTTCATGTAGTCGTATTTGTCGCGCATCGCCTTGTAGCGCATGAAGGCCGAATACTCGACTTCCGGCATGCCGACCGTGTCCAGCAAATGGCTGTAGGCGGCGATATGCACCGTCTCGATATTGGAGAAGGCCGCCAGCATCATCTGCACCTCGGTCGGCTCGAAGACGCGGGCGTAGTGCTTCATGTAGCAGTTGTTCACCTCGACATCGGCCTGGGTGAAGAAGCGGAAGATCTGGGTGAGCAGGTTCCGCTCGGCCGGCGTGAGGATGCGCCGCCAGTCGGTCACGTCGTCGGAGAGCGGCACTTCCTCCGGCAGCCAGTGGATGCGCTGCTGCGTCAGCCACGCATCGTAAGCCCACGGATAGCGGAAGGGCTTGTAGGTCGGGCTCGGGTCGAGAAGCGGCATGGGTGCGGCACCGGGACTGCGGCCCGCAAGTGTATAGTCTTGCTATAACGGCGTCACCCGAAAGAGGCATCCGCCGGAACCCATGACCCTTCCGATCTCCCTTCTCGAAGAGGCGCTCGGCGCGGCCCGGTCCTATCTGGAAGAGGCGCGCGGCAGCGTGGCGGCGCGTGTGCAGGCCGGCGGCCGTACCGACCCCGCCGCGCTTGAGCGCGACCAGTTCGCGGCCCACGGTTTCGCCTGGACCGCGACCTATGTGGCGGGCCTGCGGGAAATGCTCGGCTGGGCGCGGCGGCTGGAAGCGGCGGACAGTCTCACCGAGCTCGACCGGCTCATCCTGCAGGCGGCCTTCGGGGAGTATCTGGCCCAGCTTGCGGGCGGCATCGCCGTCTCGCAGGGGGAAGTGGTGCGGCCGGCGGACCTCGGCCTCGACGGCATGGCGCTGCGCGTTCCCGCTGTCGAGCGTGTCGCGGCCGAGGGCAATTCCAACGCAACGCGCATGGAAATCGCCGCCCTGCTTGCCGAGGGCCAAAGGCCGTCCGACGGGCTGGAGGACGAGTCGCTCGCCCTGGTGCGGGACCAGTTCCGCCGATTCGCGGACGAGCGCATCGTCGGCCCGGCGCATGGATGGCACAGCCGCGACGAACTCATCCCGATGGCGGTGGTCGAAGACATGGCCGACATGGGCGTGTTCGGGCTCACCGTGCCGGAAGAATGGGGCGGGCTCGGCATGGGCAAGGTGGCCATGTGCGTGGTCACGGAGGAGCTGTCGCGCGGCTATATCGGCGTCGGCTCGCTCGGCACACGCTCCGAGATCGCGGCCGAACTGATCCGGCTCGGCGGCACGCAGGAGCAGAAGGAACGCTGGCTTCCCGGCATTGCGAGCGGCGCCGTGTTGCCAACCGCCGTGTTCACCGAACCCGATGTCGGCTCGGACCTCGGCGGCGTGAAGACCCGCGCGGTGCGGAACGGCGGGACTTACCGGATTTCCGGGTCGAAAACCTGGATCACCCACGCGGCGCGCGCCGACCTGATGACCCTGCTCGCCCGCACCGATTCCAACAAGCCCGGCTATCGCGGCCTCTCCATGTTCCTGGCCCCGAAGACGCGCGGCGACGACGGCAACCCGTTCCCCGACCCCGGCATCGGCGGCGGCGAAATTCCCGTGCTCGGCTATCGCGGCATGAAGGAATACGAGATCGGCTTCGACGGCTTCGAGGTGGACGCCGGGGACCTTCTCGGGCGCGAGGAAGGCCAGGGCTTCAAGCAGTTGATGGCGACCTTCGAGAGCGCGCGCATACAGACCGCGGCGCGGTCGGTGGGCGTGGCGGAGCGCGCGATGGAACTGGCGCTCGACTATGCCGCCGGCCGCAGGCAATTCGGCAAGGCGATCCTCGGCTTCCCGCGCGTCGCCGGCAAGATCGCCTGGATGGCGGTCGAGACCCAGATTGCCCGCCAGCTCGCCTGGTTCGCCGCGCGCGAGAAGGATGGCGGCCGGCGCTGCGACATCGAGGCCGGCATGGCGAAGCTGCTCGCCGCGCGCGCGGCCTGGGCCAATGCCGACAATGCCGTCCAGGTGCATGGCGGCAACGGCTACGCGCAGGAATACGAGGTCGGGCGCATCCTTTGCGACGCCCGCATCCTCAACATTTTCGAGGGCGCGGCGGAGATACAGGCCCATGTCATCGCGCGCGGCCTGCTGGAACGCCGCAACTGAGCCCCCGGAGCGGTTTGCATGGCACGGATCGTTATCGTCGGGGCGGGCATAGGCGGGTTGGCGCTTTCCCTCTCCCTCGCAAAGCGCGGCATAGACGCCCTGGTGCTGGAACAGGCGCCGCGCATCGAGGCGGTCGGCGCGGGAATCCAGCTCAGCCCCAACGCCACGCGCATCCTGAACTGGCTGGGCCTCGAAGACGACATGGCCGGGTGGGGCGTCGAGCCGGTCGGACTCGCGATCCGCAGCCATGAGGGCGAGATGCTGGTCGAGGCGCCGCTCGGCCGGGAAGCGCGCGAGACCTTCGGTTATCCCTACTACCACGCGCATCGCGCGGACCTGCTGGACGGGCTGCTCAAGCGCCAGCCGCCGGGGCGGGTGCGGCTGGGCGCGCAGGTCGTCTCGATGGAGGACGGACGGCTGACGCTTGCCGACGGCGAAACCGTGGAGGCGGATATCGTCATCGGCGCGGACGGCATCCACAGCCCGGTGCGTCGCCATCTCTTCGGCACAGGCAATGCGCGGGACTCCGGCTCCGTCGCCTGGCGGGCGCTGGTTCCGGCAGAACGGCTCGCCGATCTCGGCATTCCGCGCGAGTCCGGCGTCTGGTGGGGGCCGGACGCCTGCATGGTGCGCTACTGGGTCTCGGCCGGGCGGCTGATGAACTGGATCGCCATCGCGCGCACGGACCGCGAGACGCCGGAGTCCTGGTCGCGGCTCGGCCGGGTGGAAGACGCCGCCGAGGCGATGGCGCCCTTCCCGCCCACGGTCACGCGCATGGTGGAGCGCACGGAGACCGTGCATGAATGGGCGCTGTTCGACCGGGAGGGGCTGCCGGCCTGGACGCGCGGGCGGACGACGCTGCTGGGCGACGCCGCGCATGCCATGATGCCCTATCACGCCCAGGGCGCCGCCATGAGCCTGGAGGATGCCTGGGTGCTGGCCGGCTGCCTCGCCGAAGACCCGGGCGAGAGCGGCCTCGCCCGCTACGAAGCGTTGCGCCGGGAGCGCGCCAACCGGGTGCAGGCCTGGTCCCGCGCCGTCGAACGCCACTGCCTGCTGGCCGACCCGGCGGAGGTCGCGGCGCGCAACGCCAAGCTGGCGAAGGACCGCGCGGACTATCGCGGCGGCTTCCCGCCGGGGCAGATCTGGCTCTACGGCTACGACGCCGAGGCCGCGCTTTCCGAAGCCGCTGCGTAGCCGGCACTTGCGGCGCGCTCGGATTGACGGACATGAGGGCCGGCCATAGGTTAGGTTCACGCTCGAAGCTGGCCACGGAAACATTGCCGCCATGGACCCCGCGCTCATAACCGCCTGGGCAACCGTCGCCATCGCCGCCTCGACCGTTATCGTAGGCGGTGCAACCTGTTTCCTGATCTGGCGCGGGATTCGGGAAATGCGCCGGTCCTCGGATGAGCGCGCCCGCGCTCGCGAAACTGCCGCCGCAGAACTCGCCGAATGGCGGGACGCCGATATCCGCCGCCACGAGGAATCGATGACGGCGCTTCTCGCTCTGATTCAGCGCACCGGGCCCGTTGCGCCGGCCGAATAGGAAGGCCTTCGCTTGTCCTTCCTGATCCCGATTTTCCTCGCCGCGGTGGCGCTCGTCCTGTTCACCGGGATTTTCGGGATGATGCGGGGCGGCAGCTTCAACCGCAAATACGGCAACAAGCTGATGCAGCTCCGCGTCGGCCTGCAATTCCTCGCAATTATCCTGATCGCCGCGGCGGCGCTGCTGGCCGGCTCCTGATGGTCCGGCTTACGAAGATCTACACAAGGGGCGGCGACGGGGGCGAAACATCGCTTGGCAACGGCGCGCGCGTCGCCAAGGACAGCATTCGCGTCGAGGCGTTCGGCGCGGTGGACGAAGCCAATGCCTGCATCGGCCTCGCCCGCCTGCACACATCCGGCGAGATGGACGCCATGCTGTCGCGCATCCAGAACGACCTGTTCGACCTGGGCGCCGACCTCTGCACGCCGGAAGGCGGCGAGCGGCGTTCCGGGGCCTTGCGCGTCGTCCCGGAGCAGGTCCAGAGGCTGGAGGCCGAGATCGACGCAATGAACGCTGCGCTCGCGCCGCTCAACTCCTTCGTGCTGCCCGGCGGGTCGGCGGCGGCGGCGGCGCTGCATCTCGCGCGCACCACGGCCCGCCGGGCGGAACGCGCGATGACGGCGCTCGCCCGCGAGGAGCCCGTGGGCAACGCGGCGCGGCACTACATCAACCGCCTCTCCGACCACCTCTTCGTCGCCGCCCGGCTGGTCAATGACAAAGGCGCCGCCGATGTTCTCTGGGTGCCGGGCGCGAACCGGTGAAGCCGCCGCCAGGCGCTCAGTTCCCCTGCTTCCTCACCATCACGCGCCTTAGCGCCTTCCTGGCGTAGTCCCAGTCGGGGCGGATGGCGAGCGAGCGCTTGTAGTCGGCTACGGCTTCGTCGAGCCGGCCCATTTCGGCCTGGAGGTCGCCGCGCACCTTGTAGGCGCGCCAGAGTTCCACCTGGCCGAGCGCGACGCTTTCGTCGAAATCGGCGAGCGCGCTATCCAGCTTGCCCAGGCGCCACTTGGCGACGCCGCGATTGTGGAAGGCCTCTCCATATTCCGGGCGCAGGCGGATGGCCTCGTCGAAGTCCGCGACAGCATCCGCATAGGCCCCGGTCTCGATCTGCGCCGTGCCGCGCTTGAAAAGGCCCCGCGAACGCTCTTCCGGGGTCTCGAACAGGCCGCCTTCGAGCGCGCGCGTGCAATGGAGCACGTTCGCCGACGGCGCGCCGCCGCCTGCCATGCAGAGCATCTTGTCCCAGGAGTCCGCCGCCAGCGCCGGGCCCGCCGACAGAAGCAGCAGGAGCGCGAGTCCGGTCCTAGCGGCCATGGCGCATATGCCTCGCGATGATCGTGCGCTGGATCTGGCTGGTGCCGCCGCCGATGGTCGCCTGCATGCCTTCCCGGAAATAGCGTTCCATGTCGGCCTCCGGCGTGGTGCCGATACCACCCATGATCTGCACGCCCTGGCGCGAAACCTCCTGCAGCGTCTCGGACGCGAACAGCTTCGCCATCGCCGCTTCCTTCGGGCACGGCCCGCCGCCGTTCGCCGCCGCAGCGGCCCGGTAGGTCAGAAGCCGCGCTGCATCGACCCTCGTCTGCATGTCGGCCAGCATATGCCGGATGACCTGGAAATCGAAGATCGGCCGGCCGAATTGCTCGCGCGCGCCGGCATAGTCGCAGGCATCGTCCACGGCCTGTTGCGCGCAGCCGACATAGCCGGCCGCGATGGATATGCGCTCCAGCTCCAGATGCTCGGTCATGATCTGCCAGCCCTGGCCCTCCGCGCCGAGGAGCGCGTGGCCGGGCAGGCGCACATCGTCGAAGAAGATCGTGTTCGACCCTGTGGCCCGGCGTGCGAGCGCCTCCACCTTGTGGACGGTCACGCCCGGCGCATCGTTCGGGATCAGCAGCACCGAGAGCCCGTCATGCTTCTCTGAGCCCGCTTCGGTGCGCACCAGAGCGCAGAGCACCGCGCCCCTTGCGCCGCCGCCCGAGTTCCAGAGCTTCTGCCCGTTCACCACCCAGTCGTCTCCGTCCCGCCGGGCGCGGGTGCGGGCATTGGCGGCGTCCGAACCCGCCTGCGGCTCCGAGAGGGAGATGACGAAGCGCATCTCGCCCGCCAGGAACGGCTCGATATAGTGCGCCGCCTGCTCGGGATTTCCGTGATGGACGATGTTCTGCGCAGTGAACATCGGCACCATCAGCGCCGTGGCGAAGTCCGGGCCGTAGCGCGCCAGCCCCTCGCACATCAGCGCGTAGGAGAAAATGTCGCCGCCCTGCCCGCCCTGCTCTTCCGGCACCAGCAGGCCGATCCAGCCCTGTGAGACGACCTTCGCATAGCCCTCATAGGGATATTCGCGGTTCCGGTCCTTCTCGCGGACATAGTCGCGGCCGATTTCCTCTTCCATGAAGCGGAAGACGGTCTCGCGCCACATCTCCTGTTCGGGCGTCAGGAAATCCATCGGCAAAGCTGCTCCCCGCCGGTTGCTAGTTGACGACGAGTTCGGTGGAAGCCTGGGTCACCGGCTCATTGCCCGTTTCGGTGACGACGGTCGTCGTGCCCGAAGTCGCGGCCAGCCCGGCGTCGCTGTCGAAGATGATGATGTGGATGAAGAACACCATGCCGGGCGCGGCGAGCACGGGATTGCCGCGATAGAACATCGGGCTGTCCATCCACACCGGCGCGAAGGTGGCGCCGAGCGAATAGCCGCAGGCGTTCATCCGGTGCTCGGCAAGGCCGTGCGCGTCCAGCACGCGGGCATGGGCGTCGAACACCTCGCCCACCGGCCGGCCGGGCCTCAGCGCCTCCCGGCATGCCGCCAGCGCCTCGACCGCCGCCTCATGGAGGAAACGCTGGCGTTCCGGCGGCGGGCCGATGCGGATCGTGCGCATGAGGCACGCATGGTAGTGCCGCCAGGTGCCGGCGAATTCCAGCGTCAGCTGGTCGTCCGCATCCAGATGCCGCCTGCCGCTGTAGTAGCGGCACATGAGCGCGCCGGGGCCGGAGCCGATGACGGTCTCGTTTGCCGGGTCGTCGCCGCCGGCGCGCAAGACCGCGCCCTGCATCGCCGCCAGGATATCGCCCTCGAACGCGCCCGGCTTCGCCAGCCGGACGGCCTCGTCCCAGGCGCGGTCCGCCAGCTCCCCCGCCTTGCGCACATAAGCAAGCTCCGCCGGGCTCTTGACCATGCGCAGCCCGTCCACCAGCCCGGAAGCGTCGCCCAGCTCCGCAAACCCTTCCAGCGCATCGCGCAGCCGGAAGCCCATCGCCGCGGGAAGGCCGTAGGACTGCCATTCCACGCCGAGCCGCCCGCCGGCGGCGCCGAATTCCGCCAGCATCGCCTTCAGGTCCCTCTCGGGCCGGGCATCGGCCGCGTCCTTCCAGACCCGGATGTCTTCGAGTACCGAGGTGAACTCGGCCTGGCGAAGGTCCGGCGCGCGGGTCAGCAGCGCCGTCCGTCCGTCGGCGCCGAGCCAGAGGCACTGGAAGAAGCAGAAGCCGAACGTGTCGTAGCCCGTCAGGTAGAACATGCTTTCCTGCTTGAAGATCAGCAGTCCGTCGAACCCCGCCGCCGCCGCCGCCTCGGCCGCCGCGCGCTGCCGGGCCGCGAATTCCTGCTCGCTGAAGTGGATGTGCATGCTGCGTCTCTCGCTTTCCTCTCCGCCCTCGCGCATCATGGCATGAAGAGCCGCCCCGATGACAAGGCAGGCTGACAGGGGAGCGTGGGGACGATGGCGAGCGAACGGGCCGAAACGGTCGCAACCCGGCATATGGCGGTAGCCGGACACCAGCTTGCGGCGAGCGCGGCGTTCTCCGTGCTGGAGGCCGGCGGCAATGCCATCGACGCGGGCGTGGCCGGCGGGCTGGCGCTCGGCATTCTCGAAAGCGACCTCGTCAGCGTCGCGGGCGTTGCGCCGATCATGGTCTATAGCGCCGAAACGCAGCAGGTTGTCACCATCTCGGGCCTCGGCTGGTGGCCGAAAGCGGCGGATATCGAGCATTTCCGGCGGGAATATGGCGGCGCCATTCCGAACGGCGTTCTGCGGACGGTCGTGCCGGCCGCCCCGGACGCCTGGATCACCGCGCTGGAGCTCTGGGGCCGGATGAGTTTCGGCGAAGTCGCGCAGGCGGCGATCCGCTACGCCCGCTACGGCTTCCCGATGTATCCGCTGATGGAGCGGATCATCTCGGAGCACGAGGCCGAGTTCCGCGCCGCGCCGGACACGGCGGCGGTCTTCCTGCCGGGCGGGCGGCCGCCCCGGACGGGCGAGCTGTTCTTCCAGAAGGAAGGGGCGGCCGCGCTGCAATACATGGCCGACGAGGAGGCCGCCGCCGCGCGCAAGGGCGGGCGCAAGGCCGGGCTCGCGGCCGCCCGCGACGCCTTCTACAGGGGCGACATCGCGAAGCGCATCGCCGAGTGGCAGGCGGCCGAGGGCGGCTGGATGACGCTCGAGGACCTCGCCTCCTTCCGCGTCGGCATAGAGGAGCCGGTGCGCGGGCGGTTCGGCAATGCGGATGTCTATGCCTGCGGACCCTGGTGCCAGGGGCCGGCGTTGATCGAGGTGCTGAACATCGTCGGCGGCTACGATCTCCGCGCGCTCGGCCACAACAGCGCCGATGCCGTGCATGTCTCGGTCGAGGCGGTCAAGCTCGCCATGGCGGACCGCGACGCCTGGCTGGGAGATCCGCGCTTCGTGGACGTGCCGATCGAAACGCTGGCGTCGGAGGCCTACGCCGCCCTGCGCCGGGCGGAGATCGACATGGGCCGCGCCATGCCGGAAATGCCGCCGCCGGGCGAGGCCGGCTCGCGCTCCAGGGTTCCTGCAGCGCCCGTGCCGACACGGGAGCCGGAGGTTGCGCCGCTGGACACCTCCTATATCTGCGTCGTGGACGAGGACGGAAACGTCTTTTCCGCCACGCCGTCGGACGGCTCCTATGGCGGCACGGTAGCGCCCGGCGTCGGCCTCGCTATCTCCTCGCGCGGCTGCCAGTCCTGGACCGACCCGGCGCATGCTTCGGCTCTCGCCCCCGGTAAGCGCCCCCGCCTGACGCCCAACCCCGCGCTCGCCGTGCTGGACGGCGGAGCCCGCTTCGTGCCCTTCGGCACGCCCGGCGGCGATGTCCAGACCCAGGCCATGTCGCAATGCCTGATGAACCTCGCGGTCCACGGCATGTCCGCCCAGGAAGCCGTCTCGGCGCCCCGCCATGCCAGCTACAGCTTCCCGTCCTCCTTCGAGCCGCATGCCTACTATCCGGGCCTGCTGAAGCTGGAGAGCGCCATCGCGGATGCGGCCGGCGGCGAGCTCGCGCGGCGCGGCCACGAGATCGAGCGATGGCCGGAGCGCATCTGGCTCGCGGGTTCCGTGTGCATGATCGACGCCGACAGCGAGCGCGGCCTGATGACCGGCGGCGCCGACCCGCGGCGCATGGCCTGCGCCGTCGGCAGCTAACAGGCGCGGGACGATACCGACCGATCCAATCCCCAACCGGCGAGCGACCCTATGGCTCTAGCGACGCGGCAAGGCGCCAACGCGCCGCACATCAACCTCTACAGCGACACCCAGACCCTCCCGACGCCCGAAATGCGCCGCGCGATGGCCGAGGCCCAGGTGGGCGACGAGCAGTCCTTCGCCGACCCGAGCGTCAATGCGCTCTGCGAACGGGTGGCGGCGCTGCTCGGCAAGGAAGCCGCGGTTTTCCTGCCCTCGGGCACGATGTGCAACGAGATTTCCATCCGGGTCCATTGCCGGCCGGGCGACGAGGTGATCGCCGAGGCCTCCTGCCACATACTGAACTTCGAGGGCGGCGGGCCGGCCGCGCTCTCCGGCGTGCAGATCGCGCCGATACCGGGCGAGCGCGGCATCTACACGGCGGAGCAGGCCGAAGCCGCCATCCGCCCGGAGCACCGCTATGCGCCCCGTTCCGCGCTGCTGGAGGTCGAGAACACCGCCAATATGGGCGGCGGCACGGTCTGGCCGCTGGAAGCCGTGCGGGCGGTCACGGATGTCGCCCGCGCGCACGGCCTCGCGACCCATCTGGACGGGGCGCGGCTGCCGAATGCGGTCGTGGCCTCCGGCACCGCCGCGGCCGACTACGGCGCCTGCTTCGACAGCGCCTGGATCGACCTCAGCAAGGGCCTCGGCTGCCCCGTGGGCGCAGTGCTCGCCGGCTCGGCGGCTTTCATCGACGAGGCATGGCGCTGGAAGCAGCGCATGGGCGGCGCCATGCGGCAGGCCGGCATCGTCGCCGCGGCCGGCCTGCATGCTCTCGACCGGCACTGGGACCGGCTGACGGACGACCACGCCAATGCCGCCCTGCTGGCCGGTGCGCTCGCCCGGATAGACGGCATCTCGGTCGAGCCCTGCGAGACCAACATCCTGTTTTTCGATGTAGGCGGCACCGGGCGGAGCGCCGCCGACATGGCCGAGCGCGCCGGCGCGGCGGGCCTGCGTATCGGCGCGATGGGGCCGACGCGGATGCGCGCCGTGACCCATCTCGATGTCAGCCGCGAGGATTGTGAGGAAGCCGCGCATATTCTCGCCGGGGCGGCGGCATGAGCTTCGATGCGGACGCCTTCAAGGCGTTCGAGCGCGAGGGCTGGAACCGGCAGGCCGCCGGCTACCGGGCCGTCTCCTGGGACTCGACCCGCCTCGGCCTCGGTCCCGTGCTGGATGCCGCCGGCGTCGAGGCCGGCATGGAGGTGCTGGATGTGGCGACGGGCCCCGGCTACGGCGCAGCGCTGGCCGCCGGGCGCGGCGCGCGGTCGACCGGCGTGGATTTCGCCGCCGCCATGGTGGAGGAAGCGCGGCGCAACTTCCCCGAGGCCGGGTTCCGGGAGGGCGACGCCGAGGCGCTGCCCTTCGGGGACGGGCGCTTCGACGCCGTCACCTGCTCTTTCGGCATGCTGCATTTCGCCCGCCCGGAGCGCGCGGTCGCGGAGGCGTTCCGGGTGTTGCGGCCGGGCGGGCGCCATGCGTTCTCCGCCTGGTGCGCGGCGGACAGGGTGGCGCATTTCGGTATGTTCCGCCGCGCGGTCGCAGCGCACGGCGATCCTCATGCGGGCGGCATTCCCGAAGGCCCGGAAATGTTCCGCTTCTCCGATCCCGAGGAGTGCGCGTGCGTCCTGAAGGCGGCCGGCTTCCGGGACATAAGGGTGGAGGAAATGGCGGTCCATCGCCGCGTGACGCCCGAAGCGCTGGTCGAGGGGCTGCGCCACGCCACGGTGCGCTCCCGCGCACTGCTGGACGCACAGACGCCCGAAGCCCGCGCCGCCATCGAGGCTTCCGTGCTGGCGGAAGCCCGCGCCATGGCCGGTTCCGGCGGCATACTCGACCTCTCCCTGCCCGCCGTCCTCGCCTCGGGGACGAAGCCGCGTTAAACAGAGCTTCGAGGCGCCGTATCCGGCCGCAACCGTCGCAAGGAAGCCATGGCCGTATCGACCCGCGCTGTTCGGACCGCTCTTGTCCTCGCCGCCTTGCTGCTTCCGCCTGCTGCAGCATTGCAGGCGGAAACGGAGCCCTGCCCGTCCGGTTTCGAGCGCTATATGGAATATCGGATGTTCTTCGGGCGCGGCAAGCCGGGGGGCGGCATGGTGTCCGACGGCGAATGGAGGGATTTCCTCGCCGCCGAGGTCACGCCGCGCTTCCCGGACGGTCTTACCGTCATTGATGCAGGCGGGCAGTGGCGCGACGGCAAGGGCGCCATCGGCCGCGAGGAGGCCAAGCTGCTGATCGTGCTCGCCGAACCCGGCCCGGATGCGGTGCAGCGCACGGAGGAGATCGCCGAAGCCTACAAACGCGCCTTCGACCAGCAGTCCGTGCTGCGCGCCGCTGAGACGGTTTGCGCTGCGTTCTAGTACTGCAGTTGCGTGTTTAGAGCACGATCCGTTCTCTCTGGAACGTATCGAGTGGGCAACCCTGTTTGTCACCCCGGACGGAGCGAAGCGGAGATCCGGGGTCCAGCCTGTCGAGGTCTTTGCCATGCTTTGCCGGCGGTGCTGGGCCCCGGCTCGGGGGCCGGGGTGACGATGTGGGCCGTAATCTTCACATGAGTCTGGAGTCGATGCCGCTGGTATAATACCAGCGGTCGCCGATCGGAACCGATGGCAACGGCCTCCGGGACACTCCTCCCCCGCTTGCGGGGGAGGCCGGGTGGGGGGCCGCTTGCGCGCCAGCGGAAGCGGCGGGCGAAGCCCGGCAACGGTCCGTCGCGCCGAGAGGCCCGCCCCCGACCCCTCCCGCCGAGCGGGAGGGGAGAAAACCGAATGCCCCGGGCATGAATCCTGCATTGCGCGCCTTGGTATAAGTCCTGCGCTGCGCTCGTTAGCATAAAATTATCTCGACTGTTCAACGGGTTGTAAGAAAATCTCCCAGTATTGTCAGTTTTTGTTCCCAAACGAGCTTGACTTTCAGCGAAATGGTGTAGAATAGGCGTCAGAGAAAGGCGGCTCCCGGGGCCGCCTTTCGGCTTTTCTGCAGAAAGCATGGCTGGGGGCCGCAAACCCCTGGCGAGAGCGGACGGGGAAGGTGCGCCCTGCGTCT
>JAJEIH010000079.1 GCA_022827685.1 Alphaproteobacteria bacterium
GTGCCCGCCTCCAGGGCATCGCCCGCCTCGATCTCCCCGAACTCGTCCTCATGCGCCAGCGGCCAGAGCCGGGCCCGGTTCCCGCCGGCGGGTCCGGCAAGCCCCGCGATCTCCGCCTGGAAGCGCAGCACCCGGAGCATCATGCAGGCCGAGCCGCTGGCGACCGCCGCATCCCAGGCCTGCTCCGACCGGGCAAGCAGGATGCGGGCCTCGTCCCGTTCGGTGCGCTTCCACGACAGGCGGATGCGGCGCAGGCGCTCCACGATCCAGGGCCGCTCCAGCAGGGCGGAGCCTGTCTGCCTTGCGGAGCGCTCGGAATAGCCGGCCTGCCTTGCGGCGCCGGCGGCATTGCCGGAGACGGCATAGTGGCGGCAGAAGGCTTCCTGGCGGGTGGAGAGGGCGACGGCGGGGTCGATGATGGGCATGGGCAACTCCTTCATTCCGCTTCGGTTCGGCGGCCCTGCCGCCCCGGCACCGGAGCGACCCTGTTTCGCGCGTACCCTGCGCGCGCGCCTGCGCCGGCGGGGGCGGGCGTATCGCGCCGGCGCGGCTCGCGCGCCTGATTGCCCGCGCGAGACGCAGGACACACTTCGCCTGTCGGCTGAATCGGGGTCGTTCCGCACCGGACCGGCGCAGGCGGAAAGCGGCTCCGGATGCCTCTTCCCTCGGACCCATCATACCACTGTTTCTGAGAATGCAAGCCACAAACAGAGAAATATTACTTAAATTTCAGGAACAATCTGTCACACCCCTTCATCTCCCTCGCGAAAGGGGTTGTGAAGAAATGGAGTGGCGGCCGCTCCTGTGGAAAGGGACACAACCGCAGCGAGTGCTCCTGCGGAACCTCTTCCCGGGCGTGCGATCCGATCCGGCCGAAGCGGTTGCCGCTGTGCGGCCAGCGCGTTGCCAAATTTGCGATTGACTTGCATTTGCACATGGGTCAGGCTCTGCCGGCTCATCCGGGGACAGCGGCATGTATGTCTGCATCTGCAATGCCTATCGCGACGCGGAGATCCGCGAAGCAGCGCGCTCGGGCCTGAGATGCGCACACAAGGCGTATGCGGCGCTCGGCGGCGGCCCCCGCTGCGGCCGCTGCCTGCCGGTTGCCCAGGACCTGATCGACCGCGAGCATGACGCGCCGGCCGCCCTCGCGGTTTCCGCCGCGGAACTGTCCGGCGCGCGCGCCGGTTGAGGCGCCGCCCGCAACAGCCCTCCCTCAGTCCTCTGCCGGCTTGCTCTGGAGCTGGACGTAGTTCTGCATGCCCATGCGGGAGATGAGTTCCCCCTGGGTTTCCAGCCAGTCCACATGCTCCTCCTCGCTTTCGAGGATTTCGCGCAGCAGATGGCGGGTCACATAGTCGGAGACCGCTTCGCAATGGGCGATGCCCTCGCGGAGCGGAGGGATGGCCTCATGCTCCAGCGCCAGGTCGGCGTCCAGGATTTCCTGCACCGTCTCGCCGATGCGCAACCGGCCGAGATCCTGGAGGTTGGGCAGCCCCTCGAGGAACAGGATGCGCTCGATGAGCCTGTCGGCATGACGCATCTCATCGACCGATTCCTCATATTCGTGCTTCGCGAGCCTCGAAATTCCCCAGTTCCCGAGCATCCGGGAATGCAGGAAATACTGGTTGATGGCCGTCAGCTCGTTCTTCAGGACGCCGTTCAGTATTGCGATGACCTTTTTGTCGCCCTTCATTTCTCTCTCCTGCCGCTTGAATGGCTTCCCAACAAGGAATTGTTGCAGGAATATATGAGCTGAAACATCGCAATGACAAGGCCAATAACTCATCAATTCACAATTTTTATTTGCGAGGTATTTTCATTTTCATTCGCAGAACATTTGCGAGTGTTTCGCATTATATTTCGCATGTACCTGGAATTGAGAACGAGAAGAATTCCCATCGATGCGCCGCAGTTCCGGAAAGCTGCGGCCAGCCGCCCTATCCGAGCGCGGGCATGACCTCTTCGGCGATGCGGCGCACGCTGTCGGCGGCCTGTTGCTCGGTGAGGCCGTTGCCGGCATTGGTCTCGACCATGACGCCGTCGATGTCGAGCGTCTCGCGCCAGCGCCCCAGCGTCTCGACGAGCTGGGCAGAGGAGCCGACGGCGACATAGTGCGCGCGGATGTCCTCCCAGGTGAGCGCGGCGAGCCGGGCCGCGGTTGCCGACGCGCCGCCCCTGCCGATGCCCTTCTTCGCGCCCTGGCTCGCCACCAGCCGCGCCTGGCGCTCGAAATAGTGGACCAGCGTCGGCCGCGCCTCCTCTTCCGCCGCTTCCGGCGTCGCGCCTGCATAGACAGGCACGCGCAGATGCACGGTCGGCCGGCCCGGATGGCCCGCCTTGGCCCAGGTCTCGCGATAGACGCGGATATTGGCGGCCAGCGGCTCCAGCCCGTCGCCGCGCAGCCCGACGAAGAGCGGCAGGCCGAGCGCGCCCACCTTGGCGAAGGTGGCGGGCGAAGTCGCGGCCATATACATGGGCGGATGCGGCTTCTGGTGGACGGGCGGCATCAGCACCGAATCGCGCACCCGGTAATAGCGGCCCTCATAGGAGAACCGTTCGCCCGCGAAGACGCCGCGCAGCACCTCGAGAGCCTCGTCGAAGCGCGCCTCGCTCTCGCCATAGTCGATGTCGTAGCCGCGATATTGCGCGATGAAGCCGCTGCGGCCGATGCCGAAATCGAAGCGTCCGCCGCTGATCTGGTCCACCGTCGCCACTTCCTCCGCGATGCGCAGCGGATGGGCGAGCGGCAGCACATAGACCGCCATGCCGATCCGGAGCCGCTTCGTGCGCGCGGCCAGCGCCGCCGCCACGGCGATGGGCGAGGAGAGCACCGAGCGGTCCGGCATGAAATGGAACTCCGCGAGCCACACCGAGTGCATGCCGAGGCGCTCGGCGAGGTCGGCCAGCTCGAAGCCCTCGCGGAATATGTCGTCCGGCGCCCGCCCGTTGCGGACCCCGAATTCGAGGAACAGCCCGAATTCCACGGCCCCTCAGCCCCCCAGGAAGGCGGCGCTGCGCGCGCGGAGCACGGCCCCGGCGTCCGAGACCAGCTCGGCCATGATGTCCGCGGCCGGGCGCACGGCGCGGACCATGCCGATGCCCTGGCCGGCATAGCCGGGGTTGACGTCCGCGCGGCCCGCGAGATTGGCCGCGACCATGACGGGGCGGGAGATATAGCCCTGATACGGCATGGGCAACGGCTCGCGTTCCGGGTCGCTCGCCCAGAGCTCGGTCCATTTGGAGCGGATGATGCGCGCGGGCTTGCCGGTGACGGAGCGGGACACGGTCGTGCCTTCCTCCGTCGCATCGACGATGGCCTGCTTCTGGCCGGGCTCGATGCCGGACTCGGCCGAGGCGAGGAAGGCCGAGCCGACCCACGCGCCGTCCGCGCCCAGCATCATCGCCGCCGCCACGCCGCGCCCGTCGGCGATGCCGCCCGCGCCGAGCACCGGCACCTTGCCCTCCACCGCGTCCACCACCTGCGGGATCAGCGCCATGGTGCCGATGGGCGAGTTGTGGCCGCCGCCGTCATGGCCCTGGGCGACCAGCGCGTCGAGCCCGACGGGCAGGAGCTGCCTTGCATGGCGCACCGTGCCGATCACCGCCAGCACCTTCGTGCCCTTGTCGCGCAGCCGGTCGAGCCAGGCGGCCGGGCTGCCGAGCCCGGAGGCATAGACCGGCACGGCCTCCTCGATCACCACCTCCATCTGCGCCTCGAAGAACTCCTTCGAGAAGAGCGCCGGCCCGTCCTGCTGGGGCCAGACGGCGTCTTCGGGCGCTTCGGGAATGCCCTCTTCCGCGAGGAAGGCCTGCGCGCGTTCGCGGTATTCCGGCACGAGGTCCCGCGGTTGCGGGCCGTTGGCGGGCCAGCCCTTGTTCGCGCCCCGGCGCACCGAGGCGGGCAGCAGCGTATCGACCCCGAAGGGCCTGTCCGTCAGGTCCCGGCAGCGGGCGATCCACTCCCGCAGCTGGCCGGGGCCGAGCCCGGCCGCGCCCATGATGCCGAGCCCGCCCGCATTGGACACGGCCGCGGCAAGCTCCGGCGTGCTCGCCCCGCCCATGCCCGCCAGCAGGATCGGGTGTTCGATGCCGAACAGCTCGCAGATCGGCGATTTCAGCATGCGGCCATGTCTCCCGGGGCTTCGAGCCGGCTGCTTGCGTCGGCGCGCGGCTTTATTAGTTCCTGCGCGTCGGCGCGCGGCTTTATACGTTCCAGCGCGTCGGCGCGCAGTTCGACCTTGCGGATCTTGCCCGACGCGGTCATCGGGAAGGTGTCGATGAAGAACACATGCGCCGGAATCTTGAAGCTCGCAACCTTGCCCCGGCACCAAGCGATGACGGCCCCGGCGTCGAGGCGGCTCTCCGGCTCGCGCTCCACATAGGCGGCGGCCACTTCCGCCAGCCGCGCATCCGGCGCGCCGACCACGGCGGCCTGGCGGATTTCCGGATGGTCGAGCAGTAGCCCTTCCACCTCCATCGGATCGACGTTCTCGCCGCCCACCTTGAGCATGTCCTTGTAGCGCCCGAGGAAGCGCATATAGCCGTCCTCCCGCCACAGGCCCATGTCGCCGGTGCGGAACCAGCCGTCCTCCGCATAGCTCTCGGCGGTCTCGGCGGGCTTCTTGTAGTAGCCGAGCATCAGGCTGAAGCCGCGCACCTGCAACTCGCCCTCGACGCCCGGCGGGCAAAGGGCGCCCGTCTCGGGATCGACGATCCGCGTCTCGTAGCCGGGCGCGGGATAGCCGGAGGTCTCGGTGCGGCGCTCCAGGTCGTCATCGACGGAGCAGACCGTGACGCCGAGCCACACCTCCGTCATGCCGAAGCCGGAGACCGCGCGCATCGGCTTCAGCGTCTCCGCGCCCCGCCGGCAGACCGGGGTGGCGCTCTTCATGCCGGCGGCGAAGAGCCCGGTGCGCAGGCTGGAAAGGTCGCGCGGCCGGGCCTCCTGGGCCTCGCAGAGCCCCTTCATATGCGCCTCGAAGCCGTGCATCACCGTCACGCGCTCGTTCTCGACCAGGTCCAGGCATTCGTCAGGATCGAAGGTGGCGGTCAGGATCTGGCGCGCGCCGAAGAGCGGCGACATCAAGGCGCCCTCGGAATAGCCGAAGGCGTGGAAGAGCGGCAGGTAGTTCAGGATGGTGTCGCGGACCGTGAAGCCCAGCTTGAAGCCGCGCTCCTCATTGTTGCGCACCAGCTTGTGGCTGTGCATCGCCCCCTTGGGGAAGCCGGTCGTGCCCGAGGTGTACATGATGAAGGCCACGTCATCGGGCGCGACCGCGGCCGCACGGCGCGCGACTTCTTCGTCCGGCACGTCGCGGCCGGCCTCCAGCGCCGCCCGCCAGTCGGCAAAGCCTTCATGCGCCCGCCCCTCCGAAACCAGCACGATCTCGCGCAGTTCGGGAAAGTCCGCCCGGTCGAGTTCGCGCAGCATGGCGAGGTAGTCCACCGGCCCCGAGACATCGTGCGCGACCAGCATCACGCTGTCGGACTGCTTCAGCACATAGGCGAGGTCTCGGGTGCGGAAGCGGGTGTTCACCGGCACGGTGACCGCGCCGATCTTCGCCAGCGCGAAATGCACGAACACCCATTCGTCGCAATTGGTGAGCCAGAGCGCCACATGCTCGCCGGGGCCGACGCCGAGGCCGATCAGCGCGCGCGCCGCCTCGTCCACCCTGGCGGCGGCTTCCGCGAAGCTGTAGCGCCGGTCCAGATAGACCAGTGCCTCGCGGTCCGGCCAGCGCGCGGCCGCCTCGTCATAGAGGTCGCCGAAGCGGCGTTTCGGATACCAGTGCTCCATGCCCCGCTCCTCCCCTACGCCCGGAGTTCCGGCAGGCCGCGGAAATGCTCCAGCGCTTCCGGGTTCTCCAGCGCCTCGACATTGGCGACCGGCCGCCCGTGGACCACGTCGCGCACCGCAAGCTCGACGATCTTGCCGGACCGCGTGCGCGGGATGTCGGCGACCGGGGCGATCACCGCCGGCACATGGCGCGGCGAGGCATGCTCGCGGATGCGCCGGCGGATGCGGTCCCGGAGCGCGTCGTCGAGCGCGGCGCCGCCGGCCAGCCGCACGAACAGCACGATGCGCGTGTCGCCCTCCCATTCCTGGCCGATCACCAGCCCTTCCGCCACCTCGTCGAGCTGCTCGACCTCGCGGTAGATTTCCGCCGTGCCGATGCGCACGCCGCCCGGATTGAGCGTCGCGTCCGAGCGCCCGTAGATCACCATGCCGCCGGTTTCCGAGGAGATGGACGCGAAGTCCCCCTGGCGCCAGACATTGTCCCAGCGCGCGAAATAGGCCTCGCGGTAGCGCGCGCCGTCCGGGTCGTTCCAGAACCTGACCGGCATGGAGGGGAAGGGCCGCGCGCAGACCAGTTCGCCCTTCTCGTCCAGCACGTCCCGGCCTTCGCTGTCGAACACGCGCACGTCCATGCCGAGCTGCGGGGCCTGGATTTCGCCGCGATGGACGGCGCCCAGCGGGTTGGCGCCGACGAAGCAGCCAAGCAGGTCCGTCCCGCCCGACATGGAGCCGACAGCCATGTCCGCCTTCGCCCTGCCGTAGAGCCAGTCGAAACTCTCCGGCGCGAGCGGCGAGCCCGTTGTGAGCACGCTGCGCAGCGCGTCCAGCCGCCGCCCCGCCGCCGGCTCCACCCCCGCCTTGCGGACCGCGTCCACATATTTGGCCGAGAGGCCGAGATGGGTGATGCGCTCCTCCTCGGCGAAGTCCCAGACCGCCTCGGGCGAGGGGTGGAAGGGCGAGCCGTCGTAAAGCATCAGCGCGGCCCCGAAGGCGAGGCCGCCGAGCAGCCAGTTCCACATCATCCAGCCGAGCGTGGTGAAATAGAACACCCGGTCGCCCTCGCCGACATCGGCGTGCAGACGGTGCTCCTTCAGGTTCATCAGCAGCGCGCCGCCCGTGCCGTGGACGATGCATTTCGGCTTCCCCGTCGTGCCCGAGGAGTAGAGGATGAAGAGCGGCCGGTCGAACGGCCCGCGGCTCCAGGCGATCGGGCCGGGCTCGAAGCCGCCTGCGAAACCCTCCAGCGACACCGCCTTCGGCACGGCGGAAATGTCCGGCTCACGGGCGAGATAGGGGATGACCACGACCGTCTCGACCGTGGGCAGGCTGTCGGCGACCTCCGCGAGTTTCGCGCGGATGTCGTGGTCGCGGCCGGCATATTTGTAGCCGTCAACGGCGAACAGGATGCGCGGCTCGATCTGGCCGAAACGGTCGAGCACGCCGGCCGCGCCGAAATCCGGCGAGCAGGAGGAGAAAACCGCGCCGAGCGCCGCCGCCGCCGCCATGACGGCCACCGCTTCCGGCATGTTCGGCAGGAAGGCCGCCACCCGGTCGCCTTCGCCGATGCCCGCGGCCGCCAGCGCCTGCGAGATGCGCGAGGCCTCTTCATGGAGCCGGTCGCGCGGCCAGACGCGCCGGAGCCCGTCCTCGCGCCGGAAGACGATCGCCGGCGCTTCGCCCCGGAGCCTCAGCAGGTTTTCCGCGTAGTTGAGCCGCGCGCGGGGGAAGAAGCGCGCGCCCGGCATGAGATGCCCGTCCTCGATCCAGGGGGCCGCGCCCTTGTCGCCGACAATGCCGGCGTCGTCCCAGAGCAGGTCCCAGAAGGCCTCCGGCGCTTCGACCGACCAGCGGTGCAGGGCGGCGTAGCCGTTCGCTCCCGCGCCCTTTTCCGCATTGGCCCGCGCCATGAAGGCCGCGATGTTGCTCGCCGCCTTTCGCCGGGCGGAAGGTTCCCACAGGAGTTCGGACATGCTCCACGACTCGGTGACGGGACAGGGGCCGGCGCGAACGATAGCCGCTCGCCCGCGCTCGCGAAACCTCGCCGGGCCGCGCGTGCCGGCCGCGGCGGCGGCTTGACCCTCCCTCGCGGCGGCGGCACCTTGCCGGGCATGGCGCGCGCGCTCGGACCCGCCCTCCGCAACGGCCTTCGCCGCCGCTGCCCGGCCTGCGGCCGGGGGCCGCTGTTCGCGGGCTATCTGCGTCCCGTCAGGTCCTGCAGCGGCTGCGGCGAGGCGCTCGGCCATATCCGCGCCGACGACTTCCCGCCCTATATCGCCATTCTGGCGGCGGGCCATGTCGTCGTGCCGCTCCTGCTGCTCGTCGAGCAGGGCTGGGCGCCGCCGCTCTGGCTGCAGGCGCTGGTCTGGCCCGCTCTGGCGCTGGCGCTGGTCGCGGTGCTGCTGCCGGTGGCGAAGGGCGGCGTGCTCGCGGCGATGTGGGCGCTCGGCCTCACCGGCGAGGAACGCCAGGAAGAGCCGGGCGCCGGAGGGCGGGGCCCGTGACCTTCTGGCGCGAGAAGCGGCTGGACGAGATGACGCCGGAGGAGTGGGAGTCGCTCTGCGACGGCTGCGGCAAATGCTGCCTGCTCAAGATCGAATGGGCGGACACCGGCGAGATAGAGCCGACCTGCGTCGCCTGCCGGCTGCTGGATTCCGAAAGCTGCCGCTGCACGGACTATGCCAACCGCAAGGCCCGCGTGCCGGACTGCATCCAGCTGTCCCCGGGCAACATCGCCGAAATCCCGTGGATGCCGTCGAGCTGCGCCTACCGCCTGCTGCATGAGGGCAAGGACCTCTACTGGTGGCACCCGCTGGTCTCCGGCGATCCGGAGACGGTGCATCTCGCCCAGATGTCTGTGCGCGGCAAGGTGCTTTCCGAGGAGGAGGCCGGGACCGAACAGGAAGACCTGGAACGCCATATTGTCGACTGGGCGCTATAGGGAGGTCCGGCTCGGCGGGCGCGGGCTCCGGGTCAGGGTCCGGCGCAACCGGCGCGCGCGGCGCATCTCGCTCCGGGTCCAGGGCGGCGAGGTGCGGCTGACGCTGCCGCCCGGCGCCAGCGAGGCGGCCGGCCTCGCATTCCTGAAAAGCCGCGGCGATTGGGTCGAGGACCGGCTGCGGGAGGCCCCGGCTCCGGTGCCGTTCCTGCCGGGCGAGGCCGTTCCCTTCCGCGGCCGGCCGCGCCGGATTTGCGTCGTGCCGGGGCTCCGGGACCCGCTGCGCCTGGAGGAGGACCGCATCATGCTTGCGACCGCCGCCGGCTGCGAACGGCTGGTCGAGGGCTGGCTCAGGCGCGAGGCGCGGCGGGCTTTCGAGGAGGCCGTGGCCCGCCATGCCGCGTCGCTCGGCGTCGAACCGGGCGGCATCTCGATGCGGGACCAGAAAACGCGCTGGGGCAGCGCCAGCGCCGCCGGACGGCTGAATTTCAACTGGCGCCCGATCATGGCCCCGCCCTTCGTGCTCGACTATCTGGCCGCGCATGAGGTGGCCCATCTCCGCGAGATGAACCACGGCCCCCGCTTCTGGAGCCTCTGCCGCCGCCTCTGCCCGGAAACCGACGCCGCCGAGCGCTGGCTCAAGGCCGAAGGCCCCGGCCTGCACCGCTACGGGCGCGAGCCGGTGGGCGCGGAGGGTTGACGCTGTTTCGGACATCCGCCGAACAGTTCTGGATTACATAATTTGTCGCGGTATAATACGTGAAAAATTCTGAGGTTTTGTCCATGCAGTTCCAGGACTTCATTGAGGACCAGGCGTTTTCTCCAGCGTTGATCGCCAGTGCGCTGCGCACCACCCGATCCGAGATCGCCGGCACGCTGGGACTGGGCAAGGACGCATTTTCCCGCGCCTCGCGGGTGCGGGCGCGCAAGACTCAGGCCCGGTTGCGCCAGATGCTGGAGATCCTGAACCGCGTCGAGACCCAGACCGGCTCGCCGCTTGCGGCTTATGCGTGGTTTCGCGCCGAGCCCCTGCCAGGGTTCGGCGGGGCCACGCCCGACCTGCTTGTGCGCGAAGGCAAAGCCGACCGTGTGCATGCCTATCTCGATCGCGTCATGGCGGGCGGCTATGCCTGATTGCATTCGCGGCTGATGCGCTTCCGGGGCCTGGTTTACCGGGCGCACAATCCGCAATGGTCCTGGACGCCGCTGTCCGGCGAAGGCGCCCGGCGGTATGGCGGGCGCTTCAACCGGCGCGGCGTTCCGGCCCTCTATACTTCGCTCGCTCCGCTGACCGCGATACGCGAAGCCGAACCGCTGGGCCGGCCCATGCAGCCCCTCACGCTCTGCGCTTATGAAGTCGATGCCGAGCCGGTCTTCGACACGCTGGACGAACGCGAATGCCGGTGGCTGGGTGTGGACGATCCGGACCTTGCCTGCCCTGCCTGGGAAGCGGAGATGCTTGCCGGCTCGCTTCCCGCGTCGCAGGTTCTCGCCGACCGGCTGATCGCGGCGGGCTATGCGGGCATGCGGGTCCGAAGTTTCGCCACAGGGGCTGGCGGCAGCGACCTCAACCTCGTGATGTGGAAGTGGGGAGAGGGCAGGCCGGCTCGGGTCGTCCTGATCGACGATGAGGGCCGACTCTCCGGAATCCGGATCCGTTAGAGCGACGCGCCGTCTTCCTCCGCAGGCTCGGTCGCGCCGGTTTGCGCGGTGATGATCCCGTAATGCTCCGGGCGGCGGTGGGCGGCGAAGTTGAAGATCGTCTGCTTGTTGAAGCGGCCCTCCTCCAGGTCGCATTCATAGGCGATCACCTCGTCCTCCAGCGTATGGGCCTGGGCCACGATCTCCCCGGACGGCGCGACGATGCAGCTTCCGCCCATCAGGTCGCAGCCTTCCTCATGGCCGGCCTTGGCGGTGCCGACCACCCAGCAGCCGTTCTGGTAGGCCCCGGCCTGCATGGAGAGATGGTTGTGCAGCATGCGCACATGGTGCGGCTCCGGCCCGAGCGAGTTGGCGGCCGGCGTGTTGTAGCCGAGCATCACCAGCTCGACCCCCTTCATGCCCATCACGCGGAAGGTCTCCGGCCAGCGGCGGTCGTTGCAGAGCGCCATGCCCATCACGCCGCCCATCGTCCGCCAGACCGGGAAGCCGAGGTCGCCGACCTCGAAATAGCGCTTCTCCAGATGCTGCCAGGGGCGCGCAGGCTCGTATTCGCTGTGGCCCGGCAGATGAACCTTGCGGTATTTGCCGACGATGCGCGCCTGCCGGTCCACGAGGATCGACGTGTTGAAGCGCCGCTCCCGCCCGTTCTCGCGGATGAGCTCCGCATAGCCGAGATAGAAGCCGACGCCGAGGTCGGCCGCGGCGTCGAACAGCGGCCGCGTCTCCGGCCCCGGCATCTCCGCCTCGTAGAAGGCGTCCAGCTCCGCCGGGTCCTCCATGAACCAGCGCGGGAAGAAGGTCGTCAGCGCAAGCTCGGGAAACACCACCAGCCCCGCGCCCCGGCCGTATGCGTCCCTCATCATCTCCACGAGGCGCGCGACCACCCGGCTGCGCGGCTCGGCGCGGGCGATGGGGCCCATCTGCGCGGCGGCGACGGTGATTCTGCGCGGGGTATTACTCGGCATGGGGCGGCGCTCCTATCGGTGCTATAACCCCGCGCCGTCGCGAGGCCTCGGGAGGGGCAGGTTTCTCCATGTCGATCATTGCGCCCAGGATGCGCCGCTTCAAGGCCTCCGCCAGCCAGAATGCCGCCATGCGCGCCCGCGCCATGGCCGCGGACGGCATCGACGTCATCAACCTCACCATCGGGCAGCCCGACTTCCCGCCGCCGGACCATGTGCGCAAGGCGGCGGAGAAGGCGATGGCGGCGGGCGTCGTCGGCTACACCAACCGCGACGGCACGCCCGAGTTCAAGGAGGCGGTCCGGCGCAAGTTCAGCCGCGAGAACGGCCTCGACTACGCGGCCGACGAGGTGCTGGCGACGACGGGCGCCAAGGCGGCGATCTCCTGCGCCTTCCTCGCGACCCTGGCGCCGGGCGACGAGGTGATCCTGCCCGCGCCGTTCTGGGGCGCTTACGAGGACCTGGTGCGGCTGGCCGGCGGCGTGCCGGTGCCGGTTTCCTGCCCGCAGCAGAACGGCTTCCGCCTGCTCCCCGAGGACCTGGAAGCCGCCATCGGCCCGAAGACCAAGTGGCTCTCCCTCAACTCGCCCTCCAACCCCTCGGGGGCGGCCTATTCGGCGGAGGACCTGGGGGCGCTCGCCGCCGTGCTGGCGCGCCACCCTCATGTGCATGTGATGGCGGACGACATCTACGAGCACCTGCTCTACACGGACGCGCCGCTCGCCACGATGGCGAACGCGGTCCCGGAGCTGTTTTCGCGCACGCTCACCATCAACGGCGTCTCCAAGGCCTATTCGATGACCGGCTTCCGGGTCGGCTTCGCCGGCGGCCCGCGCGACATCGTCCGGGAAATGGGCAAGCTCCAGGGCCAGCTCGTCTCCTGCCCCAACGCTGTGGGGCAAAGCGCGGCTCTGGCGGCGCTCGACGGACCGAAGGACATCGTCGAGGAGCGCCGGCAGATCATGCGGGAGCGGCGCGACCTCATGGTCGCCGCGCTGAACGAGGCGGGCCTGCCCTGCCACGCGCCCGAAGGGGCGATGTATGTCTATCCGTCGGTCGCCTCGGCCATCGGCGCCCGCACGCCTTCCGGAGGGCGGCTGGAGGACGACACGGCGGTGACGGACTACCTGGTCGGGGAAGCGCATGTCGCCGTCGTGCAGGGCGCGTCCTACGGCCTCTCGCCGCATGTCCGGGTGAGCTATGCGGCCCCGCTGGAACGGCTGGAGGAGGCCGGCCGGCGCATCGCCCGCGCGATGGCGAAGCTCTCCTGACGCCGCCCGTCCTGTCCTGCGGCCCGCCGGGTCTTCCCCATGGGGATTGACGGCGCCGCGCTTCCCTTCCTGCTGCTGGGGGCGCTCGCCGGCGGCTTCGTGACGGGCCTCGCCGGCTTCGGCACGGGGCTGGCGGCCGCCGGCGTGTGGTTCCACGCGCTGGAGCCGGGAACGGTGCCGCCGCTGGTCGCGCTGGTGTCCGTCGGCGGGCAGGCGGTCGCGTCGCTCTTCGTGCGCCACGCCTTCGACCGCCGCCGCGCGGGGCCTTACCTGCTGGGCGGGATTGCCGGCGTGCCGCTCGGCGTGGCGGCGCTCGCCGTGGCCTCGCCGGACATGCTGCGGCTCGCCGTCGGGCTGCTGCTGGTGGGTTACACGCTGCTCTCGCTGGCAAGGCGGCTGCCGACGCCCCCGCCCTCGCGCGCGGCCGATGCGGCGGTCGGGCTCGGCGGCGGCGCGCTCGGCGGCTTTGCCGGCCTGTCCGGGCCGCTTCCGGTGATCTGGCTCCGGCTCCGGGGCGGCAGCGCCGACGCCCAGCGCGCGGTTTACCAACCCTTCAATCTCGTCGTGCTGGCGCTGGCGGCCGCGGCGATGGCGGTGTCGGGCGCGATGGACCTCGCCGCGCTGCAGGCCGCCGCGATCTGCCTGCCGGTCGCGCTCGCCGCCGCCTGGACGGGCGCGCGCCTCTACCGGCGCATAGACGCCGCCCTCTTCCACCGCATCGTCACCGGCCTGCTATGCCTCTCCGGCCTCGTGCTGATCGCGGAGACGGTGTAGCGCGCCCTGCTCACCGCCTGCGCGCCACGACGTGGAAGATGTGCCAGTGTTTCATGGCGCCGCGCGGGGTTTCGGCGTCGTCCTCCTCCTCGTCGAAGCGTTCGATGTCGAAGGGGGCGAGCAGGGCGCGCACTTCGTCTTCCGGGATGTGGGTGATGCCGGGGTCGCCGGCCCAGTCGTCGCGGGGACCGAAGAAATGACCGGCAAACCGGCCGCCGGGCCCGAGCGCCGCCGCAATGCGGCCCCAGAAGGAGGGGAAGGCGTCCGGGTGGCAGAAGGGCAGGCAGAAGCTGGCGTTCACCAGGTCCGCCTGCGGCAGCTCGGCGGTCTCGAAAGGCTCCCGCCTGACCGTCAGCCGGGGATGGCGCGGCAGCGCCAGCACCGCCGGTTCGGCGTCGATGCCCACCACCCGCCAGCCCCGCGCCAGCAGCACCGCCGCATCGCGCCCGCTGCCGATGCCGAGATCAACGGCGAGCCCCGTCCGCCCGCCGAACCGCGCGAGCGCCTCCAGAAGCGTCGGGCGCGGCGGCTGGTCCCGCGTCCTGGCGTAGTATTCGCTCCAGCTCATCCCGATTCCGGCCATGGCGCCGCTTCCGCTGCCCGCTGCCCGCTTCTATACTCCATCCCATGCTTTACATGGTGGAATGCGGCTTCAGGGACCCCGCGCGCGAGATGGCATGGTCCGACTGGTACAGCGGGCCGAAGCTTGCCTCGCTGCTGGCCCTGCCGGGCTTCGAGGCCTCGCAGCGCTTCCGCGCGGTGGACGACGGGCCCGCGCCCTGGCTCGCGGTGCATACCGTGCCGGGGGCGGAGTTCTTCGAGCGGGCGAACTATCGCGGCGCCGGCGGCGGCGGTTTCGGCGAATGGCAGGCGGACATCATCGACTGGTCCCGCAACCTGTTCGACGGCCGCGAGACGCTGCCGGAGGTGCCGGAGGACGCCTTTCTGGTGACGGTGGACTCCGGCGAGGGCCCGGCGGACTGCCCCGGCTTCGATCTCGACTGGCTCCGGGGCGCCGGCCTCGACCGCACCGTCGCGTGGCGCGGCTGGGCCGTCGCCGACAAGCCCGACAGGCCGCCTGGCGGGCGCGTCTGGCGCCCCGTCACGCCGCGCCTCACCGGCAACTGAGCCGCCAGCAGAAGGAAAGACCGATGGGCAAGATGCTGACCGAGGCCCAGATCGAGGCCTATGCGCGCGACGGCTATGTGTTCCCGCTCAGCGCGTTCTCCGCCGCGGAGGCGCGCCGCTACCGCGACGGGCTGGAGGCCTATGAGGCGGATACCGGCGACGTCATCCACTCCAACATGCGCCACAAGGTGCATCTGCTGTTCCGCTGGGCGGACGAGATCGTCCATCATCCGCGCATCCTCGACGCCGTGGAGGACCTGCTGGGGCCGGACCTGCTCTGCTGGACGACCAATTTCTTCATCAAGGAGGCGAACGACCCGGCCTTCGTCTCCTGGCACCAGGACTCGACCTACTGGGGGCTCGACCCCCACGATGTCGTCACCGCCTGGGTGGCGCTGTCCGACGCGCCGCTGGAGAGCGGCCCGATGCGCTTCCTGCCGGGCTCGCACAAGCTCGACCAGATGGCGCATACCGACAGCTTCGCCGAGGACAACCTGCTGACGCGCGGGCAGGAGATCGAGATGGAGGTGGACGAGGCGCTGGCCGTGGATGCGCCGCTGCGGGCCGGCGAGTTCTCGCTGCACCATATCCGCCTCGTCCACGGCTCGAAGCCGAACCGGCTGCCCGACCGGCGCATCGGCCTCGCGGTCCGCTATATCCCGGCCTATGTGCGCCAGATAAAGCTCGACGATTCCGCGACCCTGGTGCGCGGCGAGGACCGCTACGGGCATTTCGAGCTCGAGCCCCGGCCCGCGGCCGACCTCGACGCCGGGGCCTGCGCGGCCCACACGGCGGCGATGCAGCGCATGCTGGGCGCGGTGTATTCCGGCACGGACGTGACCGAGGCGAGGCGGTGAGCGCGGCGGAGATCACCGTTCCGCACCGCCGTCCGACCGAAGGAGACGTCGCCGTCCGCACCCATCTCTGGCGGCCGGCGGCCTGGCGGCCGGCGGACCCGGTGCTCGTCGTGCTGCACGGCTACCGGCGCAATGCCGCGGACTACCGCGACGTCTGGGCGGAGCATGCCGAGCGCCACCGGGTGCTGGTCGCCGCGCCGGAATTCGACCGCGAGCAGTTCCCCGGCCCGCGCGAATACGAGGTCGGCAACATGCGCACGCCCGACCGGCGCGCGTTCCTGCCGGAGGCGGACTGGAGCTTCGGCGTGGTCGAGAGCGCCTTCGACGCCGCCTGCGCCTGGAGCGGCGCGGAAGCCCGGCGCTATTTTCTCTACGGCCATTCCGCCGGCGGGCAGTTCGTCCACCGCATGGCGCTGTTCGCCCCGGCGGCGCGCATCGAGGCGGCCGTCGCCGCCAATGCCGGCGCCTACACCGTGCCGCGCGAGGAGGAGCGCTATCCCTACGGCCTCACGGGCTTCCGGATGGGCGACGCCGCGCTGGCGGCCGCCCTGTCGGTCCGGCTCATGGTGCTGCTCGGCGAGGAGGATACCGTCACCGACGCGCCCATGCTGCTGAAATCGCCGGAAGCGATGGCGCAGGGGCCGCACCGCCTGGCGCGCGGCCGGTATTTCTACGCCGCCGGGCAGGACATGGCGCGCCTCCTGCCGGCGCCCTTCGCCTGGGAGCTGCACACCGCGCCCGGCGTCGGCCACGACAATGCGGGCATGGCCCGGCGCGCGGCCGAACTCCTGTTCGCAGACCGATGACGGGGCGGGCGGACTGCATGGCGCTGGATGCCGGGGACCCGCTCGCCTATCTGCGCGACGGCTTCCTGCTGCCGGCCGGTACGCTGCGGCTGGACAGCGACCGGCTGGGGCCGCTGACGCGCGAGGTGCGGACGCGGCTCGCGGGCTTCATGCATGTCGAGTGGGGCGCGGGCCTCTCGCATGGCGGCGGGCTTGCCGGGGCGGCGGCGGAGAAGCTGGCGCCGCTTCTGGGCGCGCCGCCGGAGCGGCTCGGCTTCGCCGCCGGCGCAACCGACGCGCTCGAGGCGCTGGCCGATGCCGCCGCCGCCG
>JAJEIH010000046.1 GCA_022827685.1 Alphaproteobacteria bacterium
ATGGTGTCGGTATCGTCCGGCAGTTCATGACCGCGGAAGGCCGACCAGTCGCGGTGGACGAAGCCGCGCCGGAGCGCCAGCGCCAGCGAGGACGGCACGGTCCAGAGGACGGCCGCCAGCCATGCCGCGCCGACCGTCTCCATGCCGAACCCGAGGATGGCCGCCACCGCCGTCCAGAGCGCCGCCACGGCGAAGCCGCCGAGCACGATGAGGCGCTCGGCCCGGGTCGCCGGCCGTCTCGCCGGCGTGCCGGCAAGGTGTCCCTGTGTTCGTGTCATGTTCATGGCCTCCGATCATACCGCCCGGGCGGTGAAAGGGAATCCTCCGGCCCCGCCATCTTCGCCCCGGCCCTCGCCGGCCTTTGCCTCCGGGCGCCGCCGCGCCGAGCCTGCGGCGTCGAAGGCAGGCGCGAGGCTCGCCTGATCGTCGGTGCAGCTGCCGGCATCGCCCATGAGGAAGCGGGACCGTGATCCGTGGCATCGGCGGCAGCACGCTGCGGGGCGGGCAGACGGTCTTCCACGGCATCCGCATGTGGGGCCAGCTGTTCCGGGCGGCGATGCTGTTCGCCGCCTTCACCACCGTCGCCGTGCCGGCCTGGACGCTGTGGCACCGCACCTCGGGCGCCGAATGGTACGCCGCCGGCATGGTGACGCTCGCCGAGACCAAGCTCGCGTTGGGTTACCAACCGGATTCGGGCCAGGAGATCCGGTTCGCCGACGGCACGCGGCGCGTGCTCGCCATCCGCGACATCGCCATGTCCGTGCCGGAGCTGGCGGCGCGCGAGCGGATCAAGCGGGAGATCTTCGTCAGCGCCTGGACGGGCTTCAAGGCGGGCGGCGGGTTGATCGCGCTCTTCCTCGCCGTCTTCTGGTATCGCGGCGTGCAGCTAGGCCGCCAGAAGCGCATCAGGGGCGCGGAACTCGTCACCGCCGCCGAACTGCACCGCCGGGTGCGCCCGCCGCATCTGCGGATGCTGGCGAGGCTGCCGGGCGCGGCGCGGCTCCGCCCCTACAGCATCGCCGGCATCCCGTATCCCGAACGGACCGAGACCCAGCACACGATCGTCTCGGGCACCACGGGCTCGGGCAAGACGGTGCTGATCTCCGATCTCGTGGCCCAGATCCGCGCCCGGGGCGAGCGCTGCGTCATCTACGACAAGATGGGCAGCTACACCGCGACCTTCTTCGACCCGGACCGCGACGTGCTGATGAACCCGCTCGATGCCCGCGCGCCGCGCTGGTCGCCCTTCCTGGAAGCCCGCAACCCCCGCGACTTCGACATGATGGCCGCCGCGCTGATCCCGCAGCAGAAGGACACCGTCGATCCCTTCTGGGTGACGGCGGCAAGACAGCTCTTCGCCAACGGCGCGGGCGTGCTGCGGGAGAAGGGGGTGACGGACAACCGGGTGCTGGTCGACCACCTGTTGAAGACCGACCTGACGGCCCTGGCCCAGGCGATGGAAGGCACGGTGGCGCAGTCGATCGTCGATCCCGAGAACCCCAAGACCGCGCTCTCGGTGCGCGCCATGCTGACCGCCAATCTCGCCGCCTTCGAGTTCCTGCCCGACGAGGGGAAGCCCTTCTCGATCCGGGAGTGGATCTCCCACGAGGACCGGGACGGGTTCCTGTTCCTGACCTCCAGGGGCGACCAGCATGCCAGTCTCAGGGGGCTGATCTCGACCTGGCTGGAGATCGCGGTCAACGCCATGCTGTCATTGGCGCAGAGCGACGGGCGGCGCGTCTGGGTCATCCTGGACGAGCTGCCGACGCTGCACCAGGTGCCGAGCCTGCAACCGGGCCTTGCCGAGTCGCGCCAGTTCGGCGGCTGCTTCGTGCTCGGCGTCCAGGTCGCCTCGGCGCTGCGCGACCTCTACGGCAGGAACGGCGCCGAAACCATCTCCGGGCTCTGCGGCACCCGCGCGGTGCTGGCGGCGCCCGACCGGGACACGGCGCAATGGTCGGCCGACAGCCTGGGCAGGAGCGAGATCGAGGAGGTCGCGGAAGGGTATTCCTACGGCGCCAACACCATCCGCGACGGCGTGAGCCTGACCCCGCGGCGCGAGCTCCGGGCGCTGGCGCTGCCGTCCGAGATCATGCGGCTCGCCAACCTGGAGGGCTATCTCAAGTTCCCCGGGCCGTTCCCGGTTGCCTCGATCCGCCTCAACTACGTCGCCCGGCCGAAGACGGCGGCGCGGTTCGCGCCCCGCGAAGACGATGACATGGTGGATGCCGGCGTCGGCAGGGCTCCGGAAGAGGCGGGCGCCCTGCCTTGCGGCGACGACGGCATGACGATCCCGGACCCGGCGGAAGCAAACGACCCCGGCGGCCCTGCACCGCCAACGCCAGAGGACGGGCGGCCTCCCGTCCCGCGCCAGGGCGAACTCGACCTTGCGCCGGTGCCGGGAGAGGCCGGGAGCGCGGAAATGGCGGGCGGCCCGGCGCCAGACGCGGCAACGGTGCCGGACGATGAAGAAAGCATGTCACCCTACTCCCGCCCGGAAGACGGCGCACAGGGTGCCAAACCGGCGGTGGATGCGGCGCCGGAGACCGGCGGGAACCGGCAGGACCCGTCCGCCGGAAGGCCGGCAGCGGAAGACGGGGAGGCTGCGCGTCCCAAGGCAGGCCGCGCCTCCGACTGGGCCTGATATGCTCTCGATCGGGGCGCTCGCCTCGGCATCGCAGGGCGCCAGCTACTACGAGCGCGACGGCTACTACGCGAAGGACGATCCCGAGCACCGCGAGGCGAGCGCCTGGGCGGGCCGAGGCGCGGAAGACCTCGGGCTGACCGGCCCGGTCGATCCCGACACGTTCCGCGCGGTGCTCGAAGGCAAGGTCCCGGACGGGTCCGGAACCGAGCTCGGCCGGCGCGGCGGGGACGGCGAGATACTCCATCGTCCCGGCCGCGACCTCACCTTCAGCGCCCCCAAGTCCGTCTCCATCACAGCCCTGGTCGGCGGCGACGAGCGCATCGTCGACGTCCACGACCGGGCCGTGGCGGCATCGCTCGCCTGGGTCGAGAGGAACGCCGCCGAGACCCGCATGAAGGACCCCGGATCGGGTCCGGGGCAGGCTCCGGACAGCGGCAGGATGGTGCGCGCCGGCAACCAGAAGATCGTCGCCGCCACCTTCCGCCACGACACCTCGCGCAACCTCGATCCCCAGCTCCACACCCATGCCGTGCTCGCCAACATGGTACAGGGGGAGGACGGCAAGTGGCGCTCGATGGCCAACGAGAAGCTCTACGGCTCGAAGATGCTGCTGGGCGCGCTCTACCGGGCGGAGCTCGCCCGGGGGCTCGGGGCGCTCGGCTACGGCATCGAGAAGACCCATGCCGACGGGCGCTTCGAGATCGCGGGAGTTCCCCGGGGGGCGATCGAAGCGTTCTCGAGCCGCCGCGCCGAGATCGAGGCGGCGATGGAAGAGCGCGGGCTCGGCGCTTCCAGGGACAACCCGCGCATTGCCGAGCGCGCGGCGCTGATGACGCGGGCGAAGAAGCGCGACATCGACCGCGGCGAACTCGGGGGCGTGTGGCAGCGCCAGGCCGCCGATCTCGGCTTCGACGCCAGAACCCCGGTGGCGGAGGCCATGGAACGATCCGCCGCGCCGGAACGGGACGCGGCGGCGGAACCGGCAACCGGATCGGGCAGGACGCCGGAG
>JAJEIH010000120.1 GCA_022827685.1 Alphaproteobacteria bacterium
GACGATGCGCAAAAGCGGCACCCAGGTCTCCGCCTGCCGCCCGATCGCCCGGTACGCCGCGGCGGTCTGGGCCTCGGCGCGCGCCTCCGTGTACGTCGCAAGTGCGGCGGCGTTCCCGGCCTCAGCGGCCCACTGCTCGCCGGCGTCGTGCACGGCATTCAGCACCATCTGCTGGCGAAGGATCTCGGCGGCCGAGCGCGACGCGCCGATCAGGAAGTCGTGGGCGGCCGGGAGCGCGGCCAGAAGCTCCGCGCGGGCGAGCGCCTCGGTCCTCGCGTCGGGGAAGATGCGCCGACCGAACAGGGTGCCGGCGCGCGCGATCTCGGCGGCCCACGCGGTGTTCAGCCTTCCCGCGCCGTCGCGGCAGGTAACGATCTCCCTATCGACGGGCGTCGCACCGGTGGCGCCCGCGGGCTGGCGCGTCGCGAACTCGAACATGCGCGCGGGCGAGGCCCCCGCCGACGGCGTGCCCCCGGCCGTGACCAGGCGCCAGACGTCGGTGCTTTCGCGCAAATCGTCGGCCGAGATGTGGCCCAAGAGCAGCGCGTGGAAGACGCACTGCCGGGTGAAGTTCCGGAGGTTCCGGGCGAAGACCGCGTCGGTGACCTCGAGGCGGGTCGCGGTGGCGGCGAGCCTGGCCCCGAAGATCAGCCCGTGGCGGCGGTAGACAAGGTCGTTCGGGAGCGTGAACGCCTGCTCGGTGAGGCGCGTGAGCCCGTCGCCGACCTGGCTCGTGATCGACGCGAAGAGTGCGAGGCCCACGGGCACGTTGGCGACGACGGCCGGCGCCAGCGCCGGGTCCAGCCGGTCGACTACCCTGACCGTTGCCTTCGGGACGATCATCGCGCCCCAGACGGTGACGAAGAGGAGGATCCACTTGGCGTTGTCGCGCCAGCTCCCGCCGAAAGCCGTGCGGAACACGATCCACGCGACGCCGCCCGCGCCCGCGAGCTGGGCCAGCGTCACGTACGCGCCCCCCGACGTGATCGCGGCGACCGCGTTCAGGAGGTCGACCAGGTAGGGGCCGCCGCCGAGGGTGAAGAGCTCGTACATCTATCTGTACGTCAGCGCGACCCGGCACCGGCGCCGCCGCGCGCGAACGCCAGCGCCGCGCGGAGGTCGGCCGAGAGCGCGCCCGCAAGCTCGGTCTCGATGAGCCTGAGCTTCTCCACGACGGCGAGCGCCGTGTTGAAGCGCTCGAGGCCCTCGTGGCGGTGGCGTGCGAGCGCGGTGCGGTTCGAGCGGAGCCCCTCGCGCCACCGCGCGAGCTGCTCGCCGTCGGCGATGTCGAGCGTGCCGGCCCTCTCCTCGACCGTGCGGTGGAGATCGGCGATCCAGACCTGGAGGAGATCGAGTGCCACCGCCTCGGCGAGCGCGTCGATCTCCTGGTCGACGACGGCGCCGCGGTAGGCCGCCGCCGTGTTGGCGACCCGGTAGACGGGAAGCGTCGTGAGGTTGACGAGGCCGAGCGCCGCGGCCGGCGGCGCGGTGTCGTTGCGGACGGCCGTGACCAGGTCGCGGAGCAGCCCCGCGACGCGCGCCCGGAACCCCTGGTTCGCCGGCACCGTGATGCTCCCCAGCGTCGGGTTGAGGCAGGCGGTGGTCGTGTCGCAGGCGTACACCGGGAGCGCGCCGCCGCCCTCCATCAGCACCTCCGTCACCCGGCGGTCGAGCGCGAGCGGCTCCAGGACCCGGACGCGCGGTCCCCATGCGTCGGCGTCCGCCGTGGGCGCGGTCACGATCACCGTGCCCGAGACCGACATCGCGAACTCGGCGAGCCGGGTGTCGGATGCCAGGAACGACGAAGCCCGCACGGCCTTCCAGGCATAGTTGACGTTGACCGGGACCTGTTCGGCCATCTCGCCCGTGGCGGCGGCCAGGGTGGAGTGACGCTGGCCGTCGGCGCCGCACCCGTGGCGGGCGGCGGCATAGTCCGAGAAGATGCCCTGGCTGGTCCCGACCGCGGCGCAGATGGACGCGCTCGCCCGGTCGTTCTTCGCCCAGACCGCGCCCACCAGTGCCTGCGCGGTCTCGCAGGAATTGACGTTCCGGTTGTTCGCCCATTGCGCCAAGGCCCGGAGCTTCGACATCGTCTCGGCGATGACGGGCGAAATGGTCTCCAGTGCGAGCTCGAAGGCGAAACCGGCTGCGTTCTGGGCGATCGCGCGCGCAAACGCCACGAGCTGGTCGGAATCGATGAAGGAGAAGGCCCCGGCAAAGGCGTCGATGCCGCCGCAGCCGGCCCGGAACGAGGGGAGGTTGACGGTCGCGATCTGCTCGGAGCGCACCGGCGAGCGGAGGTAGAGGTTCCCCAGCGTCCAGTGCCCGGAGGCCTGGCCGTCAAAGGCGGTGGGGCCCGTGGTGTTGACCGCCGCACCCTGCCAGAAGCGGTTCATTTCCGAGAGGACGTCGGCATGCGCAGGCGCGGCCAACAGCAACCCAGCGACCACCAGCACCGGCAACCGGCGCGTCCTCCGCCGGGCGTCAGTAGTCACGGCCGGGCTCCAGTGCGGTGAGCGCGAAGATGCGCTCGGCGAGCTGATCCTCGGCGAGGACGCCGAAACCCACCGGCAGCACCTGCTGCTTCGCTGCATCGAAGAGGACGACGGCAGGCAGCGGCGATCCGGCGAGGCCGAGCTTCTCGGTGCGACCCTGGTCGGGCACCGCCTCGGGCCAGCCCTCGAGGGCCTCCCCGCTCATCGAGACCGCGAGCACGTCGAGGCCATGACGCACAGCGAAGGCGCGGAGCAGCGGGCCGAACACCCGGCAGGCCGCACAGGCGGGATCGCCCAGGTAAATGAGCCCGTAGCGCTCGCCGAGCCGGGCCAGCGCCGCGGCCCGGGCGGCGCGGCGCTCATCCGACCAGAGCTGTTTCGCGAGCGCGCCCACCGGGCGCCGCAGCGTGTAGTCGAGTGCGGGCGTCGCCCAGACGGTGCGGCGGAAGCTGTCCGAGAAGGCCGCCGACCTCTGCAGCGCTTCCTGCTGGAGGCGGAGATACGCGCTAACGTGCGCCGGCGACGGCTCGAGGATCGCCGTGGCGCGCGCCTCCTCGAGCTCACGGCGCATCTCCAGGATGCGTGCGTGCGCGGACGGCGGCGCCACCTCCGGCGGGAACTTGGAAGGAGGCTCGTCCGGAGCGTCGTCCCGGTCGCAGTAGAAATGCCAGCCGAGCGACGGGCCCGTGGCAGCGTCGCCGCACCAGGGCCGCCACTCCCCCGCTCCGGCCGACGACACGAAGGCCAGCACCAGGATCACCGGCACGCCCGGCGCCATGCCGGCCCGTCGCGCGCCTGCCGGCACCTCAGTCGCCCCGGCCGTAGAAGGCGCGCACACGGTCCCGCATGAGGGTCTGCGTGCCGCCCGTGTCCGGAAGCGAGACGGAAGGATCCTTGCCGCCGTCGAGCAGGTCGGCGGTGAACTCGCCGAGGTCCAGCGCGTCGAAGTCGATGCCCTCGATCTCGGCGACCGTGAGCCCGCGGCAGCTCCCCCAGCCGATCCCGAGCTGGGCCCGCCCCTGCTCCTGCAGGATCCGCCCCAACTTGGAGCCAAACACGCACCAGCGCCGCTCGCGGGTGACGCAGATCCCGAGGATGCGCCGCGCGCAGAACTCGCCGAGGTAGCGGGTGTTGCCGTCGTGGCGCTCCTTGGCGAGCTCGCGCTCCGCGCGGCTGCAGTTGCCCAGTCCCACCAGCAACCCGGAGTTCGTGCAGCAGTTGGCGAGCCCGCCGAAACGGATCTTGCACGCCCGGCGATCGCCGGTGAAGAATCGAAGGTTGCTCCGGTCGAATTCCTCGCCGCCAAGCTCCATCACCATGTTGAGCTTCGTCGCGGCATCCACGAAGCCGTCGCCCGCCTCCGGGCGCACGGTCTCGCAGTCCGCACCGACGCAGTAGCGGACGGACCCGCAGACGCCGCCCGACTGCGCGTCCTGCAGCCCGGCGCCGCAGTCCCGGACGCTCCCCGTTGCCAGCCCGTCGGCGCCGTGTGCCGCGGACTGCGGCGAGGCCGCGACTCCCTCGGCACGGACGACGGCGGGATCGGTTGCCGGCATCTCGGCGGCCGGGCGCAGGGTCGCGCCGTCGATCACCGCCCGCCCAGCCGCACCGCCAGGATCGTCGGCGTCCGCGAGCCGGGCCCGCGCCGCGTCCGGCATCCCGTCGGCCGTGAGCTGGCGCTCGGGCACGTCGGTCCCGGCGTAGCCCGGCACCTCGTCGGCGCTCGCGGCGTCGCGCGCCACGTCGCCCGCTGCCTGCAGCCCGGCCTGCCCGATGGCCCGCGCCGCGGCCTTCGGGTCCTCAGCCAGGGCCGCCCCGATCATGCCCGCGGCCATTGCCAGCACGGCCACGCCCGTGCCGATCCACCATCTTGTCATCGTCCGCTCTCCCTGAGTGTCGCCAGGTGCCGTCGCGCGACCGCGCGTCCCTCGCTGCCTTCCGCTGCGACGGCCTCGAGCGCCGCGGCCAGCGAGAGGTTTCCGGCGACGACATCGAAGGGGGGCGGCGTGTCGTCCGCGCAGCCGCGGCTCCGGCACGGCGGCACACCGCCCGGCACGACGACGACGGCCGGCACCCGCGCGATCCCGAACAGCCGGAACAACCTGGGATCGAGTGCGACACCCGCCTTCGCGTCCCCGAGGCGGGTCCTGATCCGCCGCGCTGTTTCCGGGAGGCTTCCCCCGGCCACGCCGCGGAGCACAAGCGGGGCGCCGATCCGGGCCGCATCCCGCGCCGCCGCGCGCCAGCTCGCGGCCGGCACCGCGAGGCTCGTGAAGAGCAGCACCTCGGCGGTGGCCGCGTGGTTCCCTACGTCCGTTCCCGATTGGCCCCGGAACACCGGCACGGGCGTGACGGCGGCGTCCGATGCGGGCCCGGCTTCCCTGGCCGCGCGCTCCAGCGCTCGCTCGATCACCGATCTCGACCAGGCGTCGAGGGTTTCGTCGGCGGGTCCCGCGGAGAGTTCCTCCGCGAGCTGTCGTGCCAGGTCCGCGTGGCCGGACTGCGCTTCCTCCGCGACCACCGGGCGGACGGATGCCACAGCCCCAGCGGCCCCGGCGAGAAGTAGCGCACAGACACGGAACGCAGGCGTGTGCAGGGCGCGAATCACAGCAGGCGTGTGCAGGGCGCGAATCACAGGAGGCAGCAGTTGCGCTTGCGCCACAGCAGGTAGCCGAAGTTCTCGCCGGCGACCGGAAGTTCCCGGAGCGATTCCCAGAGCACCGAAGACCGTCCGGTCGGGTTGCAGCCAGTGAGCGGCGAGGTCGCCGGCACCGGCTGGGTCATCTGCCAGCGGTACTGCGACTTCTTCATGACCGGCATGGGGAACCGCCCGCAGAGCGCGCCCGATCCCGACGTGCCCCAGGCAAGCCCGGCACGGTGCAGGCGGTAGAGGAGGCGCTGACCAGCGAGCAGCGTGGCCTGCACGCCGCCCACGTGCGCCGCGATGTTGCCGGTCAGCGGATACATCCCGCCCTGGCAGCCCGCGCACCAGAACATCGGATCGAGCGGCAGGCCGACAGAGGATGCCGCGCAGTCGGCGGCGCACGCGGCCTGCGCCGGGAGGTTGGCGAACAGCGCGGCCTCGGGATTGAGCAGGAACGACAACTCGTCGTCGAGCCAGGCGGGGTCGAGTTCCGACGTCCACGCGATGTCGAAGCCGCCGGCCTCCAGGCACCCCATGTCCAGGAGCGCCCCGATCCACGAGAGGAGCGGGTACATGTAGAGGTGTGCGTGCCAGACGGACCCGGCCGCGCCGTCGTCGCCCGACGAGCCGGTGCGTCCGCGGGCCGCGTGGAAGCCGGGATTGATGGTGAGCCCGCCCAGGTTCGGGAAGCACCAGGGGGTGCGCGTCACGTCGACGAGACGGGCCGGCTCCCAGACGCCGACCGAAAGCCCGATGCGCGGGATCGGGGTGCCGCAGAGGCAGATCGGCGAGGACGGATTGGGCGTGTCCGGCGCGCCGGTGGCGCTCCCCATGCTGATCGGGCCGATCGAAATCGGGAACAGGCACTCCCAGCACACGTCCGCGATCGGGTTCACGAAACGCCCGGTGCAGGTCTGGGCAGATGCGCTCCCCGCCGGGAATGCCAGCGTCAGCGCGACGCCCAGCACGAAAGCCGCGCGGCGCATCACGGCCGGTCTCCGCCGTCCCGGAGCGGGATCTCGGTGAGGCGGAGATGCAGGCCGTCCTGCTCGATCACGGCCGGTGTCGCGGCGAGCCCGAAGCGGTCCGCAAGCCGCCCGCCCTGGTCGAAGTGGAAGGCGCGTCCGTGCCGCCGCGCGAGGTCCAGGGGGTGCCCGGCGAGAAGCACGATCGTCGCCGGAGCGGCGTGGCCCAGCGCCCACGCCACCTCCTCGCCCCGCCGGCCGTCGATGAACAGCAGGTCGCGGCTGAGCGGTACGTGCGCCAGGGGGTTAAGGCGCGTGCCCGCCGTCGCCAGCACCGTTCCGTCGGGCAACCGGACGCCACGTTCGAGCACGACCGAGGGATCGATCAGGCGTGTGCTGTGCGTGGTGGCGGGTGCGACCCCGGCGACCGGCGCCGGCGCCTCGATCCGCGCCCGGACGCGCTCGCGCGCCTCGTCCTCGGTCGTCGCCAGCGCGCCTGAGTGTTCCAGTTCGCGGAGCCTGGCTTCCAGCGCCGCCAGCAGGTCCGGCTCGGCAATCGCCCAAGTCTCGCCAAGGACACCAAGGTCCCTGGCCGCCGCGGGCGCTTGCAGCAGGGCGGCGACCACGACCGCGAGCAAGGCTCCAGGGCCGAACCTGCCCGGCCGGTTCATGGGGCTTCCCCCTCCGGACCAACCAGCGGGCCCTCGAGCCCCAGCCAGCCGATATCCGGCAGGGCCACGGCCCGAGCCCGGACACGCTCGCGCGGGACGAATCCGATCTCCGCATAGCGGCTGTCGTGACTGTCGGGGTGTGGGCCGTGAAGGAAGTAGTGCCCGCGGGGCACCGCTCCGGGCGCGATCGCCTCCAACCGCCGCCCATCGCGCGCCTTGGTCTTCGCGATCCCGAGCACAAGGCCATCCACCGACACCGCGCCGCCGGCCCAGACCTGCACGTGCGCGCCCGGCAGTCCGCGCACGGTCTTCAGGTACGGCACGTCCGCGCCGACGCCTTCCGGCGGATCGAACAGCACCACGTCGCCGAGCTCGGGCTCTCCCAGGATCGGGAGCGCGAGATACCCCCATGCGCCGTCCGACCAACTGGCATTGACGTGCACCCGCGACGCGGCGAGCAGCCACAACGCCGCGAACGCAGCCATGAAGAGGACGATCCAGTTGCGCGGCCGCGCCCTCACGGCCGCGCCCCTGCCGCTGCAGCTTCCGTCGCGGGCTGTTCAAGCGCCCGGGCGAGTGCCGCCTCGACCTCCGGCGTCAGGTCGAGCGCGCCCCCGGCAACGGCCCGCGCCGGCAGCAGTACCGCCCGGTGACGCTCCGCGACCGCGCGGAGTGCGTGCTGCAATGCCGAGCCCCAGCGCCGGGCCTCGGCCGCCGCCGCTTCCCCGGAGGCGTCATGGCCGGCCACATCCAGCGCGAACTGGGCGGTCAGCTCGGCGAGCCGCACGCTCGCGATCCGGGGCGGGTCCGGCTGCGTGAGCCGGACCATGGCCACCGCGACCGCCGACGCGACGGCGGCCGCGAGCAGCAGCGTGGCAAGAAGCGCCGGCACGTCGACGCCCACCTGCCGGTCGGCCAGCGGGACGCGATCAGGCCGGCGCGGCATCGGTCCGGGCGGGGCCGCGCTTGCTGCTGACCGCCTCGCGCAGCTCCAGGAGCCGGCCGAGCCACATGCGCGCCGCACGCTCCGGTGCCAGCGGGCGGATGCGGCGCCGGCACGGCGGGAACGCGAGCGCACTGCCGGACGCTTCCGCGTCGTCGAGCAGGTCGCGGCTCTCCGCCGACGCCGCCATACGGTCGACGAACCGGAGCAGCTCCGCGTGCTCCTCGCCGAGCACGGGGTCGAGGCCCGCCGCCTCGCGGAGCGCCCGCTCGATCGCCGCGGCCAGCTTGCCCGTGCGGTCCGCGCCCCGCGCGGCCGCCGTCGGCGGGTCCCGGAGCCACGCCGAGGCCGCGCCCGCAATCAGCGCGTGGAGGGCCAGCACGCGACGGTCCGCCGCGGTCAGCCCCTGGAGCGCCTCGATCTCCTCGCTCACGACCACCGCGTGCGCGGCCAGCGAGTGATAGTGGCGCATCCGGCCGCCGCGCCGGCACGTGTTGGCGAGCACGTGCGCCACGGCCTCGAAGTCGATCTCGGCGGCGCTGACCTGGTCGGGATCGCCCGGCCAGGCGAGCGGTTGGTCCGTCGGCACGGCGGCAGCGGGTTTCGATGTCATGCGTGGACTCCCTGTTCCTGCGGCTTCGGCTCCTGCGGTTCCTCCCGGGTGGTCCCGCCGGCGATCCGGTCGATGGCCTCGAGCGTGCTGAGCCCCTCCGCCTTCAGGTTCTCGACGGCCGCGAAGGCGGGCCCGCGCGACGAGAACAGCGCCACCGACCAGGGATCGAGCACGAGCCGCGCAACGCGCCAGCCGTCGGGGCCGTGCAGCACCAGCTCGGCGTACCGCCCGTCGGCGGTGGTGAGGCTCTTGAGCGCACGCTCCATGCCGGGATCGCAGTGGATGCGCTTCTCCTGCTTGAGGAGCTCGACCGACTCGTCCTTCTGGGCGAGGAAGATCACCCAGTCCGAGTTCTCCCACGCCGCCCTTGCCGCCGGGTTGGCGTAGTAGTCGTTGACGCTCTGCGTGCCGGTGACCAGCGCCCCGCGGTACTTCCGGGCCCGGCGAGCCGCCCCCTCGAGGAATGCCTTGCTGTCCTCGCCCGAGAGCAGGTCCCACGCCTCGTCGATCACGATCGCCTTCGCGCGGGTGCGGGGCCCGTGGTACATGCGCTGGGTCGCAAGGAAGACGACGAGCATCAAGACCACGCCCTGGACGTCGCCCCGGCCCTTGAGCTCCGCCAGTTCGAACACGGTGAGCGCCGCGTCGAGCGCCGGCGTCTCCGCGCCCGCAAACAGCCGCCCCATCGCACCCCCCGGACACCAGGGGCCGAGCGCCGTCGCCATATCCAACGCGCGGCGGTCCGAACGGGCGGCGAGCCGGTCCCGGACGGTGCCCAGATCGGCGCCGTTGCCGCTCTCGTCCCACGCCTCAGCGATCGCCTCGTCGATGAGTGCCGCCTCGATGTCGTCGATGCCGCCCCGGCGCCGGGCCATGCGCGCGATGACGCCGGCCAGCATGGCGAAACACTCTTCCCTGTAGTCGCCGTCGCGGTTCGCGGTCTCTGCGTCGATCATCGCGAAGGGGTTGAGCGTCGCGGCATCCTTGCCGAACGCGATGAAACTGCCGCCGAGCGCCTCGGCCGTGTGCTGGAACGACCTGCCGTCGTCGATGACCACCGCCTCGCCGCCAGCGCCCACGACGCCCGTCACGAGCTCCTGCATGAGTACGGACTTGCCCGAACCCGACTTCCCCGTCACCGCGACGTTGTAGTTGCCCTCGAGATTCGCGAACGGCGACCAGCACGCGGGCTGGCCACGCCGCCCGATCAGGAAGAGCGCGGGTGGGTTGTCGGGGCTGGCGGGCTGGCCCCGCCACTCGCCGTGGACAGGGGCGAGGTTGACCGCCGACGCGGTGAGGAGCGTCTTCCTGCGCCCCATGCGTTCGAGATCGGCGTCGAGCCCGCCCGCCGCCGCCAGGGGCAGGCACGCGAGCCACGACGGGAGCTGCACGTAGCGCTCGGCCGTCACGCGCCAGCCCTGCCCGTGGTAGATCGCACGGACCGCCTGCTCCGCCTCGTCGAGGGCGTCGAGGGGCGCGTAGACCGCCACCAGGTAGGTCGCCCGCACCAGTTTCTCGCCGTCCTTGATCCGCTCCGTGACGGTCTGCCAGTCGCGCGCCTTCTCGGGCAGGCCCGGGAGGTAGCGGGCGATCCCGGTGCCGGCCTGCTGGGTCGCCCGCGCGCTCTTCAGGAACGCCTTCTCGCCGGCGGCCTCGTCGCCGGTGGTGAACACCAGCGCCGTCAGCACCGGGCACCCCGGCTGGAGGAAGTCGCGGTGGAAGTCGCCGATGAGGAGGTTGCCGCGCCAGCTCGGCCACACGTCCGGATACGCGATCGCGGAGAGGACGCGCACCGCTACGTCCTCGCCGTCCAGGTGGTGGAAGGTGAGCCCGGTCGGCGCCACGGTGAGCGCCCGTCCCGGCGCGATGCACTGTTCGTGCAGGGGATCGCGCGGCGCCCAGCGCCGGGCCGGCGGCCTGATGCCGCCGTCGTCCGCGCCCCGGACGTCGGGGGCCACGAGTTCCGCCGCGAGCGTGAGCAGCGCGTCGGGCTCGAGCCGGCACGCCCAGGCGCCGGCCGAGGCGAGCGTGCCTTCCAACGCCCGGCGGAATGCGCCGAGCGCGGTCTCCGCGGCCGGGCCCGGCGGCTCCGCGAGGCAGGCGGTGATGAAGACCCGGTAGTCGGAGAGCGTGTTCGGCGGGCCGCCGGCATGCAGCTTCCGCCAGCCGGCCGGGCGCAGGAGCGCGCCGCGGCGCTCGCCGATCCGCGCCTGGACCCCGCCCGCCCGTGTGCGGGGCGCCGCCCATGCGTCGTAGGTCGCCCCGAAGCGGGGGCTTGCCCAGTGCAGGACCTGGAGGGTGCAGCGCTCGGGTGCCGCGTCGGCGAGCGTCCCCGCGAGCGCGCCCGCGATCTCCTCGTCGATGTCGACGAACGGCGGGAGCTCCAGCACGAAGCCGATGCTCGAAGCGTTCACGTAGAGTTCGCTCCGCTCGTCCCAGGCGCGCCACGGGAGCAGCTGGTGGAGCGCCGCCGGGACCGGCGGCGGGGACCAGGACGCCGGCGCCTCCGGCCCCTCGAAGAGCTCCAGCAGGCGGCCGATCACGGAAGCTTCCAGCCGGCAGGCGCCAACACCACCCGCACCCAGTGGGCCTCGCGGTAGATGCCGTCCGCGTCGACGAACGGCGCGATCCAGATGCGCCCCAGGACCTCGGGAACGCGGAGGGAGGCTTTCGTCGCGGGGGCGGGCGCGGCTGGTGGTTCGGTCGCCGCAGCGGTCACGGAGGCCTCAGGTGCCGGGTGGGGCGCATAGGTGTTGGCGCCGCCCCCGAAAAACGCCTTGAGCCAGGCAAGGAAGCCGCATCCGCCGTCGCAGGCTTCGCGCGCGCCGCGCCATTCGCCCGCAGCGTTTCCGCCCACCTGGCGGCGCACTCCCGGCAGCGGCTCGCCGAACAGGACGGCCGCACGGGCGGCGCTCGCGGGCACCGCGGGATCGGCCTCGGCGATGGTCGTGCACGAGGCGCCCTGGGCCAGCGGACACTGCCACGATTCGCCTACATGGGTGGCCGAGCAGCCCGCCAGGGTCAACGCGGCCACGGCGGCGGCCAGCATCGGCGCCAGTCGTCCTGCATGGTTTCTCATTGCACGTCTCCGTCGTTGGCGGCATGGGCGAGGACGCCGCCGTCGAGGCGGGCACCCTCCAGGAACACGACGCTCACGCGGGTTCCCGCGCGCAGCTGGATGACCGGCTGGTACTGCTCGGCGCGCCGGATCAGGTAGTCGGCGACCTTGCCGCCGGCCGATGTTGCACCCGCGCCCAGTCCCGCCCGGCCGATGTCCATGAGCCCCGAGTTCGTGACCGCGGCCGTATTCGCGCCGGTCGCAACGGCCTGCGGCTGGAATGCCTGCGCCGCCCCCTGGCCCGCCCCGGAGATCAAGCCGGCGAGGAATGCCTTCTGAACGAGTGCCCCCTCGCGGCTCACGACCGGGCCCCTGACGCCGGTCTTCCCGGAGCCCGCGATGAAGCCCGCAACCTCGGTCTCGATCACGCTCCCGGGCTCGGGCCCGGCGCAGGTCAGGGTGCGGAGACGCGCGTACACCTTCTCGCTGGAGAGGTCGCCGTGCGCCGCGCCCGTCACGGTGCAGCCCGTGACGTCGGCGCTGAGCGCTGAACCACCCGCGGCCGCGGTCCATGCCGGCCCGATCAGGCGCAGCAGGACGGGCCGCGGGTCGCCCTGGGAGGAAATGCCGGCCGAGGCGTCGACGCCCGCGAGCACGACCGCCTCAGCATGGCTCCCGGCGGGGAGCCATGTGGAAAGCGGCTTCCAGGCCTGGATCGCTGCGGCGCCGGACGACGTGTCGTCCAGCTCGAACGTCTCGATCAGCGGCGAGGGGGCCTCCGGCAGCGGGAATGCGCCATCGGGACCCTGTCCCGGATCGTCGGGCGCGCCCGGAAACGCCGGAACCTCACCGGGGTTCGCGAGCGCAGGCATGCCCTCGGTGACGCGCCGCTCCAGGTCCTCGATCATCGCGGCCTGGCGGTCGATCACCGACCGCGCGTCCGCCGCGTCCACGGCGAGCTTCTTGCGGAGCCGCTTGTTCTCGGCGCCGATTCGCCGCGCATCCGTCTCCATCTCGCGGAGCCGCGCCTCGATGGTCCCGATCCGGGCCTCGGAGCGGCGCGTCCAGGCCTCCTCGGCGGTGTCCGGGCCCGCGAGTTCGGCGTCGATGCCGGTGGCCGCTGGCGTCGTGCCGCCGCCGCCCGCGCCCAGCCACAGCGCGAGCGCCACGAGGAGTGCGGCGGCGACGACCGAAAAGAGCAGCAGCTGCCGCCGGCGCACGCCGCCGGCATCGGCGTCGACCGCCTGTGCGCGGGTCTCGTTCGCGGCCACGCTCACCGGGTGGTCCCTGCGCGGCGCGGCTCCGTTACCACGACCGCGATGCGGTTCTGGGGCGCGGCGGCCTGCTGGGCGGCAACCCAAACCGCGGCGACTCCGGCACCGAAGCGTTCGGCAAGCGCGCCAGCGTCGGTGTTCGGGCCGGCTGACAGGACATGTGCCGTGAAGCGCGTGCCGCGCCAGGTCTCGACCGCCGGCGGCCACTTCGCCGGAGCCGGCGCGGGTGCCTCGACGACATAGCCGGGCAGGAGCTCATGACGTGCGACCGCCCGCACCAGCCGGACCAGCTCCGCGACGCGGGCATCGGGCGGTGCGGTCACCGACTCTTGTGCAGTGGTTTCGGGTGCAGCGGCGGCATTGCGGATCAGCACCTGGGCCGAGGGCCGCGCGTCCGGCGTCAGGGTGAGGCGGTAGGTGAAGCCCCGTTCGGTGCCCAGGAAAAGCGTGATCGGAAGCGCTGCGCCGGGGTCGGTGCCCGGCGCCGGGTCCGGCGCTTCGAGGGGACGGAGATACAGGTCGCCGGACGTGGCATCGTGCTCGATGTCGAAACCGCCGGGGCTGCGGATGACACGGCGGATGCGATCATCGGCCAGGGCCACGCGGGTGACGCCCGTGGCGGATACCGCCGCTTCGAGCTCGGCGTGGTCGGAGGCGTCCAGTGTCTGGATGGCCGCGGCTGGCCCGGGCAGGGCGGCAAGGGCCACGCACGCCGCCAGCAGCACGACCGCGGTCCGGCCGACCCGACAGCCGCGGCGAACGGTTCGTTTGCAGTACATCGTCATTGCTCCATCTCCTCGAAGCGCACCAGGCCCAGCCGTCCGGCATCGAGGCGGAACGTGAGGCGGTAGTGCTTGTCCTCGCGCGCCGACTCCTCGCGCCCGATCCAGGTCGCGAGCTCGCCCGCCACGTCGACGGCGAGCGTCCCCGGGTCCGCCTCGATCCGCTCGGGGTAGAAGGCGGCGGCGAGGTCCCGCCCGGCCATGCGCCGGGCCTCGGCCGCCACCCAGGCGCCGATGGCACCCCGCGCCGAGGGGTGGCTCATGCGGGCCGCCGCCTCGCGCACGTGGTCCGCGTTCTCGGGTGTGAGCGAGAGCAGCGTCACCGCCGCCGTCCGCGCCATGTCCTCGAGGTAGCGCTTGCCGGCGCGCCCGCCGCCCACCTCCCAGGCCGGCCCCGTCACCGCGGGCACGAGCACCGTGACCGCCTCGCGCCCGGCGAGGCCGACCGCGAGGGCAAGGTTGGCCGCCATCGAGAGCACCAGGAGGGCTGCCAGCGCCACCCGGGCGTCGCGGGCGCGGCGGAGCCCGGTTTCCATGATTGCGCGCTGCATGCCCGCCCTACCCGACGAACCGGCGGAGGTGGCTCGGCGGCGTCGCTCGGAGCCGCAACACGAAGTCCGGGAGGAACCAGTAGAGCGCGTAGCGGGCGATGTTGGCGCCGCCGCCACGCTTGACGCGGCGGAGCAGCAGCCAGCCGCCGACGCCCGCAACCAGGCCCGGCACGAACTGGTTGGCGGCGAGGCCGAGGAGCGCCGGGCCCATCAGCACGGCCGCCTCGTCGACGGTCCAGAACAGCCACCGCTCCGGGTCGTCCAGCCGGCGCGGGATCACGTGACGCTGGGTGTCGCTCACGTCCACCTCAGACGATCGCCGTGCCGACAAGCCCGGTCACGATGCCCGTGCCCGCCCCGGCCGCGACACCCACGCCCACGGCGCCCATCAGCTGCATGGCATTGAAGCGGAGCACCGAGCCCACCAGCGCAGCGCCCACGGCGAGTGCCGCGGCGAGCTGGCCGCCGGTGCCCGAGACCATGTCGGTCACCGTGTCGAGCGGCGCGTCGAACGTCGTGTCGGTGGTGGCCAGAGCCACGTCGATGCCGCCCGCGGCCAGCACCGCGGATGCCAGCGTGGCGACTAGCTGCAGGCGGGCCGTGCCGGGGCGGCTGGGCAGGCCCGTCATCGCCTCGCTCCCGCGAGGGCAGTCCCGTCATCGGAGGTCGACGTCCGCCGCCGGCCTTCCGCCCAGGCGTCGAGGTCGGCGGCCAAGTACCGGATTCGGCCGCCGAAGCGGTGGTAGACGGGCCCGCTTCCCTTCACCCGGTAGCGGTCGAGGGTGCGGGGCGACAGGCCGAGATACTCCCCAGCCTGGTGCGTGTTCAGATAACGGGTCCCGTTCCCTGTCATGCCGATCTCCTTTCGCCAGTTCGCGTCTCGCCGGGTCATGCCCCGCCGCGTGTCGGCAATCGAACCGCAGAAATCGGGGCGCGGGCAGGGACGGTTTGGGATTCTCGATACCGTCCCCGGTACATGTGCGCTTCCGGCATCCATCGGGCGCCAATAGTGCGCAGGACGCATACCGGTCATGCGCACCGATGGCAGGTTTTGCACGGGCGGGCCGGGCTGCAATCCGGCGGCGGGCGGGCTTCGGCGCGGTCCGGTACGCGAGCGCGCCAAGGCGGCATCGTCCGCCACCGGGGAACGTCGTCAGAAAATGTGCGCGGAGGAGCGTCGCGCTACGGCTTGCGCTTGGTCGCCAGTCGTGCGCCGGGTCGTCGCTGCTCTGCCCTGTTGGTCAGTGGCGGCGGACGGGGCGCTTCGCCCGGTGGGGTGCGGTTAAGGCCTCCCCAGCGCAGTTGCCGAGCTGAAGGAGGTCGGGGCTAGTGCATGGTGGCCGAGGGAACCAAACTCTCCAGCGTAGCCCGCAGCATCCTGGCCTCCGCCGCTTCTCCCATCTTGTTGTATTGCCGCCAGGCGTCCCGTCCGACGCGGCGGTAGATCGCCGCCACCCCAGGCAGCGCCAGGAGGTCGAAGTCGGCCCGGATCATCCGGGCGGCCAGGGCGGTCTCGTGACTGCTGCGCGTGGACGCCAGGGACGCGGCGACGGCGGCGTGGAAGGCGTCCCGGCCCGTGACGCCGACGGTACCGCCGGCCAGAATCATGAGCGCCGTCTGCCTTGCCAGTCGGTCCAGGGGTCCGATCTCGACGAGCGCGTCCCGCCGCGCCCGCGCGACAGCCGGTCGTGAGGCGCGCCGACGATAGGTGCCGCGACGTCCACGACGAACAGCGGCCCCATTGCCGTCCATCATCTTTCGTTCCATGCCAGTCCCTCCCTGCGCCCGCTCCGACAATGTAAGATCGTGGGTTGCGGGACGCTCGCTTCCTTGCGCGCGGCAGGCCGCCTTGCCGGCGACGGGGAGCGGCGGTGTGCAGCGTCACGGCGTGCCGGACACCTCGTACATGAGCCGGCCGCGACACCATAGGGCCGATCCCGGCCCGATGCCGCCATGCCGCTGCACACCCCGGCGCGGACTGACGCCCCGCCACCTACATGACGGGGGCCCTCGGGGCGAACGCGTCCGCTTGATGGATGGATGCTCATGAGAAGAGGAGACCAGGTGCCGCTACCGACCGATTCGGGAATGGCAGAATTGATTGATCTGGAAACCCGAACGTTGGACAACCATATGCCGGTTACCTAGCATCGATTCCATATGGAACCCTGAGTTGCCTCCATGACACTTGATCCTCGGCTCGACGCAACTCTGGACGTGGAGAACACGCCACGGCCAACAGCGGCAAACGAGCATGCTGACGATGTGGCAGTTGCGCTGGCCAACCTGAATCCAATCTTCATTACCCACAACTACGGCACCTACAAGCCGTACGATGACTACTTCGAAGCCTGGTGGAACCTGCTGAAGCACCCTTCTGAATTCAGCTCTGACTACAGCGAACATTCCGGCGTGTATGCACGTCTGGCCGATGCGCTCCGCATCAGGATGGCGATCGACAAGGCTTGCGTCGTGCTCGTATGCGATACGCTGAAGGAAGACAATGGCGGATAACGGGCCTGCAAACGAGCAGAAGCCTGTCCCCGCAGCCGATCCCGAGAAACCGAAGCCGACACCGAACCTGGAATCACTGCTCCGCTCTCTTCCCACGGAAGACCGGGCAATCGTCATCGCAGCCGTCAGACAACAGAACATCACGACGACATTTGATGGGCCTATCCCGCCTCCTGAATTCCTGGCCGAGTATGAGAAGGTCTTGCCCGGCAGCGCTGATCGAATTCTGAAAATGGCGGAATCCGAGGGTGTGCTGCGCGCGCAGGCCCAGCAAGGTTCCATTTCCCGGGACAAGCTCGCCATTTACTGCGGAACATCAGTTCAATGGGGGTTCTTCGCGCTGGCCGCCCTCGCCCTCTTCCTGGGGCATGCCATTGTTGCTGTGCCACTCGGGCTTGGAGGCTTGGCAGGGATGCTGTTCCAGCGGTTTCGGCCGGCTCCGAAGGGCGGCTCAGACAGGGAGCAGAATTAACGGAGCAGAACAACACGCGGCGGCAGGTCACTTACGCCGAGCCGGGTCCGGAGTCGATGCTAGTGACGCTGGGCCGGGCACGCCAGTGACGGGTCAACAACCTTCAGTTTCTCCACACGTGGTTCCCCGGCTCCTCCTGCCATACCCCCCATCGGTGACCAAGGCAAGGCCGCTGGTCGTCGAGGCCAGACCAAGCCGGGTGACGGGGATGCATCAGGGAATGGCGTGGTGCCGGCCTACGGACGGGCAGTTTCCGGGGCGTTGACGCGCAGGTTCCCGCCGATGCTCTCCGTGACCCGGGCGGCAGCGGACTGCATGGAATCGCGGGCGAGGTGCGCGTAGCGTGCGGTCGTCTGTATCTGCGTATGACCAAGCAATTTCCCGATCATCGTGAGGCTCTCACCGAGAGCCAGCGCGCGGGACGCGAAGGAGTGGCATATATAATGTATTGATTACGGGTCGTTTTGACCCGACTGCCGGCATGCTGGACACGGCCAGTCTCGATCCGACATGTGCTGCCGAAAGACCGACAAGAGTAATAATTATATCGATTTAACAGTAAGTTATATGTAGAGCGATTTTTGGAGCACGCTATTTCGGACAAGCGAACCCCGCCGCCATGGGTGGCCAAGCGGCGTCGGAGCGAGACTGGCGTTTCCTCCTATTCGGTTGCGATATGATTACGGTTACGGTAGTGTATCCCGACTTCCGGAACCGAGAATGAGGCGTTTCGCTATGCCTGCCCGTCCCCCCGTCAAGCTCACCAAGCGCGCCGTCGATGCGCTCTCCGTGGAGTCCGGCGATACCGTGGTCTGGGACCGCGACCTGCCCGGCTTCGGCATCCGGGTCTATGCCTCGGGCCGCAAGGTGTGGTGCGTCCAGACCCGCGGGCCTGCGGGCGGGCCGAAGCGCGTCGCGCTCGGACCGTACGGCGGCATGACGGCCGACGACGCGCGGCGCAAGGCGGTCGAGGTCATCGACCGCATCAAGCAGGGCCTCGATCCGGTGCCGGCGTCGCCCGCGCCCGAGCCCACCGTCGCCGATCTGGCGGAGCGCTACATGGAGGCGCATGTGAAGGTGAACTGCCGGCCCAGGACGGCCGAGAACTTCGCGCGGATCCTGCGGCTCTACATTCTGCCGGAACTCGGAGACCTGAAGCTCTCGGAGGTGGACCGTCCGCACGCCTCGGCGCTGCATCACAAGATGCGGGACAAGCCCTGTCAGGCGAACGCGACGATGGACGTGCTGTCCAAGATGTTCCGGCTTGCGGAAGCCTGGAGCATGACGCCCCCGCGCCGCAATCCCTGCCGCTCGATCCGGCGCTACAGGGAGACCCGCCGCGAGCGGTTCCTCAGGCCGGAGGAATACCGCAGTCTGGGCCGTGTGCTCGACGAGGCCGAGGCCGACGGCTCGGTGTTCCCGACGGCGGTGCCGGCGCTCCGTCTGCTGCTGCTGACGGGCTGCCGCAAGAACGAGATCGTGACGCTGAAGTGGGACGACGTGGACCGCACGGCGGGCGAGCTGCGCCTGACGGACGGCAAGTCGGGATGGCGGAGCGTGCCGCTGACGCCCGCGGTGGAGCATGTGCTTGCCTCGATCCCCCGCATCGAAGGCAACCCGTGGGTGATCACAGGCCAGAACCCCGGCGACCATCTGAAGAACCTGGATGCGATCTGGGGGCGGCTTCGCAGGCGGGCGAAGCTTGACGACGTGCGGATTCACGACGCCCGGCACAGCTACGCCTCGCGGGCGCTGGCACTCGGCGAGGGGCTCTCGATGATCGGGGCGCTGCTCGGTCACGCGAAGGTGACCACGACCGCGCGCTATGCGCACCTCGCGCGCGATACCGAGAAGGCGTCCGCCGCCAAGGTCGGCGGCAGCATCGGGTCCGACATCCTGCCGCGCGCGGACGCGGCCTGACGCGGAGGGACACGGCCATGGCGAAGCTCACCACGACGACGATCTCCAGGCGCACGGTCGAGGCGCTCGCGGTCGGGAAGGACACCGTGTTCTGGGATTCGGAGCTCTCGGGCTTCGGGGTGCGGGTCTATCCCTCGGGGCGCAAGCAGTATGTCGTCCAGACCCGCGCGGGCGGCAAGGCGGCGAAGCGGGTGACGGTGGGCCGCCACGGCATCGTCACGGCGGAGGAGGCGCGCCGCCGGGCGGCGCTGATTATCGCGCGCATCAAGGCGGGCGAGGAGCCAGTGCCGGAGACGCCGGCGCTGGCGCTCGCCGACGGCCCCACGGTGGGCGAACTCGCGCGCCGGTGGCTCGACGAGCATGTCGCGGTGCGCTGCAAGCCGAAGACGGCGGAGATGTACGCGCTGATCGTCGACAAGCACCTGCTGCCGGCGTTCGGCAAGGTCCCGGCGCTGGCGCTCGACCATGCCCGGGTGACGGGGCTGCACCATTCCCTGCGGTCCACGCCGTCGATGGCGAACCGGACGGTGGACGTGCTCTCGCGCATCTGGAACGCGGCGGAGGACCGGGGACAGTTGCCGGAGGCGAGCAACCCGTGCCGGCTGGTGGTGAAGAACCGGGAACGCAAGCGCGAGCGGTTCCTCTCCGAGGAGGAGTTCCGCCGCCTCGGCAGGACGCTCGCCGAGGCCGAGACCCGCAGGGGCGTCTCGGTCCATGCCGTGGCCGCGATCCGGCTGCTGCTGCTCACCGGCTGCCGGCGGAACGAGATTTTGACGCTGCGCTGGCGGGACGTGGACCTGGAGGCGCGCGAGTTGAAGCTCGAAGACTCGAAGACCGGCGCGCGCGTCGTGCCGCTCTCGCCGGAGGCGGCGGACGTGCTCGCGAACATCCCGCGCGTCGAGGGCAACCCGCATGTCATTCCGGGGAAACTCAAGGGCAAGCGCATGCGCAACCTGAACGACCCGTGGGAGCTGATCTGCGAGCGCGCGAAGATCGAGAATGCGCGGCTTCACGACTGCCGGCACAGCTTTGCCTCCAGGGCGCTGGCGCTCGGCGAGGGGCTGCCGATGATCGGCAAGCTGCTCGGTCACACCCAGGTGGAAACGACCGCGCGCTATGCGCACCTGGCGCAGCACTCGGTGCGCGAATCCGCCGTTCTCGTGTCGGACAGCATCGCCGCCGATATTCTCGGGGACTACCGGGGCGGCGGGTAAGGTGAGGAACGCATTCGCCGGCGGGGGGGCCGAACGATCGGCTGCCGATCAGCCCTGCATCTGCCTGTAGGCGAGAAGCCCGGTCAGGAATGTGTCCGCCTGCAAGCTGCCGCGCACCTGGCTCCAGTCCCGAAACGCCTGATCCGCCAGATCGGCGAGATCGAGTGTTTCCCGGCGGGTAAAGCGGAGAGCGCGGTTGTAGTCCGCGTCGTGACGGGCCTCCTGGAGCTGGACGAAGGCGGTGGCGACGTCGACCAGCTCCTGTTGGACCGGCTCGCGGTTCAGGCCGGCTGCGAGCTTGGGGGGTATCGACGTCCTGGTGAATGCCACGGCGGTCTGTTTCATGGCCGAGTGGCGAAACGCACGGGCAAGACTGTCGCGCAGAGGGCGGCGGACGTTGCCCGACAGCATGAGTCTTGTCGCGTCGTCGACCAGGAGGTGAAACAGGGCGTAGTAGGAAGCCGATACCGAGCGGCGAAGGCTTGCCTGGATCGGTTTCTTGGGTTCCTTGCGGGCGAGGAAATGAGCCTGCTTCAAAAGTTCCGCGTGAAGGCTCATGCCTGCGGCTCGACCTCCGAGGCGCCGCGGAAACGGACATAGACGAGCATGGACGGGTCGGTCTTTTCCTCGACGAGATCGCGGATGATCGAGCGCAGCCGCGACCGCTTGGCGAATTCGACGTCGTCGTCCTTCAGCATCGCCCACACCCACACGGCGGGGTCGTCGGTCGAGTCGGGACCGGTTTCGACATGCCAGCTGCTGACGGGAGTCGGCAATTCGGGGAGCTGGCGAAGCGCGGCTTCTATGGTGCTTGCGGCGATGTCCATGTCCGTCACCCGATCAGTCTGCCAGCCGCGCTTTGGTCGGCGCATTGTGTCCCATACATAAGGAGTATGGTAGCCGCGATGATGGTTAGCAAACCCTATGGCGGATGTACATCGGGTCGCGTTTCGGCGATCGTTCGACGGTTTGAGCCCATACCGGCTTCGTCCAGCACCCTGCTTCTGTGCCAAACAAAAACCGTCTCGCCGCTGGCGGAGGCCGCTCGACATTCCCGTCGCATGCGCCAGGACCTTCTGACCCGAAACCCGAGCGTCGGCGGCCCCCTTCGGGTCACCTGCAACGGGGAAACTCCCGAGGTCCACGGCATTTTCGGCAGTCGGCGCTTTGCGAACGAAAGTCGCCGGGAATCGCTGGGGAAGCGTCAGGTTTCAAAGGGCGGTCGGTCTTTGTCGTCGCCGACGATGGCCGGGCATGGGTAAGCGGGCTTCGATCGATCGCCCCGCCATCGGATTCCGCGAGCAACTCACGCGGTCGGGCGGCGGATGTCGGCAACCGCGCGGATCGCCGCGAGAACGGATCGCCCGGCCGTGCGCTCACCCCTGTCCGTGCTCCGGTCAGAAAAATCGCGCGGGGCTTTTACTGCAGCCGGAATTGCGCTAATGATCGCAATGGGTTGATGGGCGACGTTCGGCGGGCGGATGCGTTTGTACGCCCGGCCCTGCGGACGAGAGCCTCGGGGGCAATGCGATGGACAAGGTGGAGGACAGACAGATGTCGGCCCGCGCCGCGGCGTCCGCGCTGTCGCTCGACCCGCGCGCCCGAGGCGGCCGAATTTTTTCGGCCGGGGGCTTGACAAGGGGCCGTGAGGCTCTCGGTATAATCAGCCGGTCAGCCGGTCAGCCGGTCAGCCGGTCAGCCGGTCAGCCGGTCAGCCGGTCAGCCGGTCAGCCGGTCAGCCGGTCAGCCGGTCAGCCGGTCAGCCGGTCAGCCGGTCAGCCCCATCTGGGTCTGCGCTCCGGCCATGACCGTGGCGGCATGGCCGCGCTGCCGGAAGGGGCCACCATCCCGGCCTGACGCCTTCCCCTCCGCCGGCACGGGGTTCTCCCGCCGGCCGCCTTCCTCCTCCCGCACATTCTTCTCCGGCGCGGCCTGCGCGGCGGCGGTTCTGCTGCTGGCGCTGCCCTGCGTCCCGGCCCTGGCCGCCGACGGTCCTGAGGCCGCCCGGGAGATCGCCTACCTCGAAGGCTCCGTCGCCCGCGTCCTGAGCCTGCCGGCCGATACGCATTCGGGCACGCCTTCGGACGACTGGCATCTCTCGGGACCGGACGCGGCGCGGTTCCGGATCGAGGCGGGGGCGCTGCGCTTCGCCGCCCCGCCGGATTTCGAGAAGCCGGATGACGCGGACG
>JAJEIH010000093.1 GCA_022827685.1 Alphaproteobacteria bacterium
ACGCGCACGCCTTCATCAACTTCATCCTCGACGCCGAGGCGGGCGCAGCCATTGCGGAGACGATCCGCTATGCGACGCCGAACGCCGCCGCCAAGGCGCTGCTGCCGGAAAGCTACACGGGGAACCCGGGCATCTTCCCGAGCGAGGAGACGCTTGCGGCCTGCGAGCCGGCGCTCTACCGGGGACAGGAGGCCGCGCGGCTCTACGAGGTGGCCTGGACCCGGATCCGGGCCGCTTGACGGCGGGAGCCGGGACCGGGCGCCGGCCGGAACGGCAACGCGGACGACGGCGGGCCGGACTGCTTCCGGGCTTCGCGGCGCTGGGGTCCGGGCTCTGGTTCCTTCTCTTCTTCCTCGCTCCGCTCGCATTCGTGTGGGTTTTCAGCTTCGGCCGGCAGGAGGGACTCATCGATATCGAGCTCGCCTGGACGCTCGACAACTACCTGCGCGCGCTGGATCCTCTCTATCTCGACATCCTGTCGAGGAGCATCTGGCTTGCCGGGCTGACCGCTGCAGTCTCTCTCGCTCTCGGCCTGCCGGTGGCGGTCGGCATCGCGTTTGCGCCTGCGCGTTGGAAGCCATTGCTGCTCCTGCTGGTGGTGCTGCCGTTCCTCACCAATCTGTTGATTCGCACCTATGCGCTGATCGCCGTGCTGCGCACGAAGGGTTATGTCAACGCCGTCCTCGGCTGGGCGGCGGAGTGGCTGGGCCTCCCTTTCGAACCGCTGCCGCTGCTCTACAACGACGCCGCCGTGGTGATCGGGCTGGTTTACGTCCACATGCCTTTCATGATCCTGCCGCTCTATGCGGCGCTGGAGCGGATGGACCGTTCGCTGGTCGAGGCGGCGCTGGATCTCGGCGCGAGCCGGGCAAGAGCCTTCTGGACCGTCGTGGTGCCAGCCGCGCTGCCGGGCGTCTTCGCCGGGACGATACTGGTCTTCGTTCCGGCGCTCGGCTCCTATCTGACGCCCGACCTGCTCGGCGGCGCCGACAGCCAGATGATAGCCAATGTCATCGAGCGCCAGTTCAAGCGCGCCAATGACTGGCCCTTCGGTGCAGCGCTTTCGCTTCTGCTAATTTACGCGGCCTTCGGGACGCTCGCCTTGCGGCCGGCGCTTGCACGCCGTTGGCGGGGGCCCCGGTGAAGGCCCCGACGAAGAGGCGCCGGGCGCCGCCGGGGCCGCTCGACTACACGCGCCGGGCCTGGATGCGCTTTGTCCTGCTTGCCGTCTTCGTCTTCCTCTATGCGCCCCTGGCGGCCCTCATCGCCTTCTCCTTCAACGACAGCAAGCGCAACATCGTCTGGCGCGGCTTCACCACGAAATATTACGAAAAGGCCGCCGCCAACGAGGTGCTGGTCGAGGCGTTCGTCAACTCGCTGCTGATCGCCTTCTTCACCGCTGCGGTGGCGACGGTCCTGGGCGCAGCCGCCGCCTGGCTGCTCTGGCGCTACCGTTTCCCGTTCAAATGGGTCTGCGAAGGAGCCGTCGCGCTCCCCATCGTGATTCCGGAAATCTGCATGGGCGTGGCGATGCTGGTCTTCTTCTCGCGGATCGGCTGGCCCGACGACCTGCCCTGGCCGCTCAATCTCTCGCGGATCGGGATCGCGCATGTCTCCTTCGCCTTCCCGTTCGTCGCTTTCGTCGTCCGAGCCCGGCTGGCAAGCTTCAACCGGGAATTGGAGGAGGCGGCGCGCGACCTCGGGGCCGGGCCCTGGGCGGCGCTTCGCGACACGGTCATCCCGCACATGCGCCCCGGCTTCATGGCCGGTGCGCTGCTCGCCTTCATCCTGTCGCTGGACGATTTCGTCATCACCTTCTTCACCTCGGGGCCCGACACGATCACCTTCCCGGTCAAGGTCTATTCGATGGTGCGGTTTTCGGTGACGCCCGAGGTCAATGCCGCCTCCACGGTGCTGGTCGCGGTCACGGCGGCGGCAACGGCGCTCGCCGTCGGCCTGAGGAACCGGCAGTTCCGGGAAGGTTTCCTGTGACGGCGCCGGTCATCCGGGCGGCGGGCCTGAGAAAACGCTTCGGCGCCGTCGAGGCAGTGCGGGACGTGAGCCTTGAAATCCGGGCAGGCGAGTTCTTTGCGCTTCTTGGTCCCTCCGGCTGCGGAAAGACAACGGTGCTCAGGATGCTGGCCGGGCTGGAGCAACCCGATGCCGGCACAGTCTTTATCGACGGTCGGGACATGACCGGCGAGCCGCCCAACCGCCGGTCGGTCAACATGGTCTTCCAGTCCTATGCGCTGTTCCCGCATCTCTCCGCGCGGGACAATGTCGCTTACGGGCTGCGCGCCTCGGGCACCGGGCGCGCAGAGGCCCGGTCGCGGGCCGAGGAAACGCTCGAACTGGTTGCGCTCGGCGGCTATGGCGGGCGCATGCCGGACCAGCTCTCGGGCGGCGAGCGCCAGCGGGTCGCGCTGGCGAGAGCGCTCGTCAAGCGCCCGAGAGCGCTGCTGCTGGACGAGCCGCTCTCGGCCCTGGATGCGCCGCTGCGCGAGCAGATGCGTTTCGAGCTGGTCCGCCTCCGGGAGACGGTCGGAATCGCCTTCGTGCTCGTGACGCACGACCGGGAAGAGGCGCTGTCCATGGCGGACCGCGCGGCGGTCATGGAAGGCGGAACGATCCGCCAGACGGCGCCGCCCGTCGAACTCTACGAGCGTCCGGCCGACCGCTTCGTCGCGGGCTTCATCGGTGCCGTAAACCTGATTGCCGGCACCGGCCGCCAAGTCGGCAACGGGAGCTTCGAGATTGACGCGCCAGGGCTCGGCGTGCGCCTGCGAGGGGCGGAAGCGCCCGGCCTCCAAAGCGGGTGTGCCGTCTGGCTGGCGGTCCGACCGGAGAAGATCGCGATCACCCGACCCGGGGACGAGCCTTCCGGGGCGGCCGCAGCCAACCGGCTTGCGGGAACGGTGGAGGAAGTGAGCTACCGCGGCGGGTTGTCGATCTACTGCATCCGCGTCGGTCCCAGTCCCGAGGGAACGGTCAGGGTCGCGCGTCCGAACGCCGGCAGCGCGCTCGTGCAGCCTTTCACCGTCGGCGACCGGGCGGTGCTCACCTGGCCGGCGGAGGCTGGAACGGTGCTCGTGTCGTGACCCCAAACAGTCCCCCGACACGAGTCGATCCTGCCATCGGTCGCGACAGTCGACCCATGCAGACTACGGTAATCGCGGCGTCGGCGATGACGTCCAACGGCAAGATCGCCGCGCCCTGGCGGCACTTTCCGGGGTAGTTGGGAAGCTATTCAGCCGCCGGCCATGGGACGGGGTGCGAACGGGTCCGGCGCGGGCCGGCAACAGAGTCGCGGAACCGGCCCGATCCTTTCCCATAATGCGCCTTGCGCGATCATCGCCGCGCCCGTCACCGGCCAGCCGCTTGCTCCGGCCGCTGCGGTCGCCCATGCTCGCGCTTCCTGTATCGAAAGGACGGGGACCATGAAACGCATTCTGATCCTGGCGGCAGCAGTGGTCACGATGCTTGCGAGCGGCGCGGCATACGCCTGCGATAGCCATTGTTCGATCACAAGCAAGAGCGGTGACGAGACTTGTTCTGTATCCTGCAAAGTGCTTCAATCAAGGCCCGTAGGCAAAGAGTTCTAAGGCCGCAGTTCGACATAAAGAATAACCCCGCTACCGGAAACGATAGCGGGGTTTTATTTCAACGTCGCCGAGCAGCAGCAAGTGTCCTTTCGCAAGTGTCGAGACACAGAGCTTTTTCTAGTCCACTATATCCATCACAAACCGCATCGCATGTCGAAGCAATTTGAAGCGCGTCGTAACAGGAGCGCAAGTTTTGTATCGCTTCCGAAACCGCGTCAGTGTCGTAAGGCGGACCATTAGCTACCAATACGCGAAATGCCGTTGCAGCCTCCTCTAGGTTCGTTGCAGCGGCAATAATAGGCTGGTCGGACATTCTGTTTTCCTCCATTGTCCGGAAAGACCATAACAGCACGGGCGACGGCGGCCGGGCAAGCCGCGAAAATCGTCCGTGAGCGCGTTTCCGGGTCCGGGAAGAGTTTCGGCGGCCCGTGCAGGCGCTGGCGGCGCTCCCTGTCCGATTGCGGCGGCAACCGGAGCGCGTAATGAATAGGCTCTTATCGGTCGTGCGGAGCATGACCGATAAGATCATTGAGTTGAGCCGCGCGGCACGGCGGTGATGCCGGCTATGGGGAAAGTAACCGCTCGGCGGGATCCGATTACGCCGTCGAGAGGCAGCCGGGC
>JAJEIH010000070.1 GCA_022827685.1 Alphaproteobacteria bacterium
ACGCGCACGCCTTCATCAACTTCATCCTCGACGCCGAGGCGGGCGCAGCCATTGCGGAGACGATCCGCTATGCGACGCCGAACGCCGCCGCCAAGGCGCTGCTGCCGGAAAGCTACACGGGGAACCCGGGCATCTTCCCGAACGAGAAGACGCTGGCACTCTGCGAGCCGGCGCTCTATCGGGGCCAGGAAGCCGCGCGGCTCTACGAGGCGGCCTGGACCCGGATTCGAGCGGCTTGATGGCGGGAGGCGGGGCAGAACGACTTGACCTGAAGGGGGTCCTCGCATGACCGATACCGGCACGCCGAAACGCAGGCTGATCGAAGGCCGCCCGGCCCTGATCGTCATCGACATCCAGCAATCCGCCTTCGTGGAGAAGGAGGTCCGCTCGATCCCCCACATGCCGGACTATGCCGAGCGGGTCGCACGGACCCGCTTCGCCATCGACCGGGCGCGCGAGACGGGCATCCCGGTCGTCTTCATCCAGGAGATCCATCGCGCCGACCTGGTGGATTTCGGCCGCGAACTCGACGGCAGCGAGGACGTCCACTGCCTCGACGACAACCCGGAAACGGCGCTCGCAAAGGAAGTGACCGGTTTTCGCGACGGGGACTACCTCGTCCAGAAACGCCGCTATTCGGCCTTCTACGGCACCGACCTGGAAATCCTGCTGCGGGGGCTCGGGGCCGACACGCTGCTGCTGACGGGCGGGCTGACGGATGTTTGCGTCCATTACACCTTCGTCGACGGCCACCAGGGCGACTATTTCTGCCGCGTGATCGAGGACTGCGTCGCCGGCTCCGGCCCGGAGGCGCATGAGGCCGCGTTGCGGGCGATGGAATATCTGCAGACCGGGGCCCGGCGCTCCCTGGAAGAGGTGCTGGCGGCGATGGACGGCTACGGCAGGATGCGGGCCGCCTGAACGACCCGGCCTGTCCCGGGAAACGGAGGGAGGGCGCTCATGGTCGCTGCGATGCTCCTGGCGGCGGTGACGCTGCTCTATGCGGGCTACAACCTTCTGGTCAAGCTGTCGGGAACCCATGTCCCGGCGTCTGCCACCACGACGGTGCTGGCGACCGTCTGCCTGCAGGTCGCGGCGCTTTCGACCTCTGTGCTGTTCCTGGGCTTCCTCGCGACGCAGGGCGGCCATGCGTTCTCGCTCGCGCCGAGGGCGTATTTGTGGGCCGTGCTGGCCGGCCTGTGCATCGGCGCCGCGGAGATCGGGTATTTCTATCTCTTCGGCGGAATCGGCCTGGACAGGCCGATGCGGGCCGGGGTGGCGATTCCGGTGATCGTCGCAGGCACCGTCGTCATCGCGGCGGTTGCGTCGGCGGTCGTCTTCGGCGAAAGCTTCGGCTGGCGGCAATTCGCCGGGACCGCGATGGTCGCGGCCGGGATCGTCCTGATCTTCCTCGAACCCGGTGCCGTCCGCTAGGGTCCGGCGCCATGCTTGTCGAATTGTCGCCGGAGCGCCACGGCATCTTCTTCGATATCGCCTATGCGCGGGCGGACAATGTGGCCGGAACGCCGATCTATGCCCGCCCGGCCGCGTGGCTGGTGCCGGAGGCGGAGGCGGCGCTGGTCCGGGCGGCGGCGCTGGCGAGGGCGCAGGGGCTCGGCCTGCTGCTCTTCGACGCCTTCCGGCCGCTGGAGGCGCAATGGGCGCTCTGGCGCGCCATCCCGGACCCGGCCTATATCAGCGACCCGCGCCGGGGCGGCATCCACACGCGCGGCGTCGCCGTCGATCTGACGCTCACCGGGCCGGACGGCAAGCCGCTCGACATGGGCACGGGCTTCGACGACCTCACGCCCGCCTCGCATCACGGCTCTGTGGCGGTTTCTCCGGAAGCGCAGCGCAACCGCGCCCTGCTGCTCGGCTTGATGAGCGCCGCAGGCTGGGACTTCTACAGGCGCGAATGGTGGCACTACCAGCTCTTCCGCCCGCGCCGCTACCCGGCCTTGACCGACCGCGAGGCCGGCACGGCTATGATGCCCCGATCTCATGTCCCGTGAACCGGAGCTGCGGTAGAGTGGGCACCGGTCGAAGTCCGCCGGCAGGAAGGAGAAGCCCCCGATGAGCGCCTATATCGTCGTCCGCATGAAGGTGACCGATCCCGAGCAGTACAAGCGCTATGCCGCCCGCACGCCCGATTGCGTCGCCTCCTTCGGCGGACGCTTCATCGCACGCGGCGGCGAGACGGTGACGCTCGAGGGGCCCGAGTTCAGCGACCGCATGGTCATCATCGAGTTCCCCTCGCTCGAACGGGCGAAGGAATTCTACAACTCGCCGGAATACACCGAGATCAGGGCGCTCAGGGCGCATGCCGGCGTCGGCGAGTTCATCGCCGTGGACGGGGCGGACTGAAGCTGGACGCGGCGATTCCCGCCCCGCCGCCGAGGCGCTATAAGATAGGTCTCCCCGCCGGACGAAGGGAGAGGCTGCCATGACCGATTTCCCGAAGCCGTCGCTGGAAGACTGGGAGGCGCTGGCGCAGAAGGACCTTCGGGGGCGCCCGCCGGAGAATCTGGTGCGCGCGACGCCGGAAGGCATACCCGTCAAGCCGCTCTACACGGCCGCCGACCTCGAGGAGATGGAGCATCTGGGATCGCTGCCCGGCTTCGCGCCCTTCCTGCGCGGGCCGCGCGCCACCATGTACACCAACCGGCCCTGGACGATCCGGCAATATGCCGGCTTCTCGACGGCGGAGGAGTCCAACGCCTTCTACCGGGCCAATCTCGCCGCCGGGCAGAAGGGCCTGTCCGTCGCCTTCGACCTCGCCACCCACCGCGGCTACGACAGCGACCACCCCCGCGTGGCCGGCGATGTCGGAAAGGCGGGTGTGGCCATCGATTCCGTCGAGGACATGAAGCTGCTCTTCGACGGCATCCCGCTCGACGAGATGAGCGTGTCGATGACCATGAACGGCGCCGTGCTGCCGGTGCTGGCGGGCTACATCGTCGCCGCCGAGGAGCAGGGCGTCGCACAGGCGGACCTCTCCGGCACGATCCAGAACGATATCCTCAAGGAGTTCATGGTCCGCAACACCTACATCTACCCGCCCGAGCCTTCCATGCGCATCGTCGCCGACATCATCGCGCACACGGCCCGGCACATGCCGCGCTTCAACTCGATCTCGATCAGCGGCTACCACATGCAGGAGGCCGGCGCGACCTGCACGCAGGAGCTGGCCTTCACGCTTGCGGACGGCCTCGACTATGTCCGCGCCGCGCTTTCGCGGGGGCTCGACATCGACGCCTTCGCGCCCCGGCTCTCCTTCTTCTTCTGCATCGGCATGGACTTCTTCATGGAGGTGGCGAAGCTGCGCGCGGCGCGGCTGCTCTGGGCCGAGCTGATGGCGCGGTTCGAGCCGAAGAACCCGATGTCGATGGCGCTGCGCACCCACTGCCAGACCTCGGGCGTGAGCCTTGCCGAGAAAGACCCCTACAACAACGTGGTCCGCACCACGATCGAGGCGCTGGCGGCGACGCTCGGCGGCACCCAGTCGCTGCATACCAACGCGCTCGACGAGGCGATTGCGCTGCCGACACCCTTCTCCGCCCGGATCGCGCGCAACACCCAGCTCATCCTGGCCGAGGAGGCCGGCATCGCCCGCACCGTCGATCCGCTCGGCGGCAGCTACTATGTGGAGAGCCTGACGCGCTCGCTGGCCGCGGAGGCGATGAAACTGATCGGCGAGGTCGAGGAACTGGGCGGCATGACGCGCGCGGTCGAGGCGGGCATGCCGAAACTGCGCATCGAGGAGGCCGCGGCCCGGCGCCAGGCGCGCATCGACCGCGGCGAGGAGGTGGTCGTCGGCGTCAACAAATACCAGCCGACGGAAGAGAGCGAGGTGGAAATCCTCGACATCGACAATGCCCGGGTCCGCGAGATGCAGACGATGCGGCTGTCGGATATCCGCGCCTCGCGCGACGAGGCGGCCTGCCGGGCGGCGCTCGATGCCATCACCGCGGCGGCGGAGTCCGGCGAGGGCAACCTGCTCGCGCTCTCGGTGGAAGCCATGCGGGCGCGGGCGACGGTGGGCGAGGTCTCCGATGCGATGGAGGCGGTCTGGGGCCGGCACCGGGCGGCGATCCAGTCCGTGTCAGGTGTGTATGCCTCGGCCTATGAGGGCGATGCGGGCTTCGAGAAGATCCGCGCGGACATCGCCCGCTTCGCCGAGGCGGAAGGCCGGCGGCCGCGCATGCTGGTGTGCAAGATGGGGCAGGACGGGCATGACCGGGGCGCCAAGGTCATCGCCACCGCGTTTGCCGATATCGGCTTCGACGTGGATGTGGGCGCGCTGTTCCAGACCCCGGCGGAAGCGGCCCGCCAGGCGGTCGAGAACGACGTGCATGTCGTTGGCATCTCGACCCAGGCAGCCGGCCACCGCACGCTGGTGCCCGAGCTGATCGAGGCGCTGAAGGCGGAGGGCGGCGGCGACATCCTCGTCGTCTGCGGCGGCGTGATCCCGACGCGCGACTATGCGTTCCTGAAACAGGCCGGCGTGTCCGCTGTCTATGGGCCCGGCACCAATATCCCGGCGGCCGCCGCCGAAATCCTGGGCCTGGTGCGCGGCGCGGCGCTCGCGGCCTGAGCGCCGGGAACGCATGGAGGAGAACGATCCTTCCCGCCTCGCGGCGGCGGTGCTGGCAGGCGGGCGCCGGGCGCTTGCGCGCGCGATCACGCTGATCGAATCCTCGCGGCCCGACCATCGGGAGCAGGCGGATGCGCTTCTGGAGGCGCTGCTGCCCAGGGCCGGCCGGTCCGTCAGACTCGGCGTCAGCGGCGCGCCGGGGGCCGGCAAATCCACCTTCATCGAGGCATTCGGCCGGCATGTCATCGACGCGGGCCACCGGGTCGCCGTGCTGGCGGTCGATCCGAGCTCGAAGCGCTCGGGCGGCTCGATCCTCGGCGACAAGACGCGCATGGAGGCGCTGGCGCGGGACGGCGCCGCCTTCATCCGCCCGTCGCCCGCCGGGGCGACGCTGGGCGGCGTCGCGCGGCGCACGCGCGAGGCGATGCTCGCCTGCGAGGCCGCCGGCTTTGATGTGGTGCTGGTCGAGACGGTCGGCGTCGGCCAGTCTGAAACCGCCGTCGCCGACATGGTGGACATGTTCCTGCTGCTGCTGCTGCCGGCCGGCGGCGACGAACTGCAGGGCATCAAGCGGGGCATCGTCGAGCTTGCCGACCTTGTGCTCGTCAACAAAGCCGACGGCGAGTTGGAGAGCCAGGCGCGGCGCACGGCGGCCGACTACGAGGCGGCAATCCACCTGCTGCGTCCCTCCGCCCCCGGCTGGACGGTCCGGGTGCAGACCTGCTCGGCGCTCACCGGAGTCGGCATCCCGGAGGCGTGGGAGGCGGTCGGCGCGTTCCGCGAGGCGCTCGGCGCCGGGCTGGAGGAACGCCGCGCCCGGCAGGCGACCGCCTGGATGTGGAACGAGGTCTCCGAGGGCGCGCTGGATGCGCTCCGGCGAGACGGCGCGCTCCGCGCGCTCGCCGGCAGGCTGGAGCGCGAGGTGGCGGCGGGCCGCGCGGCGCCGGCCGCGGCCGCCCGGCGGCTCCTCTCCCGTTTCCTTGCCGGACCGTAAGGCGGCGGCAAGGTTCCGGTAAGGCCCGGTCCCTATCTTCTGCGGAGCGCGGCTTGCGCCGCACCGTCAGCAGAAGGGAAGACTTCATGCAAACCAGACTGTTTGTGAGCCGGCCCGCCCGGCGTACGGCCGCCGCGATCCTGCTCGGGAGCGCGCTTGCGGCCGGCGGGGCCTGGCAAGTGGGCGCGCTCCAGACCTCCGGCCCGCCGGACGCCGCAGCCGCTTCGCTGCCGAGCCTTGCCGGGACCATCGAGCAGGTAACGCCCGCTGTGGTGAACATCCGGGTCGAGAAGAGTGTCAGGGCGGAAATGCCCGCCGGCCCGCAGGAGTTCATGCGGCGCTTCTTCGGCGACCGCGCGCCCTGGCCCGAAAAATGGCGTGACTGGCAGCCGGTGACGGGCGTGGGCTCCGGCTTCGTCATCTCGGCGGACGGCCATATCGTCACCAACCACCATGTCGTGGCCGGCGCCAGGGAAATCACCGTCACCTTCCACGACAAGCGGAAGCTCGCCGCGCGCCTCGTGGGCGCGGACCCGAAGACGGACCTCGCCCTCCTCAAGGTGGAGGCCGAAGAGCCGCTTGCGCATGCCGCGTTCGGCGATTCCGGCGAGGTCAGGGTCGGCGACTGGGTGGTGGCGGTCGGCAACCCCTTCGGTCTCGGCCATTCCGCCACGGCCGGCATCGTCTCGGCGCGCGGGCGCCAGATCGGCGCGGGCCCCTATGACGACTTCCTGCAGATTTCCGCTCCCATCAACCGGGGCAATTCCGGCGGCCCAACCTTCAATCTCAAGGGCGAGGTCATCGGCGTGAACACGGCGATCTTCTCGCCGAACGGCGGCAATGTCGGCATCGGTTTCGCCGTGCCCGCGGCTCTCGCGAACGACATCGTGGCGGAGCTGAAGGCAAACGGCGCGGTCGAGCGCGGGCAGCTCGGCGTCCGCATCCAGCATGTCGGCGAAGACCTCGCGGAAAGCCTCGGCCTCGAAAAGCCCGAAGGCGCGCTTGTGGCCTCGGTCGATCCTTCCGGGCCGGCCGCCGCGGCGGGCCTGAAGGCGGGCGACGTGATCCTGGAGGTGGATGGCGAGCGCGTGGTCGAAATGCGCCGCCTGCCTCGCATGATCGCCGAGCGGGACCCCGGCCGGACGGTCAGGCTGAAGCTCTGGCGGGACGGCGCGGAGACGAGCGTGGAAGCCGTGCTTGCCGCCATGCCGGCCGGCAACGAAGTCGCGAAGGCCGGCGCGCCCGAAGGCGGCTTTGCGGGGCTCGATCTCGGCGTGGCGGACGGCAGGGTCGTGGTTGCCGGTGTGACGCCCGGCAGCCCGGCTGCCCGCAAGGGCGTGCGCGAGGGCGATGTGCTCCTTTCGGTGGACCGCCGGGCCGTCGAGACGCCCGGCGACGTGGAAGGGATCGTCGCCGAGCTCAGGACGGCCGGCCGCAAGGCCGCGCTCATGCTCCTCAGGCGGGAAAACAGGGACCGGTTCGTGGCGTTGCCGCTGGACACGGCCTGATTCTGCGACTCCGGACGCCCGCCGGTTCCTCCTCCCGCCGGCGGGCGTCCGGCCTTTTCCCGGCCCGGCTCGATGCCGGACCATGCTAGGATGCCCCCGTCATGCTCAAGATTCTCATCGTTGAAGACGACTGCGAGACGGCGGCCTACACGGCCAAGGGCCTGCGCGAGGATGGGCACCGGGTGGAGACGGCTGCGAACGGCCCGGAAGGGCTTGAAATCGCGGGCGGCGGCGGCTTCGACGTGCTGGTGGTGGACCGCATGCTGCCGGAGCTGGACGGGCTCAGCCTGGTGCGGTCATTGCGCGCCGGGGGCGACCGCACGCCGGTCCTCTTCCTCACCGCGCTCGGCAGTGTCGGCGACCGCGTGAAGGGGCTGAATTCCGGGGGGGATGACTATCTCGTCAAGCCCTTCGCCTTTGCGGAACTGCGCGCGCGCATCGAAGCGCTCGCCCGGCGGCGGTCCCCGGCGGCGGCATCGGAAACCGATTTCACCATAGGCGACCTCGAGATCCGCCGCCTGGAGCGCCGTGTGTACCGGGCGGGGAAGCCGGTGGCCCTCAAGCCCAGGGAGTTCCGGTTGCTGGAAGTGCTGGCCGAGCATGCCGGGCGGGTGGTCACGAGGACCATGCTGCTGGAGCAGGTCTGGGACTTCAGTTTCGACCCCGGCACCAATGTGATCGATGCGCAGATTTCGCGGCTGCGCGCCAAGATCGACAGGGAGTTCGACACGCCGCTGCTGCATACCGTCAGGGGCGTTGGATACCGCCTTGCGGCCGACTGACCTGCTGCGCACCTCGGCCTTCCGGCTGACGCTGGTCTATCTGGCCGTGCTGGGGGTCTTCGGTTTCGTCGGCTTCCGTTTTCTCTACAGCGCGTCCCTGGAAGCGCTGCAGGAGGAGAGCCGGCAGATCGTCGAAGCGGAACTGAAGGGATTGTCGGAGCATTACGGGACGCTGGGGCCCAGGCTGCTGCGCAGAATTATCGACCGGCGGGCGAGTTTCGAGGGCCCGTCGCTTTACCTCCTGATAGATCGGCGGGGGCGCAAGGTCGCAGGCAATCTTGCTGCATGGCCGGAGGCGGCGCAGGAGTCCGGCGACTGGCACGATTTCCACTATCGCCGCGTGCATGACGGCGAACCGCCTCACCGGCACACCGCCCGCGCCTATGTCGCCGACCTCCCCGACGGGTTCCGGCTTCTGGTCGCTCACGATATCGGCGAGGAAATCGCGCTTACCCGCAGGATCGTCATTTTCGGCGCTGCGGCCGGCGGGCTGATCGTGCTGGCGGGGCTTGCGGCGGGCATTCTGGTCTCCCGCGACCTGCGCCGGCGGGCAGAGGCGGTGGACGAGACCGGCCGCCGGATCATGGAAGACGGCGACCTGTCCCGCCGGGTTCCGGTGACGGGGCGCGGCGACGAGTTCGACGACCTCGCGACGAGCGTCAACCGGATGCTGGCGCGCATCGAGGTGCTGATGAGCGAGCTGCGCGAGGTGACCGACGATATCGCCCACGACCTCCGCCGCCCGCTGGCCCGGCTCCATGCGCGGCTGGAGGATGTGCTGCGCGGACCCGTCGATGCCGGAACCTACCGGGGCGCGTTGGCGGATACCGCGGTCGAAGTCCGGGAGCTGATCGACACCTTCAACATGCTGCTGGCGATCGCCAGGGCCGAATCCGGCTCGGAGGCCGCGGTCGCCGTCGATCTGGCGGGGCTTGCGGAAGACCTGGTCGAACTCCACCAGCCCCTGGCGGAGGAATGCGGCATCGCGCTGGAATTCGTGCGGGAAGCAGGGTCCGTTCCCGAGATCGAGGGCCAGCCCGAACTGCTGGCGCAGGCGCTCTCCAACCTTATCGACAATGCGGTCAAATACACGCCCGCCGGCGGGCGGGTGTCCATCACCGCGGGCCCGGCCGGCGTTGCCGTGGCCGACAACGGCCCCGGAATCGCCCCCCGGGACCGGGAGCGCGCGATGGACCGCTTCGTGCGTCTCGACCCGAGCCGCCACCTGCCTGGTAACGGCTTGGGCCTGGCGCTCGCCGCCGCCGCCGCCCGGCGTCACAACGCCCGTCTGGTGCTGGCCGACGCGGCCCCCGGCAGGGAGCCGCCCGGCCTCAGGGCCAGCCTGGAGTTCCCTTCCCCCTGACGCGCCGGCGAAACTCCAGGGAAACGGCTTGCGCCGGCTGCCCGCCCGCCCGACCTTTCGGGGCCGGCAAGGGCGCACGAACAATACCCATCGGGAGCGAATGCGGCATGAACGGCATGCGGGAGCTGTTGGACGAGACGGTGCGGCGCGCGGCGCGGTTTCTGGAAGCGCTTCCCGAACGCCCCGTGGTTGCGGCGCGCGGGGCGGGCGAACTGGCGCCGGCGCTGGGCGGCGCGCTGCCGAAAGAGGGGCTGCCGGCTTCCGGAATCCTCTCCCGGCTCGACGAAATCGGTGGACAGGGAACGGTTGCGAGCGCGGGCCCGCGCTATTTCGGCTTCGTGACCGGCGGCGTCCTGCCGGCCTCCCTGGCCGCGAACTGGCTCGCGGCCGCGTGGGACCAGAACGCCTTCAGCGAAGTGAGCTCGCCGGTCGGCGCGGCAATCGAGCGGGTCGCGGCGCGGTGGGTGCTGGAAGCGCTCGACCTGCCGGCGGATGCGGGGACCGCGTTCGTCACCGGGGCGACGATGGCCAATTTCGCCGCGCTCGCGGCCGACCGCCGGGCCGTGCTGCTCGCGCACGGCCATGACGTGGACCGGCACGGGCTCCATGCTGCGCCGGAAGTCACTGTCGTGGTGGGCGAGCAGGCGCACGCCACCCTGTTCAAGGCGCTGGGCATGCTCGGGCTCGGGCGGGACCGGGTGGTCCGGGTGCCCGTCGATGACCAGGGCCGCATGCGCGTGGACGCGCTCCCCGGTCCGGACGGCCCGGCCATCGTCTGCACGCAGGCCGGCAATGTGAACACCGGGGCGTTCGATCCGGTGGGCGCGATATGCGAGGCCGTGCGCGCCGATGATGTCCGGGTCCATGTGGACGGCGCCTTCGGCCTCTGGGCAAGGGCATCTCCGGAGTTCGCGGCGCTGGCGCGGGGCGTCGAGCGCGCCGATTCCTGGGCTGCCGATGCGCACAAATGGCTCAACGTGCCGTATGACAGCGGCCTCGCCATTGTGCGCGACGCCGGCGCCTTGCGCGGCGCGATGTCGGTGCAGGCGGACTATCTCCCCGACCCGGAGAACCGGGAGCCGTTCGAGTTCACGCCGGAGACCAGCCGGCGCATGCGCGGCGCCGAGGTCTGGGCGGCGCTGGCGTCGCTCGGCCGCGACGGCCTGGCGGAGTTGGTCGGGCGCAACTGCCGTCAGGCGCGGTGGTTTGCGGCCGGGCTGCGGGACGCCGGCTTCGAGGTCCTCAACGACGTGGTGCTGAACCAGGTGCTCGTCGCGTTCGGCGACGACCGGACGACGGAGGAGGTCATCCGCGCCGTGCAGCGCGAAGGGACCTGCTGGTGCGGGGGCACCCGATGGAACGGCCGGGCCGCCATGCGCATCAGCATCTCGTCATGGGCCACCACCGACGACGATGTGGAGCGAAGCCTTGCCGCGATTGTCGGGGTTGCAGAGGCCGTCCGCCGAACGGCGTAGTCCTGTCGGTGGGTTCGGGGCTTCCCTTCATCCCGTTTCAGGGCCAGAGCGCGTCCAGCGGGAAAGCGATCGCCTCGAAGGGCGGGAAGGAAACGGAGTCGTCGTTCCTGGCCAAACCCGCCGGCGACCAATCGCCCTCCGCAAGCGCGAATGCCTCCAGCGTCCGCTCTGCCGGATCGACGAGCCAGAGATGGCCGACCCCTTCCCGCGCATAGCTAGGACGCTTCTGTTCGAGATCGAATTTCCGCGTCGAGGGGGACAGGATTTCGCATACCCAGTCCGGCGCGAGTGTGCAATGAGGGGTGTCCGGATAATCCGGCATCCGTTCGCGGCGCCAGCCGGCAAGGTCAGGCACCAGAACATCCTCGCCGAAATGGAGTTCCGGTTCGTCGATGATCCACCAGCCGCCCGGGCCGCCCCGCCCCTTCTGGAACGGGCTGACAAGCTCATCACCAAGCGACGACCCTGCCAGCGCATGCGGCATGGCCGGCCGCGGTTGCAGATGCAGCGCGCCTTCGACGATTTCGGCCACCATATGCGGCGGCGCGTCGAGCACGTCCCGGTAGGTTGCCCGGCCCGTCTTCCGTTTGCGCAGCGCCGCGCCCGCGCTCATCCCGTCTTCTCCGTGTCCCGCTCGCCGGCCATGCTACGCCCGCGCGCCGGTTCTGTCACCGAGACGCCGCCGCGCCTCACGTCTCCACGACGACATAATCCTCCTCGACGCGGACGGGCACGGTTTCGGCCCGGAGCTCCTCGGCCGGCTTGGCGGAGACGCGGAAGGCGCGCGTCCTGTGGCGGCGGGGGTCGAAGCGGCTTTCGCCGGTGGCGAGGTCAAACTCCCAGCCATGCCAGGGGCAGCGCAGGATTTCGCCGGGCCGCGAGAAGCTGTAGTCGCCGGGCGCGCCCGCCTCGACCAGCCCGGTCAGCACCCCTTCGGAGAGCGGGCCGCCCTGGTGCGGGCAGCGGTCCAGCAGGCCGAAATAGCGCCCGCCGACATTGAAGAGCGCGATCCGCCGGCCCTCCAGCACCACGCAGCGCCGCGTGCCCGGCGGGAACTCCGAGACCGGCGCCACGACATGCCGGCTCACGGCATCTGCCGGCCGTAAACCCTGAGCGCGTTGTCCGTGAAGAAGGCCCGGCGCTTTTCGACGTCCACCCAGGAGGGCAGCACCCGGTCCGGCTGGTCGAAGTCCCAGTGCGGGTAGTCGGTTGCGAAGAGCAGCCTGTCCCAGCCGATCCAGTCGATGCACTCGACCAGCTGGCGCGGGCGGCCCGGCTCTTCCATCGGCTGGGTGGTGAGGAACACCTGCTCGCGGACGATCTCGCTCGGCCGGCGCGTGCAGCGGTGCAGCTCGTCCCGCATCCGCATCCACACCCGGTCGAGCCGCCAGCAGAGCGCCGGCAGCCATGCGAAGCCGCTCTCGATCAGCACCATCCTGAGGCCCGGCAGCCGGTCGAACACGCCCTCGAAGATCATGCTGGTCAGCACCGCCTGGCTGGACTGGGCGTGGCCGGTCATGTCCTCGATATAGTAGGAGGGCCAGCCGCTGCCGGTGATCGGCGCGCCGCCGAAGCCGAAGGCATGGACCGCGAGCGGCAGGCCGGCCGCGGCCGCGGCGTCGTAGATCGGCCAGTAGCGCCGCTGGCCCATCGGCTCGGCCGTGCGGTTCAGCATGAAGACCTGGACATAGTCCTCCTCGCCGGCGCAGCGCTCGATCTCGCGGACCGACGCCGCCGCGTCCTCGTAGGGGATGACGATGGAGGCCTTGAGCCGGGGCTCCTCACGGGTCCAGAAGGCGATCTGCCAGTCGTTGATGGCGCGGCAATAGGCGTCCGCGAAGTCGAGGTTCTGGAGGCCCTGGCCGGACTTGAGTGGGTTCAGCACGCCGAAGCCGACATTGTTCGGGTCCAGATGCTGCTCGCGCATGAAGGCGAGGTCGCTGCCGGGCCGCCCGCCCGCGGGCGGGTAGGCGTCGCGCCGGGCGGCGTCGGGCTGGCCCTTCGGATAGGCCGGGCCGTTCAGGAAAGGCTGGCGGGGCCGCGCGCCGTAACGCTCCATATGGCGCTGCCAGCGTTTCTCGAGGAAGGGATAGATCTCGCGCTCGAGCAATTTCGGGCTCGGATGGATGTCGCAGTCGGCGATCCGGAGCGCGGCTTCGGCGGCGCTCTCCCCCGACGGGCGTTCCAAGACCTCGGTCGTCATGGCTCTCCCTCCCCGAGACGCGGATAAGTGCGGAGCGGATTATCCACTGCGATACGCTGTACAAGGGTCTCTGGCAAGCCTTCCGGCAGCGCGCCCATGCCGTCGAACTGCCAGTGCGGGTAGTCGGTGGCGAAGAGCAGCATGTCGTCGGAGCCGAGATGGTCGAGCAGGCGGGCGACGGCGTCGGGCTCCTCCGGCGCATCGAAAGGCTGGATGGTGAAGCGCACCCGCTCGCGCACGATCTCCTCCGGGCTGCGGTCCACCCAGGGGATTTCCATGCGCAGCCCCCGCCAGTATTTGGTGAGTCGCCAGAGATGCGCCGGCAGCCAGGCGACGCCCGATTCCGCGAAGACGACGGTGAGCTCCGGAAAGTTCTGGAACACGCCCTCGGCAATCAGGCTGGTGAGCGCGGCCTGGAAGGCGGTCGCCTGCGCGGCGTAATCCTCGGCGAGATAGGAGGGCCAGCCGACCGGCGTCGGCGGGTGCCGGTAGGCGGAGCCGGCATGGAAGGCGACAGGCAGGCCCAGGCGCTCGGCGGCGGCGTAGATCGGCCAGTTGACCCGCCGGCCGGGCGGCGTCTCGCCCATGACGGGCAGCAGCACCTGCACGAAGCGCCGGTCCGCCGCCGCGCGTTCGATCTCCTCAGCCGCGAGCTCCGGGGCATGGGACGGCACGAGGATGGAGGCGCGCAGGCGCGGGTCGCGGTCCAGCCACTCGGCCCGGAGCCAGTCGTTCAGCGCGCGGGCGAAGCCGGCCGCCATATCCTCGGAATAGAGCATCGGCGCGCCGTAAAGGCAGTTGAGAATGGCGTAGCGCGTGCCGAACCCGTCCACCGCGTCGCCGATGAGGCGCGCCGGGTCGCTGCCGGGCCGCGCGGCGCCGTCGCGCCAGTCCGGCCGGCAGGAAAGCGGCGCATTCGGCGGCCAGGCGATTGTCTCCAGCTCGTGCAGCCCCCGATGCCCCGCCGCATCCGCCCAGTGCGGCTCCAGGTAAGGCAGCAGCGCCGAGACCGAAGGCGGCGCCGGATGCAGGTCGCAGTCTATCGCGCCGGGGGGCAGGGCGGTCATTCCGCCGCCGCGCCGTAGGGGATGTTGCGGCCGCCGAGGCGGCGGACGCGGATATTGGCCTGCTCGGCATGGCCGACGAAGCCCTCCAGCATGCAGAGCCGGGAGCAGACCTCGCCGAGCGCCGCCGAGGCCTCGTCGGTCAGGATGCGCTGGTATGTGTGCGTCTTGATGAACTTGCCGACCCAGAGGCCGCCCGTGTAGCGCGCCGCGCGGCGGGTTGGCAGCGTGTGATTGGTGCCGATGACCTTGTCGCCGTAGGAGACGTTGGTGCGGGGGCCGAGGAACAGCGCGCCGTAGCAGGTCATGTGTTCCAGATACCACTCGTCGCGGTCGGTCATCACCTGCACATGCTCCGAGGCGAGGCGCTCGGCTTCCGCCAGCATCTCGTCATGGTCCGCGCAGAGGATGACCTCGCCATAGTCGCGCCAGGCGGCGCCGGCATTGACGGCCGTCGGCAGGATCGCCAGCAGCCGCTCGACCTCGGCCATGGTGGCCTCGGCGAGCGCGCGCGAGTTCGTGACCAGTATGGCCGGGCTGTCCGGCCCGTGCTCGGCCTGGCCCAGCAGGTCGGTCGCGCAGAGCTCGGCGTCCACCGTCTCGTCGGCGATCAGCAGGGTCTCGGTCGGGCCCGCCAGCAGGTCGATGCCGACCCGTCCGAAGAGCTGGCGCTTGGCCTCGGCGACGAAGGCGTTGCCGGGGCCGACCAGCATGTCCACCGGCGCCACCGACTCCGTGCCGAGCGCCATCGCGCCCACCGCCTGCACGCCGCCCAGCACGAGGATTTCGTCCGCCCCGCCCATATGCATGGCGGCGACCATCGCCGGGTGCGGCCCGCCGCCCTGCGCGGGCGGGGCGGCGGCAACGATGCGCGGCACGCCGGCCGCCTTGGCGGTGACGACGCTCATGTGGACGGAGGCCACGATGGGATACTTGCCGCCGGGCGCATAGCAGCCGACCGAGTTCACCGGGATGTTGCGGTGCCCCAGCACCACGCCCGGCAGGGTCTCCACCTCGATGTCCCGGAGCGCGGCGCGCTGATGCTCCGCGAAGCCGCGCACCTGGTCCTGCGCGAAGCGGATGTCGTCCAGGTCGCGCTTCGCCACCTGCGAGAACGCCCGCTCGATCTCCTGCTCGCTCAGCTTGAAGCTCTCCGGCGACCAGTCGTCGAACTTCTCCGAGAGCGCCCGCACCGCCTCGTCGCCGCGCGCGCTTATGTCCTCCAGGATCGCCTCGACGGCAGCGCGCACCTTCGCATCCGCCTCCGCGCGCTCGGCCTGTGTCCGGCCCCGCTTCAGATGTTCCGCCATTCCGCTACCCGCCCTTTCCGCCGTGGAAAGGCATGGCATTTCCATAGCGGGCAATCAAGGCGCAGCCGTCGCAGGCCGGATTGCGCTTCGATATGGACGCTCTAGACGACTGGCCGCAAAATTGTGACGCATTACGGGGAGGCGAAACGATGACGACCATCGACGCCGCGAAATTCAAGGAACAGTGCCTGGCCCTGCTGGACGACCTCGGCGAGGACGGCCTGGTCATCACCAAGCGCGGAAGGCCGGTCGCGCGCCTGCTTCCCCATCAGCGGCGGCACGCCGAACTCATCGGCAGCCTCGGCCACAAGGTGAAGGTCCGCGGAGATATCTTCAGCACGGGGCGCGAGCGGGGCGCCGGCGGCGAATCCTGACACCCGCATCCTCGTCTTCGCCCTGTCCGGCGGCCTTCGGCCTGCCGAGAGCGCCTTGCTGGAGCGGAACGGCTGGTCGATCTCGGCCATCGTGCTGTGGGAGCTGTCGAAGCTGATCCGGCTCGGGCGGCTGGAGATGGACCTCGACGACCGCGAGGTCGCGCGCGCGCTCGCCGGGCTGGAATGTCATGTTCTGTCATGTTTTGTCATGTTCCGGCTCCCCCGGCTTCGCGGGGGCATGGCGGGGATGTCATGTTTTGTCATGTTCGGCGCTTCGGACGCGGTCGAGGCAGCGTGCGATGGAGGCTTCGGTGCGGCGATGCTGGCGTTCGCGCCATGCCCTGAATTCGGGCGTCATCAGCCTGCCGGTGAATTTCCGCTCGCCGAC
>JAJEIH010000031.1 GCA_022827685.1 Alphaproteobacteria bacterium
CTCAAGGGACGGGGCGATTTGCAGGCGGTGGTGCTGATGCTGGTGGTCTTCCTCGCCACCCAGCGCATGTATCACGGAGAGCGCACGCGGGCGAAGGCCATCGTCATCGACGAGGCCTGGGACCTGCTCTCCGGCGAGGACAGCCGGGCCTTCCTCGAAGGCGCCGCCAGACGCGCCCGCAAATATCGCGGCGCGCTGATTACCGGCACGCAGTCGGTCAACGACTATTACGCCAACCCGGCGGCGCGGGCGGCCTGGGAGAACTCCGACTGGGTGATCTTCCTCGCCCAGAAGGACGAATCCGTCGAACTGCTCAAGCAGGAGAAGCGCATCCACTGCGATCCCGGCATGGAACGCGCCTTGAAGAGCCTGACCACCGCCGACGGCCGCCATGCCGAGCTGGTGCTGCACGGCCCCGACGGCTGGCGCGTCGCGCGGCTGGTGCTCGACGCCTGGTCGGTGGCGCTGTTCTCCTCGCGCGGTCCCGCCTTCGCCGCGGTCGAGACCCTCAAGGCCGGGGGGCTCTCCACCGTCGAGGCCATCGACCGGCTCGCGGGCGGCGGTCGCCTTGCCGGGGACGGCGTACGGGCTCCCGCTCCTGCCGGACATTCCGAAACCGCCGAACGAAAGGGAGAGAGTGCATGACCGTGAACCCTGCCGGCGCGAAGCCGCGGGCGCCACTCAACTGGCCGGGCGATCCGGAGGACGTGACGGCCGAAGACATCGACTTCGAGGCGATGGCCCATGTGCTGGCCAATACCTGCCGCCGGGGCGGGTGCTGCCGGCAGTACCACTCCATCGCCGCCCATGCGGTGATCGTCTCGGAGGAGATCGCGGCGCTCGACGGGCTCGAAGACGAGGACCGGCGAACGCTGGCGCTGCACGCTCTCATTGCGAACGCGCCGTCGGCCTGGCTCCGCGGACGCCTGCCGGACTCGCAGCGCGCGGCGGAGCCCGGATCGCGGTCCGGGCCAGGCCGCACCGGGAGGCTCGCCACCGGGATCGAGACCGCCGTGCGCAAGGCGGCGGGGCTCGATGCGGTGCTGGAAGAGGAACAGGCGGAACTGCTCCGGTTCGTCACGCGCATGGCAGCGGCAACCGAAAGTCGCGACCTTCTCGATGAGCCGGCGGTTGGCGCCGGCGTCGCCTTCCCGCCGCTGAAACGCCGTATCCGCAGCATCCCGCCCGATAGGGCGGCGCAAGCCTGGCTTGCGCGGTTCCGGGCGTTGGCGGGAGACAGGATCGCAACCCGGGCATCCGGCGAGGCCGGCGATCCGGCGAAGGGCATGGCGGATGCCTCGGCATCCTGACACCTCTTGGCCGGTGCTGGTCTCGGCCGTGCTGCTCTCGGGCGCGGTTGCGGCGGCGGTTGCGGCGGCGACATTGCGTTATGGCGTCGAGCCTGCGCCGCGCATCGCAGGCGTCCGCCTCGCAGAGATCACGGCGGATTTCACCGCGCGCGCCGCGACAACCGGGGCAACGGCGGAGGACGTGCGCGTCTGGGGCATCGCGCTGGAGACCGCCCTCGATGCTGTGGCGCAGCGTCATGGCACCGTGCTGCTGCCGGCGCGCGCCGTCGCCGCCGGGGCGCCGGATTTGACACCCGAGGTCGAAGCCGCGCTGAAGCGGCTGCTGGTTCCGGGAGAGGGCCGTTGACCGCGGAGCGTCCGATATTCACCAAGCGAAGGGCGGGATCGCGACGGCGCCTGGGGTTTGCCGTGATGATCGCACTGGCGGTGCTCTGGCTCGCCGCGGCCTCGCGCGTGCATGTCAATGCGAGCTGGTCCGACGAAGCCTGGGGCTACGCGGCCTTTCCTCTGTTCGGAACGGAACCGCAGGTCGGCGAACGGGTGCTGTTCGAGCCGCCCGATTCCGTCGGGTCTCCCGTGCCGTATCTGAAAGCCGTGCGTGGCCTGCCGGGCATGGCCGTTACCGTCGATGCGGACAGGACGGTCCATCTCGACGGCGAGCCGGTCGGGCAGGCCAAGACCCATGCGCTGGACGGGCGGCCGCTCGCGGCGATCGCGCCGGGCGTCATCCCGGACGGCCATTACTTCCTGTACGCCGATCATCCCGACAGCCACGACAGCCGCTACGCCGAAATCGGCCTCGTCCCGCGCGCCCGCATTCTCGGCCGCGCCGTGGCATTGCCCGACCTGCCCTGGATCGGCCTGAAGGGACCGCTGGTCGGGCCGGAGGATATCGGCCGCGATGCGACGCCGGAGGCAGGGAGATGAGGCAGGCACTCGTCCTGCTGCTCGCCGCCCTGCTGGCCGGGATGACGTCTGCGGCCTCGGCGAAGGACCTCGGCGTGCGCGGCGCGACCTGGCCGGTGGCCGAACCGGACCTGCTGGAAGAGATCGAGGCGCGGCTGGTCGAGATGCAGCGCTCCGGCGAGCTGGCGCGGCTGGAGGAGGAAGCGCGCGAGCGGGCCCGCCGGAAGCTGGAGAAGCCCGATCCGGTTCCGGGCATCGCGCCGGCAAGGGAACATCGCAGCCGCCTGTTCGATCCGTCCATCGCGGTCGCAAGGGACATCCGCACGCCGGACGGCGTTCTCATCGCCGCGGCCGGCACGAGGGTCAACCCGCTGGAGCGCCTGCCGCTGACGCGCGATCTGGTCTTCGTCGACGGCCGGCGCGAGGCCGAGATCGCCTGGGCGCTCGCCCATGAGCGGCCTGTGAAGATCGTGCTGCTCGCCGGGCGGCCTCTCGACCTGATGCGCGCGCATCGCCGGCCCTTCTTCTTCGATGCCGGCGGCCGCCTCGCCGCGCGGTTCGGTATTGCGGCAACGCCAAGCCTGGTCGAGCAGGCCGGCACGGTGCTGCGCATCACCGAGTTTCCGATCCCGGACCGGAGCCCCGTCGGAACCGAAGAGGAGGACTGAGACATGCTGACCGTCAACCGCGCGACCCTGGTCGGCCATGCCGGGCGCGATCCCGAGCTCCGCGACCTGAAGAACGGCGGCCGGGCGGCCACCTTCTCGCTCGCCACCGCCGAAAAATGGACCGACCGCGAGGGTAAGCCCGTTGAAGCCACCGAATGGCATCGGGTGGTGGTTTACGGCGCAGCCGTCGATGCGGTGGAGCGGATGCTGAAGAAAGGCGATCCGGTGATGGTGGAGGGCCGGATCGCGACCCGCAGATACAGCGACCGCGACGGCGTCGAGCGCAGCGTCACGGAGATCGTCGTCGCCGGACCGCAGGGCATGGTGAACATGCTCTCCTCGCGGCGCCCGGCGGAGGGCGGCTCGTCGGAGCCCCCGGAATGAAGCGCCGTTTCCTCTCCCCGGTCGTTGTCGCGCTCGCGGCAATGCTGTGGACCGGCCCGGCCTCGGCGCAGAGCTGCACCGGGCGGTTCGTCAACCCGATCTCGGACGTCTGCTGGGAGTGCATCTTCCCGATCTCGATCGGGCCGCTCACCATCGGGAGTGCCGGCGGCGTGGTCGACACCCCCAACCCGTCCTCGCCGATCTGCTTCTGCGGCTCGCCCATTCCGCGCATCGGCCTGTCGCTCGGGGTCTGGGAGCCGGCGCGCCTCATGGACGTGACCCGCACGCCCTGGTGCTTCCCCAATCTGGGCGGCCTCACCATCGATCCCGGCCTGCCCGCCGCGCGCGGACGCACCGGGTCCTCCGGCGGCGACGGCGCGAAAGGCTCGGTCTGGCAGGCGCACTATTACATGTATCCGCTCTTGAGCTGGATCGGGGTGCTGCTCGATCTCGGCTGCCTGGAGGGCGGCGGGCTCGACATCGCCTGGGTCTCGGAGCTCGACCCGGCCTGGCTCGACGACGAGCTGACCTTCCTGCTGAACCCGGAGGCGGCGCTGTTCGCCAACCTGCCGGCCCAGGCGGCCTGCGCGGCCGACTGCGCGGCGGCCTCGGTCGGGCTGCCGCAGGACGGTCTGTTCTGGTGCGCGGGCTGCCAGGGCGGGATGTATCCGCTGACCGGCAATGTGGCGGCCCATGTCGGCGGGGTGCAGGCCTCGCTGCTGGCGGCCCAGCGGCTGGTCTACCGGCTGCACCGGGCGGGCCTCGCCTGGGGCACGTCCGGGTCGCGGGCGCTCTGCGGGCGCTACCCGATGCCGGTGATGAAGAAGTCGCAATATCGCTGGCAGATGACCCAGCCCGTGCCGGCGACGACGCCTGCGACCGGCTGCAACCCGACCGGCCGTTCTACCGTGCTGTGGGAATCGCTCCGCGAGCTGCCGGTTTCCGGCGAGAGCTTCGGCTACCTGCTGTGGACCAAGCGCAACTGCTGCCTGCTCTGAACCCGATGAAACGAAACGATCATCAAGACACTGACAAGGCCATGACGATCCGCCTCTCCGCATCCCGAACCGTCCTTCTGCTCACTGCCGCGCTGCTGCTTGGCGCCTGTGCCTGTCCGGTCCGTGCCGACGAAATCCCCGCCGCAAGCCCTGAAGCCGACGCATCGCGCCTGGTCGACGAGGTGCTGCGCAAGGCCGGCAACGACGATCTTGCGGACTGGACCCGCTCGATCATGGATCGCGCGCTCGAACGCGCCGGCGAAGCCGCCGGGCACACAGTTCCGGGACAGTCCGAACCCCTTCCGGCCGAACGCCATGCGGAGGGGTTCGCGGCCCGGCGCCCCGCTTCGGCGGAGGTGCTGATCTTCACCAGCCTGTCGGTGCCCGCGGCGAGCTGGCGGCAATGGGCAAATGACGCGGCAGTGCTGGACGCGCCGCTCGTGATGCGCGGCGTCGGCGCGGCGGGGCTTCCGACGACCGCCAGGGCAATCCGTGACCGCCTCGGCGACCGCAATGTCGGCATCGCCATCGATCCGCGCCTGTTCCGCCTGTTCGATATCGCGCGCGTGCCGGCGGTCGTCGTCGTGCCGGGCGGCGTGCCGGCCTGCGAGAGCCGGGGCTGTTCCGATGACCCCGCCCCGCCGCACGACCGCATTGCCGGCAATATCGGCCTCATCGCCGCGCTGGAAGCCATCGCCGCCGAGGGCAAGGCCGGACGCGCGGTTGCGGAGGCCCATCTTGCGCGCATGAGGGATGACGGGCGGTGAGCGCGCGGCCGAAATCCCGGAGCGCCTGGGCAAGCCGCCTGCCCGGCGCGATCGTGCTGGCGGCGGTGTTCGGCTTCCTGCTCTGGATCGTCTTCGGCGGCGGCGCCCGGGCCGAGGACCCCAAGGCGGCGGCGCGCGCCATCGGCAATGCCGGGGCGACCGTCGCAGGCGCCATTGCAAGGGACGGCTCGAACGCGGCCACGGTGCCGGGCTACGTCGGCACCAACCTGCCGGAACGCAGCATCGGCGCGGGCGACCTGGAAGACGAAGGCCGCGCGAGGCTGGCCGATCCCGACGATCCCGGCGGCAAGGCAGGGCGCAGCGTGGTCGAAGGGGTGACAGTCCGGCCCGACGTGCCCGTGACCGACAGCGATCCCGGCGTTGCAAGGGGCAAGACCGTCGCCGCCGACCCGCAGGCGCCGTCCCACGGCGCAGACAATCTCGCCTCGGGCAACGTCTCGGATTGCGGCGCGGGCCTGCCGGATGCCGGGCGCGGCGGGGCCTGCGGGTCCGTGCGCTGGTGCGTCGGTGCGGACTGCGGGAGCACGCAACCGCAGGCCAATACCGGCTTCGCCGAGGCGACGACGCGGCTCAACATGGCGGTCGAGATGGGCGGCGAGGAGTTCGACCGGGACAGTCTCCGCATCTTCACCGGCAAGCGCCGCGCCTGCCATATCAAGCTGTTCGGGCTGGCCAACTGCTGCAAGAACTCCGGCCTGCTGGTCGGTCTCGCCAACTGCTCGGCCTCGGAGCGCGAGCTGGCCGAGGAGCGCAACGCCGGCAACACCCACTATCTAGGGAAGTACTGCTCGAAGCGCATCTTCGGCGTTTGCATCCGCCGGTCGCGAGCCTGGTGCGTGTTCTCATCCAAGCTCGGGCGCATCCTGCACCAGCAGGCCCGGCCGCAGCTCGGCATCGGCTGGTCGAGCTGCCGGGGCATCACCGTGGCCGAGATCGAGCGCATCGACTTCGCGGCCCTCGATCTCTCCGAGTTCACCCAGGACCTGATGGACGGCTCCCGGGAGCCGGCGGTGTCGCTGCCCGACGCCGGCGGCACGCAGACGCTCATGAAGGACCGGGTGCGCGACTTCTACGGGCGGCAGCCATGACGGCGGGCGCCGCGAAATCCGCCGTCCTGCGCGGCCTGACGCGCCTCCTCGCGGCGACCGGCATCTGGGCGGCGCTCGGCGCGTCCGCGGCGGGCGGGGAATGGCGGTCCTGGTGTGGGGACGGTGGATCGGGCGATACGCTCGGCTGGCACTTCTACTGCGACAGGGCGGAGGGGAAGGAGAAGACCGAGCCGCCGCCTGCCGAACCGCCCGCCACCGAAAATCCCCAATCGGCCACGGCCCGCATCCTGGAGATGCGGCGCGCTCTCGAAGAGGCCCGCGCCGAGGCGATCCTCGATCCGACGCCGGCCAAGGTGACCGCGTATCTGGAGTTGCAACGGGCGGCGTTGCAGCGCGCCGCTGTGTTCTCCGACGCCTTCCGCCGCACGGTCTGGGCGAGCCCGGAACTCGACTACACGCTGAAGCGCCCGGTC
>JAJEIH010000036.1 GCA_022827685.1 Alphaproteobacteria bacterium
CCCGGCACCGGAGCGACCCTGTTTCGCGCGTATCCTGCGCGCGCGCCTGCGCCGGCGGGGGCGGGCGTATCGCGGCGGCGCGGCTCGCGCGCCTGATTGCGCGCGCGAGACGCAGGACACACCTCGCCTGTCGGCTGAATCGGGGTCATTCCGCACCGGGCGGCGCGGGCGGGAAGCGGCTCCGGATGCCTCCTCCCTCGGACCCATCATATCACTGTTTCTGAAAATGCAAGCCCCAATCAGGGAAATATTACCTAAAATTCATGAACGATATTGTCGCATTCCTTCGCCGCCTCCTGCAAAACGGGACCGTCCCCGGTTCCCGATGCCGCCGCAGCCGGTGGCGAGCAGGCCGAACCGCCCGGTCCGGTATCGCGCTACCGGCGGCCGCGCGCGTCCACCGGCCAGACCGCTTCCAGCACCTCGCCGCGCATGGCGTGATAGACGTCGTAGAGATTGACCGTCGGGTCGCAATGCGGCGGGTGCAGCTCGACGATATCCCCGACCCTGAGCCGCACGGGGTTGTCCCCGGCATAGTGGACGCGGCCGTGCTCGTCGCCGGCGAAGCTGAAGGTCGCGCCCTCCGGCGCCCCGCGCGCGAAAAGCGGCATCGGCCCGTCCGTCGCAAGCGCCTTGAGGCCGGCGTCGATAATGGCGAACTCGTTGCCCGCCGCGCTCACCACCGTCGCCATCACGAACATGGCGGGCTCGAACGGGCCGGAACCGTCCTCCGTCAGCGCGACCCTGCCGTAATCCACATCCATCACCGCAAAGCTGCCGGCCTGGAGTTCGCCCAGCACGCCGTGTCGGTAGTCGAGGTCATGCGTTCCGGTGCCGCCGCCGGTGACAAGCGGCGGGGCGAGGCCCGCATCCGCCAGCACCGAGGAGACATGGGCGAGCCGTTCGGACACGGCCGCCACCGCCTCGGCGCGCTCGCCATAGTCGTACACATGCTGGAGGTGGCCGGCATAGCCCTGGATGCCGGCGAAGACGAGGCCGGGCGCCTCGTCGATCTGCCGGGCGAGCGCCACCGCCGTCTGCGCCGAAAGCACGCCGGTGCGCCGCGTGCCGACATCGATATCGACCAGAAGCGAGAGCGGCTTTCCGGTCGCGGCCTCCGCCAGCGCGGCGACCGCGCCGGGGTCGTCGGCGACCGCCATCAGCCCCTCGGCGGCTTCGTTCAGCGCAACCAACCGGGCGGTGCGGCCGGGGCCGACCACGGGCGAGGTGACGAGCACGCCCGGAATCCCCGCGCCCGCCAGCACCTCCGCCTCGCCGAGCGTCGCGCAGCACTGGCCGACCGCGCCCGCCGCGATCTGCCGGCGCGCGACCTCGATGCTCTTGTGGGTCTTGGCATGGGGGCGCAGCGCCTGGCCCGTCCGCCGGCAATGCGCGGCCATGCGCCCGATATTGCGGTCGAGCGCATCGAGATCGAGCAGCAGGGCAGGCGTGTTCAGCCTGGCGCGCCCTCCGGCGTCGCCGATCAGATGCGCATTCGATCCCGGTTCCATGGTCTTTCCTTCCGGCTGCGGTGGTCCGTTGACTTTACATGCTGCGGACCGACCGCGCAGCGTCCCGCGCCCCTTCCGCCCGTTGCCGCGTCGTGGCAGCATTGGCCGGAGCCAGAAGAGGAGGCGGCACGCCCATGTCCCCGCGCGCTCCGGCGCCGCAGCGCGGCTTCGAGGATTTCCGGGTCGGAGAGACCTTCCACGCGCCTTCGCGCACCCATTCCGAGTCGCTGTTCTATGCCTTCCAGCTTGCCAGCGGCGACAATGCGCCGGTGCATTACGACATCGAGCATTGCCGCTCGCGCGGCTGGCCGGGCCTGATGGCGCACGGCTTCCAGACCCTGATCCAGACGGCGCCCGGCGCAACCGGCCTCGCGGCCGAGATGGAGGATGCGCTGGTCGGCTTCCTGGAGCAGTCCAGCCGTTTCCTGAAGCCCGTCTTCTCCGGCGACACGCTCTATCCCGAGCTTGAAATCGTGGCGCTGGAGCCGCAGCGGACGACCGGCGTGATGACGCTCGCGAGCCGGGTGTGGAACCAGCGCGAAGAGCTCGTGCTGGAAGGCGAGATGCGCTTCCTGCTGCGCCTGAAAGAGCCGCGGGCGGCGGACGCCGCAGACTGAACGAGGGAGACCGGTTCCGTGACACTGGAGATACGGCCGCTGAGCGGCGCGCTCGGCGCGGAGGTGGCGGGCCTCGACCTGACGAAACCGCTGGGCGAGGCCGATGCGGCGGCGATGCGCGAGGCTTTCCTCGACCGGCACCTGCTCTGCTTCCGTTCCGAGCCGCTTTCGCCCTCGGACTTTCTGAGGGTCGCGCGCCTCTTTGGCGAGCCGCAATTGCAGCTCCTCCGCCATCGCCGCCACGGCGGGACGCCGGAAGTCTCGATGCTGGAAAGTACCTACAAGCGGCCCGAGGACAAGCCGGACGACCTCGCCCTGGTGCGCCTCTCCGGCTGGCACACGGACGACAGCTATTTCGCCCGGCCCGCCAAGGCGACCATGCTCCAGTCGCTCGCCCTGCCGTCTTCCGGCGGCGAGACCCGCTTCTGCAACACCCGCCGGGCCTGGGAAACGCTGGATGAGGATGTGAAGGCGCGGATCGACGGCGCGCAGGCGGTCCACGGCTACGACACGCCGCGCGCGCCGGGACGGGCCGAGACGCGCACGGCAGAGGAGGCGGCGGAGACGCCGGACGTTCTCCATCCGCTGGTGCGCACCCATGAGGACACCGGCCGGAAGGCCATCTATTTCAACCCCAACCGCACCGACCGCGTGGTGGGTCTGGAACGCGCGGAAAGCGACGCGCTGCTCGACAACCTTTACGCGCACATGACCGCCGACCGCTTCCGCTATGACCATAGCTGGCGGCTCGGCGACATCCTGCTCTGGGACAATCGCTGCCTGGTGCATTCGGTGAACACGGACTTCCCCGTGGGCGAGGAGCGCCGGCACCAGCGCGTTCTTCTGAAGGGAGCGAAGCCGATATGAGCGTGCATTTCGAACCGTTGGCGCCGGCTGTCGGCGCGGAAGTCACGGGCGTGGACCCCTGCCGGCCTCTCGACCCGGAAACCGTGGCGGAGATCGAGGCCGCGTTCGCGGAATACGGCGTTCTGCTGTTCCGCGAGGCGCCGATGAGTCCGGAGGAACTCATGGCGTTCTCCCGCCATTTCGGCCCGCTCCAGCCGCATGTGCAGCGCGCCTACCACCACCCCGACGCGCCGGACGTGGTGGTGATGACCAACCAGCATGCGGACGGCAGTTTCGATGAGACCGGCGCCCGGCGCGGCGCCATCGAGAATGTCCGCAACGGCTGGCATTCGGACCTCGCCTATGACGCGGTACCGGCCAAGGCGACGCTCCTGCATGCGACGAACGTGCCGTCCTCGGGCGGCAATACCTGCTTTGCCAGCGCCGCCGCCGCCTACGAGGCGCTGCCGGAGGAGACGCGGGAGCGCGCGCGCGGCCTCGAATGCCTGTTCGTCTATGGCACGGACCAGCGCAACAAGAGTCTCGCCATCGCGGCGCAGTCGCTGGACAAGGAACAGCGCGCGACCCATCCGGTCATCAATGCGCATGCGGTGACAGGGCGGGCGGCGATCTACGCCAATCCGATGTCGACCGTCGGCATTGTCGGCATGGAGCAGGAGGAAGCCGACCGGCTGCTGGACGAGATGTTCGACATGCTGGACCGGCCGGAATTCCGCTGGGAGCATGAGTGGTCCGTCGGCGACACGCTGATGTGGGACAATCGAGGCGGCACCATGCATTGCGGGCGGCTCGACTATCCGCTGGGCGAACTGCGCCGCTTCCTGCGCACCACGGTCACCGGCGGCCCGATCCTGCCGGCATGAGGGGGGAGGCAAGGCGGGTTTGGCACAACCCGGCCGGGAAAGCCCGTCTCCCCGTCACGGTTCGAACGGATTCAGCACCTCCACGTCGAGGCCGGCGACATCGGCCGCGTTGCGGGTCACCAGCGTGAGCCCGTTCGCCCTGGCCGTCGCGGCCAGAAGTGCGTCGATCGCCGGCACGGGCCGGACCGCGGCCATGCGTCCCCACTCTTCGGCGACGGCGGCATCGACGGGAATTATGCGGTCGCCGAAGTCCGAGACGAGGTCGTCCAGCCACGTCCCGAGCGCCCGGGCCTTTTGCGGGTCCCGCTGACGCGCCAGTTCCACGCCCTTGCGAATCTCGCCCAGCACCAGCACGCTCACCCGCAGATCGTCCTCCGCGACGCCCGCCCACCATGCAGCGACAGCCGGATCGCAGCGGCTCCCCTTGCGAATCTCGGAGATGATGTTCGTGTCGATCAGGAAGCTCACAGGGGGAGATCGCGACCGAAGTCGCGAGGACGCGCGAGATCGATCCCTTCGAGCGGCGCCTGCTCCAGCATTGCCTTGAGCCCGCCGATGCGCGGCGGGGCGAGGGTCTCCCGCAGCACGGCGCGTGTCCCGGCCTCGCGCGCCGGATCGCCAAGCGCGCCGGCGATGTCCCGCAACAGCCCGGCATCTTCCCTGCGGACCTGAACCTCGACGCGCACAAATCCCAGGCGCTGCCTGCGCCTGCGCCACCGGGTCACCGGCGACAGTTCGGAATCGACCGTGGCATCCGTCATTTCCGGAAAATATACCGGAAATGAAGAGGCGCAGCAAGTGCGGTCTATGCGGGCGGCGCCGCCTCGCCGTATTCCGGAAAGGCCGAAGCCGCTTTACGATGGGCCATCACAGGCAAGCGGTATGCTGCGCCGGCATGAGGGCCGGGAAAGGGAACCTGCAATGACCTTCCGCGCCGAACACTGGAGCCTCAGCAAGCCGGCGGTGCGCTCGCGCCACGGGCTCGTGGCCGCGCAGGAGGCCGAGGCGGCGGAGCAGGGCGCGGCGGTGCTGAAGGCCGGCGGCAATGCCGTGGACGCGGCGGTCGTCACGGCGCTCTGCCTCGCCACGACCGAGCCCTGGATGAGCGGCATCGGCGGTGGCGGCGTCATGCTGGTCCATCTGGCCGACGAGCGGCGCACGGTCGGTATCGACTATTCCATGACCGCGCCGGCCTCGCTCGATCCCGCCCGCTATGCGCTCAGCGGCGAGGAGGGGCCGGAGGACGCGCTGTTCGTCTGGCCGCGCGTGGAAGGCGACCGCAACATGATCGGGCCCGAGGCGGTGGCGGTGCCGGGCGCCGTCGCCGGCTTCGCCATGGCGCTGGAGCGCTACGGCACACTCTCCTGGGCCGGTGCGCTGGCGCCCGCCATCGAGACGGCCGAGCGCGGCCTTGCGGCGAGCTGGTATGCGACGCTCCAGATCGCCTTCGGCATGAGCGGGGGCCTCGGGCGCTATCCGGAGGCCCGCGAGACCTACCTGCCGGGCGGCGCGCCGCTGGTCTCGCAGACGCCGCATGCGCCGCTCCGCCGCCCGCTCGGGCGGCTGCCGGAAACGCTGCGACGCCTCGCGGAAGCGGGGCCGCGCGACTTCTACGAGGGCGAGACCGCGCGGCGCATAGCGGCGGACATGGCTGCCTCCGGCGGGCCGCTCACGCTCGACGACCTCGGCGCCTACGAAGCCTTCGAGGTCGAGCCGCTCGCCGTGCCGCACCATGACGGCGTGGTGCGGCTGATGCCGGGCCTGAACGCCGGGCCGACCTTCGCGCGGGCGCTGGGCGCGCTCGACGCCCGGCTCGACCGCGCCGCCGGCCTCGACGCCGGCGCGTATATCGCCTGGGCGGAAGCGCTTTCGGAAGCCTATGAATACCGCCTCGCGCATATGGGCCATGACGGCGATGCGAGCGGGCGCGGCTGCACCACCCATCTCTCGGTCGTCGATGCGGCCGGCAACATGGTGTCGCTCACCAACACGCTGCTGGAGCGGTTCGGCTCGCGCTTCATGCTGCCCGGAACCGGCATATTGATGAACAACGGCGTCTATTGGTTCGACCCGCGCCCCGGCCGGCCGAACTCGCTCAGGGGCGGGGTGAAGCCGCTCAACAACATGGCGCCGGTGGTGGTGACGGACGCGGACGGCGCGGGCCGCTTCGCGCTCGGCGCATCGGGCGGGCGGCGGATCGCGCCGGCGGTCTTCCAGCTGACCTCCATGCTGCTGGATTTCGGCCTCGACCTGGACGATGCGGTCCACCGGCCGCGGATCGATGCAAGCGGCGAGGGCAGGGTGACGATGGACCGCGAGCTGGCGCCCGAAATACGCGCCGCGCTCGCCGGCCGCTTCCCGACGGAAGTGACGGAAAGCGCCGTCGGCCAGAAGCTGTTCGCCAACCCGCAGATCGTCATGCGCGGCAATCAGGCGGCGGCGCCAACGCCGCCGGACGCACGGTTCGCCGCGTTCAACGCGGCGGCGGCGCATGTGCAGTCGCCGACGGCGGCGGTGGCGATCGGCGGCTGATGCTGGAGGCGCGCGGCCTCGCCTGCGAGCGCGGCGGGCGCGAACTGTTCCGGGACCTCGACCTTGCGCTCGCCCCCGGCGAGGCCGCGCTCGTCACCGGCCCCAACGGCGCCGGCAAGTCGAGCCTGCTGCGCGTGCTGGCGGGGCTGCTGCCGCCGTCGGCCGGAACGGTGGCATGGACGGGCCGGGAAGAGGCGGACTTCCATTATGTCGGCCATGGCGATGCAGTGAAGCCGGCGCTCACCGTTTCTCAGAACCTCGCCTTCTGGGTGCGGCTCGCGGGCCGGGGCTCGGTTGCGGCGGGCCTGGAGGCGGTCGGCCTTGCCGCGCTTGCCGACCTGCCGGCGCGGCTGCTTTCGGCCGGGCAGCGCCGGCGGCTCGGGCTCTCCCGCCTGTTCGCCGCGCCGGTTCCGATCTGGCTGCTGGACGAGCCGACCGCCGGCCTCGACGAGGACGCGGCGGAGACTTTCGGGCGCGGACTGGAGGCCCATCTCGCCGGCGGCGGGGCGGCCGTCATCGCGACCCACGTCCCGCTCGGGACGGAGGCCGCGCACCGCATCGAGCTGGGCGCCGCCGGCCCGTGAGGGTCTTTCTCGCCCTGCTCGGCCGCGACCTCGCGCTCGCCGGCAGGCAGGGCGGGGAGAGCGGGCTGGCGCTGCTCTTCTTCGTGCTGGGCGCCGTGCTGTTCCCGCTCGGACTGGGGCCTGATCCGGGCACCCTGGCCGGCGTCGGCTCCGGTCTCCTCTGGGTGATTGCGCTGCTGGCGGCGCTGCTGTCGCTGGAGCGGCTGTTCCGCCCCGACTGGGAGGACGGCACGCTCGACCTTCTCGCCGCCCGCCCGGAACCGCTGGTAATGGTCGTGCTCGCCAAATGCGCGGCGCACTGGCTCGCGACGGGCCTGCCGATGGCGGTCATCGCGCCGCTGCTCGGCTCCATGCTGGCCGTGCCGGGCGAACGCCTCGGCCTGCTCGCGGTCTCCTTCCTCGTCGGCACGCCCGCGCTCACGCTCATCGGCGCGGCCGGCGCGGCGCTCACGCTCGGCGCGCGGCTCGGCGGGGTCTTGACGGCCATTCTCGTGCTGCCGCTCTATATTCCCGTCCTGATCTTCGGGGCCGCCGCCGCCGAGGGCCGGGAAGGCGCGCTCGCCCTGCTGGCCGCGCTGGCGCTGGCCGCGCTGGCGCTGGCGCCGGCTGCGGCCGCAGCCGCACTCCGTCACGCCGTGGAGCAATAGGACCCTTGGCCCGCAGCCTGCACCGCCTCGCCAATCCCGGCCGCTTCCGCCGTTTCGCCGGGCGCGTCCTGCCCTGGACGGCGGGCCTGTCGGCGGCGGCCTTCACCGCCGGGCTCTGGCTGGCGCTGGTCGACTCGCCCATCGACTACCAGCAGAAGGACTCCGTGCGCATCATGTATGTGCATGTCCCGGCGGCGTGGATGGCGCTCAGCACCTATGCGGTCATGGCGCTGGCGAGCGCGGGCGCGCTCATCTGGCGCCATCCGCTCGCCGAGCTGGCGGCCAAGGCGTCGGCCGCGCCGGGGGCCTGCTTCACCCTCATCGCGCTCGTCACCGGCTCGCTCTGGGGCCTGCCGACCTGGGGGACATGGTGGGTATGGGATGCCAGGCTCACCTCCGTGCTCGTGCTGCTGTTCCTCTATATCGGCTACATGGCGCTCTGGCGGGCCTTCGACGATCCGCGCCGGGCCGGGCGGGCGGCGGCGGTGCTGGCGCTGGTCGGCGCGGTCAACCTCCCGGTCGTCAAGTTCTCGGTGGACTGGTGGCACACGCTGCACCAGCCGGCGAGCGTCAGCCGCTTCGGCGCGCCGGCCCTCGACCCGGCGATGCTGCGCCCGCTGCTGGTGATGTATGCCGCCTTCCTGTTCTTCTGGGCCACGGTTCTGCTGCTGCGCATCCGCGCCGAGCTCGACGAACGCCGGCTGGCGGCGCTGGCGCTTCAGCGTTCGCCGTGACCGAGCCGGGCCAGCGCCCAGGTCGAGAGCAGGACGGAGGCCACGAAGCAGAAAATGCCGGGACCGGCCGACGCGCTGGTCAGCAGCCGCCCGTCCAGCACCAGCACGGTGAGCGCGACGATGAACACATCCAGCATCGAGTATTTCGAGACCGCGCCCATCGTCGCGACCATGCGCCCTCCCGTGCTGCGGGACATCCACGCCCAGCCGGCGAATACGAGCTTCGCGACGGGAAAAGCGACCGAGAACGCCCCGATGACAAGGGCGAGGAACCAGTTTCCTTCACGGGCGAGCGCTGCGACCGCAGCCAGGATCGAATAGTCGGTCCCGAACCAGAGGCGTTCGATCGTGATCGCCGGCAGGACCAGCCCCGGCGCCAGCAGCAGGGCGGAAAGCGCCAGCAGCAGGCCCGTCGGACCGTTGGGCTTGCGGCGGCGATGTTCTAGGCTTCCCTCCGGACCCTCACCCGCGAGACCGTTCATGGACCTCAAATCCTGCATCCGGACGATCCCCGACTACCCGAAGCCCGGCATCCTGTTCTACGACATCTCGACCCTGATCGGGAACGGCAGGGCCTGGCGCTATGCCGTGGACCGGCTCTGCGAGGCCGTGGAGGATTTCGGCGCCGACCGGCTGGCCGGCATCGAGGCGCGCGGCTTCCTGGTCTCCGCCCCGGTGGCGGACCGGCTCGGCATCGGCTTCACCATGCTGCGCAAGCACGGCAAGCTGCCGGGCGATGTGGTCTCGCATCATTACGACCTCGAATATGGGACCGACACCATCGAAATCCAGGCGGATGCGGTCAGGCCGGGCGAGCGGGTAGTGGTTGTGGACGACCTGCTCGCCACGGGCGGCACCTTCGGCGCGGGCATCGAGCTGCTGCGGCGCATCGGCGCGGATGTGCGGGGCGCGGTATGCCTGGTGGAACTCGGCTTCCTCGGCGGCCGCGCGCGCGTGGATGTGCCGCTGGTCAGCCTCGTCGTCTATGACGACTGATGGTTGAAATCCGGTCGATGCGGGCGGCGGACGGCCCGGCCGTGCTCGCGATCTATGGCGGCGGCATCGCCACCGGCCATGCGAGCTTCCAGGAGACCGTGCCCGCCTGGGAGGAATGGGATGCCGGCCATCTGGAATGCTGCCGGCTGGTGGCGGAAGAGGGCGGCGCGGTCGTCGGCTGGGCTGCGCTCTCGCCGATGTCCTCCCGCCCGGTCTATGCCGGTGTGGGGGAGGTCTCGATCTATCTGGCGGACGGCGTGCGCGGTCGGGGCGTCGGCGACCGGCTGCTCGGCGCGCTGATCGAATCGTCGGAAGCGGCCGGCCTCTGGACCCTCCAGGCCGGCATTTTCCCGGAGAACGCGGCCAGCATCGCGCTCCACCGCAAATTCGGCTTCCGCCAGGTCGGCGTCCGCGAACGCCTCGGCCGCATGACCCACGGCCCCCTCGCCGGCGAATGGCGCGACGTCATGCTGCTGGAAAGGCGAAGCCCGGCGGTGGTTTGAAGGCGGATCGAACCCGGCTATTCGAGAATGGCGGCAAGGCGGGCGAGCACATCCTCCAAAATGGGTTCGGACACGGATTCGAGGCGCCTTCCCTTGCGGGCGGCGAGGTCGAGGGCGCGCAGTTGGTCGCAGCGGATGACGCCCGTCGTCCGGGTGCCGGCATTCTCCAGGGATACGGCGAACGCTCGACGGCGCGCGAAGCCTCCTCCCGTCGTGATCGGCAGGACGACCGGCGTACCGGTCACCCGGTTGAAGGCGGCAGGGGACACGATCAACACCGGGCGCGTGCCCTGTTGTTCATGGCCGGCAGCGGGGTCCAGGCTGACGAGCCAGATCGCCCCGCGTTCCACTACAGCAGTTCTTTACCGACCGGGCTTGCGTCAAGCCATGAGCGGTCGTCGGCCGAAATGACCGAATCCTCGTCGCATTGCGCCAGAAGCTCGTCGAGCAGGTAATGGGGCCGGGCCCTGGGCGCGACGATCAGGCGGCCGTCCTCAATGCCGATATCCACTTTGGCCCCGCTTCCGGGATTCAGGAGGTCGGGAAGGGCAGGCGGCACTGCAAGCATTGCCAGCCGCCGACCCGGCGCAGGTGGGTCGTGTGCATGGCCGTCTATTTGGCTTTATGCATATAAAACAGGAGTAGGATTGGGCGAAGTCAAGCGTGAGAAACCCGGGTCAAGTCACGCGCTGCGCCCTCGGATCGGCGGGGAAGCCGGGGATGCCCTGGGCATGGCGGACGGCTGCGCGGACGGCGTCCGCTACGGCTTGGGCCGCGAGTTCGGCCACAAGGTCGAGGCCGGCTTCGACTTCGCCGGTTGCGAGCGTGAAGAGCGCATCGCCGTCGAGGCTGGTATGGGCGGGCGAGACCGTCCGCGCGATGCCGGTATGGGCGAGGTCCGCGATGCGGCAGGCTTCCGGCCGGCGGCAGGACAGCCGTGCAGCCCGTGTGATGGACCGGGTCGGTCCACATCCCGACCCGCATGCCTGCGACTCCGAGCGCCATCGAACCTCCGTCTGCCGGTCCGGCCCGGCCGGGGTGCAGATTACCGCCGCGCCGCGCCCCGGGAATATACATCCCGCCCGGGCCGAGCATCGACAATGGACGGACGGAACTGTAGGCTCCGCGCTTCAAATCCGCTTGTAGAGGATAGCGCGCAATGCCGTCCCGCATCGCTTTCGCCGCCCTGCCGCTGCTGCTTGCCGCCGCGCCCGCCTTCGCCCACCACCCGATGGGCGGCGCGGCGGCGGAGACCTTCATGCACGGGCTGCTTTCCGGCATCGGCCATCCCGTGATCGGGATCGACCATTTCGCCTTCGTCGTCGCGGTCGGCCTGGCGGCGGCCTTCATGCGCAATGTCTGGGCGCCGCCGCTTGCAGCCGTCACCGGCATGGCGGCGGGCTGCCTGCTCACGGTCGGCGCGGTGGCCCTGCCGATGGTCGAGCCGGTCATTGCGCTTTCGGTGTTGCTGCTCGGCGGCATGGTGCTGTTCGGGCGCGGCCTCCCGGCGCCCGCCGCAGCGCTGCTGTTCGCCCTGGCCGGCCTCTTCCACGGCGCGGCCTATGGCGAGGCCGTCATCGGCGCGGAGCCGACGCCGGTCCTCGCCTATCTGGTCGGCCTTGCGGTCGTGCAGATGGCCATTGCGCTCGGCACGGCGTTCCTGGTGCGCGGTGTGTGGAAAGCCGGCTCTGCCGCGGCCCTGCAGCCGCGGCTTGCGGGCGCGGTGTGCGCCGGCATCGGGCTCGCCTTCACCGTCGAGGCGCTGGAGGGCGCGCTGCTCGGCTGAACGCGCGCCGCCAGGCCGTTACATCACCGGCTTTTGCGCTTCGGCATCGTTTCGAAGAGCGGCACCACGCGGACTTCCACGGTCACGGCGCCCGTCTTTTCGAACAGGAGCGTGAGGGGAAAGGTACTACCGGTCTTCAGCCCGGCTTCCAGGCGGAACAGCATCAGGTGGTCACCGCCGGGCTCCAGCGCCGCTTCTCCGCCGGCGGGTATGTCGATGGCTTCCAGCCGGCGCATCATCATCACGCCGCCTTCATGGACATGCTTGTGAAGCTCGACCCGCTCCGCCGCCGGGGTTTCCGCGCCGACCAGCCGGTCGGCCTCGCCGGAGTTGCGGATTGTCAGCCACGCCACGCCGGGCCGATACCCGAGCAGAATTCGCACCCGGGCGTCTTCCACGGCGATCACGCCGCCGGCCGAGGCCGGAGCGGCTGACGCAAGGGATGCGGCAAGCGCAGCCGCAAGGGCGAACCGCAGCATCAGGCGGCGGTCAGCACCCGAAGGCCCCGGTCGAGGCCGTCGATGGAAAGCGGGAACATGCGGTTTGCCATGACCTCCCTGACGATCATGGTGGACGGCGTGTGCTCCCAGCGTGTCTCGGGCCGCGGGTTCAGCCAGATCGAGTTCGGCCACTGGTCCAGCATGCGCTGCGCCCAGAGCAGGCCCGGCTCCTCGTTCCAGTGCTCGACGGAGCCGCCCTTGTAGGTGATCTCATAGGGGCTCATGAAGGCGTCGCCCACGAAGATCACCTTGTAGTCCTTCGGATAGGTGTTGATGACGTCCCAGGTCGGCGTGCGCTGCTCATGCCGCCGGCGGTTGTCCCGCCACATATATTCGTAGGTGAAGTTGTGGAAATAATAGTATTCGAGATGCTTGAACTCGGTGCGCGCGGCCGAGAACAGCTCCTCGCAGACCCGGATATGGTCGTCCATCGAGCCGCCGACATCGAAGAACATCAGCACCTTGACGCGGTTGCGGCGCTCCGGGCGCATGATGATGTCGAGCAGCCCGCCATTATGCGCGGTGCTGCGGATCGTCTCGTCGAGGTCGAGCTCGTCGTCCTCGCCCACGCGCGCGAATTCGCGCAGCCGGCGCAAGGCAAGCTGGATGTTGCGGATGCCGATCTGGACGTGGTCGTCATAGTTCTTGTATTCGCGCTTGTCCCACACCTTCAGCGCGCGGCCCTGCCGGCGGCGGCGCTGGCCGATCGCGACGCCCTCCGGGTTGTAGCCGCCGGTGCCGTAGGGCGAGGTTCCGGCGGTGCCGATCCAGCGGTTGCCGCCCTGGTGGCGCTCCTTCTGCTCCTCCAGCCGCTTGCGAAGCTCCTCCATGAGCTTCTCCCAGCCGCCCATGGCCTCGATGGCCGCCTTGTCCTCCTCGCTGAACAGCTTCTCCGCCTGCAGCAGCAGCCATTCCTCGGGAATGTCACCGCCGAACAGCGTCGCCGTTATCTCCTCGACGCCCTTGAAGAAGGTCCCGAAGACGCGGTCGTAGCGGTCGAAATACTTCTCGTCTTTCACCAGCGCGGAGCGGGAGAGGTAGTAGAAATCGTCGATGTTGTACACCACGAGGCGCTTGTCCATCGCCTCGATCAGCATGAGGAACTCGCGGATCGTCGCCGGTATCTTCGCCTTCTTTACGTCGAAAAAGAAGTTGATGAGCATCAGCGGCCCTCGCGTCTCGCCATGAAGATCAGGCGCTCGAAGAGATGCACGTCCTGTTCGTTCTTCAGCAGCGCGCCATAGAGCGGCGGGATGGACTTGTTGCCGTCCTTGCCGCGCAGGACTTCCGGGGGAATGTCCTCCGCCATCAGCAGCTTCAGCCAGTCCAGGAGCTCGGAGGTCGAGGGCTTCTTCTTGAGGCCGGGCACTTCCCGCATGTTGAAGAAGGCTTCCATCGATTCCTTCACCAGCTCCTTCTTGATGTCCGGGAAGTGGACATCGACGATCTCCTGCATCGTCTCGGGATCGGGGAAGCGGATATAGTGGAAGAAGCAGCGGCGCAGGAACGCGTCCGGCAGCTCCTTCTCGTTGTTCGAGGTGATGATGACGATCGGGCGCAGCTTCGCGCTGATCGTCTCGCCGGTCTCGTAGACGAAGAATTCCATGCGGTCGAGTTCCTGCAACAGGTCGTTCGGGAACTCGATATCGGCCTTGTCGATCTCGTCGATCAGCAGCACCACCTTCTCGTCGGAGGTGAAGGCGTCCCAGAGCTTGCCGCGGTCGATATAGTTGCGGATGTCCTTCACCCGCTCGTCGCCGAGCTGGCTGTCGCGCAGGCGCGAGACGGCATCGTATTCGTAGAGGCCGTGCTGGGCCTTGGTGGTGGACTTGATGTGCCAGGTGATGAGGCGCAGGCCGAGCGCCGAGGAGACCTCCTCCGCAAGCATGGTCTTGCCGGTGCCCGGCTCGCCCTTGACCAGCAGCGGCCGCTCCAGGGTGATGGAGGCGTTGACCGCCAGCATCAGGTCTTCGGTGGCCACATAGCTTTCGGTGCCGGTGAAACGCATCTCGGTCATGGGGGCGCCTGTTTCCTTCGTCGCATCGCTCGCGCAGGGGTCGGGCGGACCCTAAAGACGGTCCATTGCGTAATCAAGGCGCGGCGGGGTGACGCGGAAAGGCGGCGCCGGGAGCCGAGCGGCGTTGAACGCTTCGCGCCGGTCGGCTAGAACCGGCGGGGACGAGAAGGGGAGGCTTGGGCCGTGTGGGACAGCGGGGTCGGCAAATATCTCTACGGGATGACGATGATCCTCTGCGCGGCGGGCTTCCTGTTCGTGGCGAGCCGGATGCACGGCGCGATGGAGTGGATCGCCTGGGCCGGGTTCCTCGCCTGCACGGCCTTCGTCTTCTGGCTGATCGCGCACCACACCCGCGAGCCGGGCGGCAGGCGCTGAGGCCGGAAGCGCTTCGCTAACCGGCGCGGCGGGCGCCCAGGCCGTCTATGATCGGGCAATCGGGCCGGTCGTCGCCCTTGCAGGCGTCGACGAGATGCGCGAGTTCGTCGTGCAGCGATTGCAGTTCCTTCTGCTTCAGGGCGATTTCGGCCAGCCGCCTCGTCGCGATGCGCTTCACGTCCGCGCTGGAACGCTGCCTGTCCTCATAGAGGCCGAGCAACTCCCGGCATTCCGAGATCGAGAACCCGAACTCCCTGGCCCGGCGCACGAAGATGAGCTTCCGCACCGAGGCGCCATCATAGCTCCGGTAGCCCGACTCCGACCGCGCAGGGGCCGGCACCAGCCCGATATCGGCGTAGTAACGCGCCGTCTTCGCGGACAGTCCGGCGGCTTTCGAGGCGGCGGAAATGTTCATGGGCCCTGGCGCTTGACCTTCCAGTAACTGGAAACACTATGTTGTTGGTGAAGACGGGGCAAGAGGCATCGCCATGGTCGCCATAGCTGCAAGGGTCGCCATCGACTGGCACTGCCGCCACACATGGCGGACGGCGTCGAAGAACACAGCCTGGTGCCTGCTGGGCTGCGCCATCGGCGACTTCGGCACCATCGCCTTCTTCCAGTTCACCGGCATCCCCTGGCCGACCCTGGCGATCATGAGCCTTGCGATCATGAACGGGCTGCTGACCTCGATTGCGCTGGAAACGGTCATCCTCGCCCGCCAGATGGACCTGCGAACGGCCTTCCGGACCGCGATCGGGATGTCGTTCATTTCGATGGTCGCCATGGAAACCGTGATGAACGCGGTGGACTGGGCGCTGACCGGCGGCGCCGTGCTGACATGGTGGGTCGTGCCGCTCATGCTGGCCGCCGGCTTCGTCACCCCGCTTCCCTACAATTACTGGCGGCTGAAGGCGCTCGGCCGGGCATGTCACTGAAGAGGGCGGCGATCCTGCTCGTCCTGGCCGCGGCCGGCGTTGGCGGCTACCTGTATTTCGGCGGTGAGGACGGCGCGGGCGGCGGCGCGGCGATCGCGTCGGTCACCGTGCCGGGCTCCCTCTCGGCACGGGCGCAAGCCGGCCGGAAGATTTACGAGGCCAACTGCGCGTCCTGCCATGGGAGCAACGCGGCGGGACAGGTTGGGGTCGCTCCTCCCCTGGTCCACATCATCTACGAGCCCGGCCATCACGGCGACGAGTCGTTCCAGCGCGCGGTTGCCCGGGGTGTCCGGGCGCACCACTGGCGTTTCGGGAACATGCCGCCGGTCGACGGGCTGACGCGCCGCGACGTGGCGGCGGTCGTCGCCTATGTCCGGGAACTGCAGCGCGCCAACGGCATCCGATGAGGGAACAACCGTGAGAGCGATCCTGCTGGCCGCGATGCTTGCCTTGGCGGCGACCCCGGCGCTGGCGCATTCCGCCGTCGACGCCACCGCGCCGGAGGACGGCGCCGTGCTGGCGCAGGCCCCTGCACAGATCGTCCTCACCTTCGCGAAGCGCATCCGCCTGACACGGATCCGGGTGACGCATGACGACGGAACCCCGGTCGATCTCGATTTGGGCGAACGGACGGCGTTCGCGACCCGGTTCGAGCTGCCGCTCGACGATATGGGCAGCGGTCTCTACCGGATCGAATGGCGCGGCCTGTCGGGCGACGGACACACCATGCGCAACGCCTTCGCCTTCCGGGTGCAATGACCCGTGCCGGACAGCTGGGAACTGGCGTCGGCATTCGCGCGGTTCCTGCTCTATCTCGGGGCGCTGGGAAGCATCGGTCTTGTGCTGGCGCGCATCGTCTTCGCCCGCGAGACCGACGGCCTGCAGGGTGCCATGACCCGGCAGGCGACCGGGCTCGCCGCGCTCGCCTTGCTCGCTGCCGGCATCGGCTTTTCCCTGAAAGGCGCGGCCATGACGGGCGAACTCTCGGGCATGACGGATCCCGAGATGCTGGGCCTGCTGTGGCAGACCCCGGTTGGAACGGCGCTGGTTCTACGCGTCGCCGGCCTGGGCCTGGTGCTTCTCGGACTCCGGCTCCCCGGCATCGGCCTCCCGGTCGCGGCAGCGGGCGGCCTGATGGCGCTGTGGTCGTTTACCCGGGTCGGGCATGTCGCGGATACCGGGGCTATCTGGTTTCAGCTTCTGCTGCTTGCGCATCTCGCGGGGGCCGCTTTCTGGATCGGCATCCTCTCGCCTCTCCGCACGCTTGCAGGCAACCGCGAGAGCCTCTCCCTCGCAGCCGGCCTGGGACACCGCTTCGGGCGCATCGCCGCCATCACGGTACCGCTCCTGATCGCCGCCGGGATCATCATGGCGTGGCGGCTGGTCGGCGGCATCGAGGCCCTGCTGGCGACCGGCTACGGCCTCACGCTGCTCGCCAAGACCGGCGCCGTCGGCTGTCTGCTCGCGGCCGCGGCGGCGAACAAGCTCCGTTTCGTTCCCGCCATGAGATCGGGCGACGGGAAGGCGGCGGCGGGCCTGCGCCGCTCCATCGCCGTCGAGTGGGCCGCGGTCTGTCTTGTGCTCCTCGCAACGGCCGCGTTGACCACCCTGCTGGGAGCGCCCTTGGAAGGTAGTCCATGAACCGAAGAGAATTCCTTGCCTGCTCGGTCGCCGCTACCCTCTTGCCCACGATCGTCCGGGCGGCGCCGGCCATCCGGCTGAAGGCGGAGCCCGTCACCGCCCGCATCCTGCCGGAGGGCGAAGCGCCCACTGCGATGCTGGGCTTCAACGGATCGAGCCCGGGGCCCGAACTCCGTTTCCGGCAGGGCGAGCGGGTGTCGGTCGCCTTCGAGAACGCGACCGGCCGGAGCTCGGCCATCCACTGGCACGGCATCCACCTCGACAATGCCATGGACGGGGTGCCTGAGCTGACGCAGGCGGCGGTCGAGCCGGGGGCGACCTTCGACTACACCTTCGATGTCCCCTATCCCGGCACTTACTGGTACCACGCCCACCACCGCTCCTGGGAACAGGTGGCGCGGGGCCTCTACGGCCCGCTGATCGTCGAGGAGCCGGACCCGCCCGCCGTCGACCGCGACATTACCGTCGTCCTCGACGACTGGCGCCTGGAACGGAACGGCGCGCTGCACGAGAGCTTCGGCAACCGGCACGACTTCTCCCATGGCGGGCGGATGGGGAATTACGCCCGCGCCCTGTTCTCGACCGACACGGTGCGGCGCGGCGACCGCATCCGCCTGCGCCTCATCAACGCCGCCACGGCGAGGATGTTCCCGGTGAAGATCGCCGGGGGCGCCGGCCGGGTGGTGGCCCATGACGGCATGCCGCTTGCCGAGCCGGCCCCGCTCGGCGAGCTGTTCCTCGCCCCGGCGCAGCGCACCGACGTCATCCTCGACGTGGCCGAACCCGTCTCCTTCGCCCTGCGCGCCCGCGACGGCTTCTTCCCTCTCGGCGCCATCGCCGTCAGCGGATCGAACCCGGCGCCCCTCGGCGGCCCCGTCGCGCCCCTGCCGGCGCCGGACATCCCGACGCCCGACGGGAAGGCGGCGACCCGCCACACCCTCGTCATGCAGGGCGGCGCCATGGGCGGTCGGCATGGCGGCAGCGACTTCTGGGCCTTCAACCACCGTTCCGGCATGCCCGTCGAGCCGTGGCGCCGGTTCGCCCGCGGCGAGACGGTGCGGATCGCGCTGCGCAACGACACTGCGTTTGCGCACGGCATCCACCTGCACGGCCACCACTTCCACGAGATCGGGGAAGACGGCGCCCTCGGCCACTACCGGGACACGACGCTGGTCGACCGACAGCAGAGCCGGGACATCCTCTGCGTGTTCGACAATCCCGGCAAATGGCTGTTGCACTGCCACACGCTCGGGCATCAGGCCTCCGGCATGAAGACATGGGTGGAGGTCGCATGACGCGCGTTCTGTCGCTGCTCGTCCTCCTCTGGCCGGCTCTTGCCGTTGCCGGCCACGAGCTGGACGGCCGCGACCTGGAAAACGGGCGGACGCTCTATGCGGAGCACTGCGCCTCCTGCCACGGGGCGAAGCTGGAGGGCCAGCCCGATTGGCGCAGACCGGGCGAGGACGGCGTCTTTCCCGCGCCGCCTCACGACGAAACGGGCCACACCTGGCACCACGACAACCAGTTGCTGTTCGACTACACGAAACTCGGCGGCGACGCGCTGTTCGCGGCGCGCGGCATCCGCGGGCCGAAGAGTGGAATGCAGGGGTTCGCGGATGTCCTGAGCGATGACGGGATCTGGGACATCCTCGCCTATATCCGTTCCACCTGGCCGGAGCGGGTCAGGGAAGTGCAGGCCGCGAGGAATCCGCCCCACAACCGGTAGCCGCCCTCTGTCGCGGGATGCCGCGCACGGCGCCGCTTGATGGGAAATTCCCGCCGCGCTATCCAGAAAGAGGGCGAAACAGCGAGGCAATCTTCCATGACCGGCACGCCGGGCTACTTCCAGGACAAGACCATCGTCATCACCGGGGCCGCAAGCGGCATCGGCCGGGCGACCGCGCAGATCTTCACCCGCGAAGGCGCCAATGTCGTCGCCTGCGACATCGACGGGGAGGGCAACGAGAACACGGTCGAGATCATCCGCCAGACCGGGGGCCGGGCGCTCGCCGTCGCCACCGACGTCACCCGCCGGGAGGATGTGAACGCGGCGGTCGCGGAGGCCATCCGGGAGTTCGGGCGGATCGACTTCATGTTCAACTGCGCCGGGGCGGCGGTGCGCCGGTCCGCCTTCCTCGATATCGACGACGACCTCTGGCGGCGGACCTGGGCGATCAATGTGAACGGCGTGCTCTACGGCATGCAGGCGGTGCTGCCGCACATGCTGGAGAACGGCAGGGGCGTGATCGTGAATGTCGCCTCCATGTCCCACAAGCGCGGCGGGCCCGGCACCTCGGTGCATTACGCCTCCGCCAAGGGCGCGGTGCTGACCATGACGCTCGGCGTGGCGCGGGAGTTCGCGAACCGCGGCATACGCTGCCTGTCGATCTCGCCGGGCCCCGTCGAGACGCCGTTCCAGGCCGCGGCCGCGACGACGCCCGACACGATGGCGACCTTCCTCTCGGACGTGCCGATGGGCCGCTTCGGCAAGCCGGAGGAGATCGGCGAGCTCGTGCTCTTCATGTGCTCCGACGCCTGCGAGTTCATGACCGCCGACACGGTCTACGTGAACGGCGGCGGCGGCTGGCGGTAAGGCCGCCTACTGCCCGAAGCGGTTTTCGGGGTCGGCGGCGAAGGCTTCCTCCTCGGGCGTGGAGGGACGGCCAAGCACGGCGTTGCGGTGGGGGAAGCGTCCGAAGCGGCGGATGACTTCGCGGTGCTTGCGGCCGTATTCGCGGCTGTCGGCGTCGCCATAGGCGTCGAACAGGCGCACGACGAGGTCCTGGTCGGCGAGCGACTCGCTGTGCTCCAGCGGCATGTAGAGGAAAATGCGGAGCGCGCCCGGCACGGCCCGGTCGAAGCCCCGGGCAAGGGCGAAATGCGCGAGATCGCGGGCGCGTGGATCGCCGGCGAAGGCCCGCGCCGTGCCCCGGTAGATGTTGCGGGGAAACTGGTCGAGCAGCAGGATGAGGGCGAGGCAGTGCCGCGGCCGCCAGCGCCAGTCGTCGAAGCCGCCGGCAAGCGCCTCCTCGACGGCCGGCTCGAACCGGCGGCACAGCTCGTCGAACGCCGGCCCGCCCTGGAACCAGGCCTCGCGCGGCCAGCCGAAACCGGGCGCCTCGGGCGGGCCGAACCAGAATTCGAGCACGGCATCCGGTTCCGTCATCCGATCAGTCCCTTTTCCTGCAGCAGGCGGTCGAGGCCGCCGGGGTCGCGCCATTCGATGTTGACGGGCACCGTCTCCACTGCGCCGCGTATGTCCGGCGGCAGGCGCACGGCGTCCTTCTCGGTCGTGACGCATCTTGCGCCGAGCGCGGCGGCCTGCTCAAGCAGCGCCATCGCTTCCTCCGGCCGGTAGGCGTGGTGGTCCGGAAAGGCGCGGAACTCGACCAGCCGCGCGCCCAGCTCCCGCAGCGTCTCGGCGAATTTCGCCGGCCGCCCGATGCCGGCGAAGCCGAACACGGCCTCGCCCGCGAGCCGCTCGCTGCCCGGCGCCGGCATGAGACGCGCCTCAAGCCGGGGCAGGCCATTCGGCAGGGCGCAACGGAGGTTGCCCACCACGACGAGCGCGTCGGCGCGCGCATGGGCCGCTTCGGCAGGTTCGCGCAAGGGCCCGGCCGGGAAAACGCGGCCATTGCCGTAGCCGACCGCGCCGTCGGCCACCAGGATCGCCGCGTCCTTGGCGAGGCTTCCGTTCTGGAAGCCGTCGTCCATCACGACGATGCTGGCGCCCGCCCCGGCCGCGGCGAGCGCGCCGGCGGGGCGGTTGCGCGCAACCCAGGCCGGCGCGGCGCGGGCCAGCAGCAGCGGTTCGTCGCCGACATCGCCCGCGCCATGCGCCGCCGGATCGACCCGCACCGGGCCGCGCTCGCGGCCGCCATAGCCGCGCGAGAGGAAGTGCGGGCGGTGCCCGGCGGCGGCGAGGCGTTCGGCAACGGCAAGCGCAACCGGCGTCTTTCCGGCCCCGCCCAGCACGGCATTGCCGATGCACACGACCGGCACCGGCGCCCGGCGGGCCCTGCCGCGTCCGGGCCGCGAAAGCAGGGCGTAAAGCCGGCCGGCCGGGGCGAGCAGCCGGCCTTCCGGCGCGCCCGCATCGTTCCAGAAGGCGGGCGGACGCACAGGCTCAGATGCGGGCGAGCAGCGGCGAGAGCGCGCCCAGCACCTCGTCCAGCACGCCGCCGCGGGCGTTGGCCACGGCCGCCGCACGGGCCGCCTGCATGCGCCGCGCTTCGCTGTCGGAAAGCAGCATGCCGATGGCGGCCACCAGCTCGTCCCGGTCCGCGACCCGGCGCGCGCCCCCCGCCGCCGCCAGTTCCGCCACGATCTCGGTGAAATTGAACATCGCCGGCCCATGCACGAGCGCCGCGCCCAGCCGCGCCGGCTCGAGCGGGTTCTGCCCGCCATGCGGCACCAGCGAGCCGCCGACGAACACCGCCTCCGCCACGCGGTAGAACAGCCCGAGCTCGTCCAGCGTGTCGATCAGATAGACCCCGGTCGCCGCGCCCGGCAGTTCCCCGCGCGAGCGCCTGGCAACGGCGAGGCCGTTCTTCGCCGAAAGCAGGGTCTCGATCTCGTCGCCGCGCTCGGGGTGGCGGGGCGCCAGCAGGGTCAGCACGCCGGCATGGCTGTGCCTGAGCGCCTCATGCGCATAGGCGACATGCGCCTCCTCGCCGGGATGGGTGGAGGCGGCGAGCCAGACCGGCCGGTCGGCCACCGCGTCCAGCACCGCTTCGAGCGCCGTTTCGTCCGCGCCGAGCGGCGGGGCCGCGTATTTCAGGTTGCCGGGAATGCGCACGGGGTCGGCTCCCAGCATGCGGAACCGGGCCGCATGTTCGGCGTCCTGCGCAAGCGTGACCTCGAACGAGTCGAGCAGCCGGCGCGCGAAACGCGGGAAGCGCCGCCAGCGCCTGAAGGAGACGGGCGACATGCGCGCATTCAGGAGCGCGGCCGGCACGCTTTGCATCCGGAGCTCGCAAAGCATGTTGGGCCAGAGTTCGGACTCGATCCAGAGCGCGAGGTCCGGGCGCCAGTGCTTCAGGAAACGGCGCACCCACGCCGTCCTGTCCATGGGATAGTACTGGTGGATGGCGCCCGGCGGCAGGCGCCGCGCCAGCAATGTGGCGGCGGTGCGGGTGACGGAGGTTGCGAGCACCGCCGTATCCGGGCGCAAGGCGGTGATCCTGTCGATCAGCGGCAGGACGGAGGCGGTCTCGCCGATGCTCGCGCCGTGGAACCATACAAGCGGGCCGTCGGGCCGCGCCGCGCCGGCAATGCCCCGCCGCTCGGGCAGGCGCACCGGGTCTTCCCGGCCGCGCCGCCGGCGGTGGGCGACATAGAAGGGCAGCGCGGGCGCCAGCAGGCCGGTCGCCGCCCGGTAGGCGAGATGCATCATGGCGCGGCCGCCGATGGCAGGGGCTGGTGTCCGCACAGCCGGTCCGCGCGGTCGGTCAGGCTGTCCAGCGCTTCCTTGAGGCGGGGGAGCGCGTCCTCGTCCGAAACCGGCAGCGCTTCGCCGAACAGATAGACGCCCCGGTTGACGGGAAGCGGCACCAGCAGCCGGTCCCAGCTTCCGAGCAGGATGCGCCGGCGGACCGACCAGGACACCGGCAGGATGCGCACCCGCGTGAGCCGGGCGAGTGCGGCCGCTCCCGGATGCGGCACCCCGCGGGGTCCGCGCGGCCCGTCGGGGGTGATCGCCACGATGTCGCCCGCGCGCACCAGGCGGACCAGGCGGCGCAGCGCCGGCGCGCCGCCTCGCTCCGTGGAGCCGGAGACGGTATGCAGGCCGAACCCTTCCGCGATGGAGCCGCCGATCTGGCCGTCGCGATGCGCGGAAATGAGCACATGCGTGCGGTCCGGCCAGGGCCAGTCCACCGGAAAGAGCATCAGCCGCCCGTGCCAGAAGCAGACCACGGCGCTGCCGTCTTCCTTCAGCGCCGCCTCCAGGTGCTCGCGCCCTTCGACGCGCCAGTGCGTCGTGCCGGCCACCAGCCGGACATAGGCGACCAGCAGCCGCTTCGCGAAGCGCTGCGCCGCCGGGTGGCGCAACAGCCGCCTGCCGAGGCGTTTAGACCGCATTGCCTGGGGACCGTTTGAGAATTGCATCGATGCAGGATCCGGTCCCGTTATGCCCGAGCGCCCCCCTTCCGTCATGCCTGGACTCGTTCCGGGCATCCATTTCCGCCACCGCGACGGTCCCTCCCGTCTGCTCCCTTTCTATCATGCCTGAATGCCCCCTTCGACAGGCTCGGGACGGTCCTTCGATACGCGCCCGCTACTCAGGATGAGGGGGGTGTGGGCTGCGAGTTCCCCTCTCCCCGCTTGCGGGGAGAGGACGGGTGAGGGGGCCGGCCGCCAGGCCGGCGGGCGCAGCCCGGCAACCGTCCGCGCGCGCCGCGAGGCCCTCCCCCGGCCCCTCCCGCCGAGCGGGAGGGGAGAAAGCTGGCCGACCCGCAATCGGCTTCCCCCGATCGCTGAACCGGACACTAGTGGACCGAGTCCGGGCATGACGATATGGGGCATGGCGGAAAGGGGGCAGGGTATCGACTTCGGTCCCGCCCCGATGCACACGGGCGCCGCCTACAATCGATTCTCGAACGGTCTCTAGGCAATGCGGCGGCCCGCCTCGGCGAACTGGAGCGCGTGCAGGCGCGCATAGGCGCCGCTTTGCGCCAGAAGCGCGCCGTGGGCGCCCGACTCGATAACCCGGCCCTTGTCGATGACGTGAATGACGTCGGCATTGGCGACGGTGGAGAGGCGGTGCGCGATGACGACGGTGGTGCGGCCCTGCTTCAGGCGTTCGAGCGCGGCCTGGACCAGCCGCTCGGTCTCGGTGTCGAGCGCGGAGGTCGCTTCGTCCAGCAGCAGGATCGGCGCGTCCTTCAGCATGGCGCGCGCAATGGCGATGCGCTGGCGCTGGCCGCCCGAAAGGCGCACGCCGAACTCGCCGACCCGCGTCCGGTAGCCCTCCGGCATGGCCTCGACGAAGTCGTGCGCGCCCGCATTGCGCGCGGCGGCCTCGACCTCCTCTTCCTCCGCGCCCGGCCGTCCGCAGGCGATATTGGCGTGAATGCTGTCGTCGAACAGCGATACCTCCTGGCTCACCAGCGCGATCCTGTCCCTGAGCGAGGCGAGGGTGACGCTCCGCAGGTCCTGCCCGTCTATGGCGACCCGGCCGGCTTCGACATCGTAGAAGCGCGGGATGAGGTTGAGGATCGTGGTCTTGCCGGCCCCGGAAGCCCCGACCAGGGCGGATGTGCGGCCCGCCGGGAAGGTGAGCGAGAGGCCGGAGAGCGCCGCCGGTCCTCCCGAATAGGAGAAGGACACGTCCTCGAAGGCGATCTCGCCCCGTTCGACGCGGAGCGGGTCGGCGTCCGGCGCGTCCACGATTTCGGGTTTCCGGTCCAGCAGTTCGAAGCAGCGCTGCGCGCCGACCAGTCCCTTCTGGATGGCGGCGTTGACGCTGACGAGATGCTTGACCGGCCGGTAGGCGATCAGGAAGGCGGTGAGGAACGCGACGATGGTGCCCGGCGTTATGTTGCCGGAGGCGACCTGCCCGCCGCCGTAGAAGATGACGGCCGCGATGGCGACGGCGCCCAGGAACTCCATGATCGGGCGGGAGACCGCCTGCACGCGCACCGCCTTGACCGCGAGCCGGCGGATGCGCTCGATGGCCGCGTCGGCTTCCCGGCGCTCGCGGTCCTCCAGCCGGTAGGCCTTGATGTGGCGGATGCCGGTGAGCGCCTGTTCGAGCGTGGCGGTGAACTCGCCCCAGCTCGTCTGCGCGGAACTCGTGATCCGGCGGATGCGCCGGCCGATGCGCAGCACCAGAATGAGCGTCGTCGGGAAGACGAACAGCACGATCAGGGTGAGCAGCCAGTCCTGGTAGAACAGCACGCCCAGCACGAAGACGATGGTGAGGCTGTCCCTGCCCAGCGTGAGCAGCGTTGTGGACAGCGCCTGGCGCATCAGGTTCACATCGTTGGTGAAGCGCGAGATCAGGGCGCCGGTGCGGCTGTTGTCGAAAAACACCAGGTCCGCATGGACCAGATGGCCGAACATCGCGGACTGGAAGGAGGCGACCACGCCCTGGCCGACCCTGGCGAGAATGACGGCCGAAAAGTAGGCCGAGAAGCCTTGCACCAGGCCCAGCGCGAAGATCGTGAGCGAAACGAAGACGATCAGCGCTTCGTTTCCCGCGACCAGGACTTCGTCCACCAGCTCCTGCACCACGCGGATATAGCCGGCCTGCGCGGCGGCGCTCAGCGCCATCGCCAGCGCGGCCAGGCGGAGCGCCGGCAGGCTGGCGCGGATATGGCCTCGCCAGAGGCGGCCGATCAGCGCGCGGACGGGAAGGTCCTGGGGGGAGGCCATAAGGTGCGCTTCATAGCATGGGAGGGCGGCGGACGGGAGCGCGATACGCACGCCCCCGACCGGCTTCGCCCCGATGGCTGGAGCATGATCCGTTCCGGTTGACACAAGTCTGAATGCGCAGCTCCACTTGTCACCCCGGACGGAGCGAAGCGGAGATCCGGGGTCCAGCCTGTCGAGGTCTTTGCCATGCTTTGCCGGCGGCGCTGGGCCCCGGCTCGGGGGCCGGGGCGACAATTCCGGACTTGGCCCCAATATCGTTTCAACCCCAATGGAGTGCACTCTAACCCAACTTCAACAGTGCCGTTTAAAAGTATTCGATAGAACAGTGGGTTATGCCGGCGGCGCCGGTTGTATGCACTACATTTTCGAAGGATTGGGGGTCAGGCGTGGTGTTCGCGCGCATTGGGCGGCAGCGCGATAC
>JAJEIH010000138.1 GCA_022827685.1 Alphaproteobacteria bacterium
CGGAAGGGCTGACGCGGTTTCGCGGCATCGGCGCACGGGCGGCGAGATCGTCTGCAGACGGGTTGACCAATGGTTTTCACCAGCGTCACGAGCGTGTGCGAAACTGGAGGGAAGTCCGCCGATGAGGACCATCGGTTCACATTTTCTGTAGAGCTCGCGGCATTGCGGCCTTGCTCATGGACCGTGTTCCGGATTCTCTCCCTGCATCCAGTGCCGCTGCATTTCGAAGTACGTGAATGATGCCGTCCAGGCGATGAGCACCAGCCCGGTAATCGTCTCCAGTACCGCCAGGAACTTGCCCCCGGTGCTCACGGGAACGATGTCTCCGAAACCGAGCGAGGTGTAGACCGCGCCCGAGAAATAGATCGCGTCGACCATCGTTAGGTCAGGCAGCGCGACTTCCACAAGTTCGGCTTCGATCAAGACGAACCAGCCGATTCCGAATACGATGACCTCCACGACATGAGCCGCAAGCGCCAGAGTGACCGCCATGGCCACGCCGGCGCGCAGGTGTCCCGAGAGGGCTTGAACCAGTTTCGACGTCAGGACCAGAAATTCGTAGTGCATCCGGACGGCGAGCAACGGCAGGACAATGATTGCGGTCGTGAGCACGGTCAACTCCTCCCCGGCGACGGCATCCCGACGTGCCGCCATGAAAAAGGATCCTTCCGCCGCCTGGCTCGAAGAACAACTCCAATACCGGGACGGCGCGCTCATCGGCTCCATCCGGCCCGTTCTGGAATCCCGCGGCTGAAAAGCCCCGGCCGGGTGGTCCCGCGCAAGGCGTCCGCAGTCGCAGGCTCGCGGAAAATGCCGGTGACCTGCGCGCCCGGTCCATCGCGCAGGACGGTCATGGGCGGCCTTGCATCCGCCTCCAGTGTGAACGATCCGCCGGGACCCGAGAGCGTGATCGATTCCAGCGAGCCCGCCCACCCGGGCTGCGCCGGCAGCGCGAAGGCGAAGCTCGATCTCCCGTCGCCGTGCACCTGTACCGGCATGGCGAAGGTCAGGTCGAATAGCACCGTACCGTCCGCCGCCGACCCGGCGATGCGCCAGCGGCCGGGGGCTTGCGGCAACGCGGGCGGCGCGTCGGTCACGAAAGCCGGCTCCAGGAACGGCGCGGCGCCTGCGTCCACGCCGCCCCAGACGATGAGCGACGATACGGGCGCCGGAGGTTCGCCCGCCAGCGGCGGGCGAAGCCGCCCCTCACTGTGCAGGCGGTAGCGCAGCGCCTTGTCGAAGCTGAAGTCGCTGATCCAGGGCGGCCCGCAGTAGGACATGAGGTCGTGATGCTCGTCCGGCGCCACTAGGCGTTGCCCGCTGAAGTCGTATCCCCAACCTCCCGGCGATGCGTTGGCGTACGGATAGGCGGGGTCCACGCCCAGCGGGTTGCCGCAGGGCGTGTGCTGCAGCGACAGGTTGTGTCCGAACTCGTGCGCGATCGTGGCGGCGTCCGTGATCGAGTAGGCGACCCGCCGGCCCAGGTTGCCGATTCCCGCGGCGCCGGAGAATTCCCCCGACAGCAGCCCCATGTAGTAGCCGGTCGCGCCCTCCATCGTCGCGATCAGGCGGGTCTCGGCAATCAGTTTGCTCCCCTCGTTGCTGGAGGTCCGGACCGGCGCGTGCGCCGTCACTGCCAGGTCCGCGACAGGCAGCAGGGTGCGCACGTACCTCAATATGTCGTGGCCCATGGGGTCGGCCTCCATGGCGTTCACGAGTTCGACGACGGACATATCGGGATTGGTCTCCCAGACGAACGGCACGACGGTCACGTCGAACACCGGCATCGAGCGCACCTCCACCGCCAGCCGCCCGCTCTCCGGGATCCGTCTCGCCACGCCCAGGCTGTCGTCGAGCGTGCCCTGCGGATCGATCTCGATCGCCATCTCCAGGCCCGGCTGCACCACCTCGGCGGGGATGGCCGCGTTAGCCGATCGGTCCAGCGACCCCTCCTCGATCTTCGTCGGAATGGGCCCGGGCCCCGCGGCAATATCCACCGAGTGGGCGAGCGTTCCTTTGAGGTAGAAGTCCGCCCGCACCGTGGGCAGGCGCGCGGAGGCGGCGCGTTCGGCTGTAGGGAAGACACGCAGCAGGGCGGGCTCGCCCGCCACCAGAGCGATGGGCAGTTCGCGCGACTGGATCGCCTGGGTGAGGTAGGCCGCCTCGGGCTCGGTGCCGCAGGGCCTTATCCGCCGGGTCAGCAGCCCGTCGAGCCACGCGAGAAACGCCGCGTCCGGCGGCGCGCACAGCGCCGTGCCAGCAGCCTGCAGATAGCTTAATTCGCCGAGGCCGGCGAGATCGGCCGGGATCGGGCCGGACAGTTCCGCGTTGCCGGTCAGGGCCAGCGAGTGCAGTCTCGATAGCCCGGCCAGCTCCGGCGGAACGGGCCCGGAAAGCGAGTTGTTGCTCAGATAAAGTTCCGCCAGGTTTTCCAGGCGACCAAGTTCCGCCGGGATGGCGCCGAACAGATCGTTGTAGGAGAGGTTCAGGTACTCGAGTCGCGCGAAATCGCCGAACGCCGTCGGCAGGTAGTCTGAGAGCTTGTTGCCGGAAAGGTCCAGAACCCGCAGCTTGGCGAGACCCGCAATCGACGCGGGCAGCGCGCCGGTCAGGTCATTGTTCGCGAGGTGGATCTGCTCCAGGCGCGCCGCGTTGGCGAGCTGATGCGGAATCGAACCGACCAGGGCATTGTTGTCGAGATGCAGTTCGATCAGCCTCGGCAGATTGCCGATTTCGGGCGGAATCGATCCGGACAATGCGTTGCCGGTGAGATCCAATACCTCAAGACGGGCAAGATTGCCGAGCTGCGGCGCGATGGATCCGGCCGCATGGATACCGGCGAGCTTCAGCTTCCTGAGGTTGGGGAGTTCTCCCAGTTCCGGCGGGATCGGCGCTCCCCCTGAATCGAAAGCCAAGAGCGTCAACTCCTCCAGCTTGTCGAGTGCGACGATATCGGGCGGGATGGCGCCCGCCAGGCCGTTGTGGGACAGGTCGAGCCGGATGACCTTGCCCTGAGCGTCCGCATCCACCCCGTACCACTCGCGAAGCGGCGCCTCGGTCAGCCAGTTGTCGGTGTCGAACCATTGCCTCCCGCCCATGGCGTCATAGATTCTTGCGAGCACGTCCCGGTCGGCCGTGGGTTCGCAGTCCAGGCCTGTGCCTTGGTGCACCGCCACGCCGTCGAGCCAGTCGCGCAGGAAATCTTCCCGGGGCACGCAAAGGCCCGTCCCGGCATAGTCGAACTCCGACAGCTCGTCGAGGCGCGCCAGCGTGTACGGCAGGCGCCCCGACAGGTCCGGGTTGTTGCCGAGCCGCAGTTCCGTCAGAGCCGCCAGATCGCCGAGTTCCAGCGGCAGGTCTCCCTCGAGCCCGTTGGCGGCAAGGTCGATCGCGATCACCCGGCCCGATGCATCGACGCGGACGCCGTGCCGGGAGTCCGGGGGGGCGTCGGGCCAACCGTCCGAAAGCACCCAGCCGGAACCGCCCGCCGCGCGGTACAGCGCGTCCAGCGCGGCGCGGCCGGAGCGGTTGCAATAGTCGCCCCCGACGTAACTCCCGATGCCGCTCACCCAATCGGCAAAGATTGCCGTGTCCGCGATGCACAGCCCCGGGTTGCCTCCCCACCAGAATGTCGTCAGCGGCAACGCGGTCAACTCCCGCGGCACCGTACCCGAGAATCGGTTGTCGTTGAGATAGAGTTCGGTGAGTCTGCCGAGGTTGCCCAACTCGGGCGGAATCGAACCGGTCAACCGGTTCCCCCACAGGGCAAGACGAGTCAACCCGGCGAGGGCGCCGAGTTCGGACGGAATGGGACCCGACAGGCGATTGGCTGCCAGGTCAAGCCGCTCCAACCTTCCGAGGTTGCCGAGTTCGCGGGGGATGGGGCCCGACAGGTCGTTCCTGATCAGAGCCAGTCGCGCCAGATTGGCGAGGGCGCCGAGTTCGGACGGAATCGATCCGGATAGATTGTTGCCGTTCAGAGTAAGACTCTCCAGCCTGGCGAGATTGCCCAGTTCGGGGGGAAGCGCACCGGACAGGTTGTTGTGGAACAGGGACAGCGTGAACAGGTTTGTCAGGTCGCCCAGTTCCGGCGGGAGGCTTCCGGAAAGTTCGTTGCTGCTGAGATGCAAATCGACCAGCGCAGTGAGCTGGCCGATTTCCGGAGGGATCGGACCCGCCAGCCCGTTGCTGAACAGCGCAATGTATGCGACCCTGCCGTCGTGATCGGTGTTGACCCCGTGCCACTCATCGAGCGGCCGGTCGCTGAGCCAGTTCGTGCTGTTGACCCAGCGCTCGCCGCCGGTGCTCTCGTAGAGCGCGACGAGTGCCGCCCTGTCCGCCGACACTGCCATGGGATCGGGATCGTCCGTGACCGGCGGCGGGTCGGATGCCTCCGACACCGTGACTGTCGCGGCAGCCGACAGGTCCCCGGTTGACACGGTCAAGGTGGTTGTGCCGGCCCCGGCTGCCGTCACCAGCCCCGTGCCGTCCACGGTGGCCACGGCGGGCGCGGAC
>JAJEIH010000130.1 GCA_022827685.1 Alphaproteobacteria bacterium
AACCGCGTCGAGCCCTATGCCTGGCTCAAGGCAACCCTTGAAGCCATTGCTGCTGGCCATCCCAACAGCCGCATCGACGAACTCCTACCCTTCAGGCCCCCGTCAAGCTGAAAATCGGGTGCCGCCCAAGCAACGCTTACATAAGTGCTGAGATGCAGACGATATCATCTTGGCGGACTGCGGTTATTAGCTCCATGAACTTATCAATATCTCCTTGTTCGTTCATAAATTTGGGACTTATACGCCTAGCCGTTCAGATCTCGCGGGCTGGAACCAATTTCATTTGAGATCGCGGGCGATCATCTTCTTAACCACGGGCAAGCCGAGGGTACACGCCATCGCAAGATGCGCCTGCCTGACCGGGTTCTGATCGTCCATCCTCCCGACGGATAACAAGGTTTCAAGTAACGGCGTGATAGCCTCGTAGATGACCAGATCCCGGCGTTCCGACAGGTCCTTCTTGACGAGTTCGACGAACGCATTCGTCATAGCTGGCAGATGGTGGTTCAGCACGATCGGGCACCACGCATCGTTCTGCACGAACTGTTTGGCATTCGGTCGCGGATCGTTCTGGCCGCTGGCGGGCGAAGTCGCGAGGACCGCCGCAATGGCAACCGCGCCGATAATGCGTGCAGGAGTCATGACTGCTCTCAATAATCTGTTCTCCGTTAGCGTGATGCCCCAAACGCCGCCGTCAAGCTGGGCTGCATCGAGAGGGTTTCGGCTTCCGCGTGTGCGGCTTCGGAAGGCGGGTTGTCGAGTCAGCTGGCTTCACGCCTGAGAACATCGTAACCGCCACCCGTTTTGGGCTCGCGCTTACCTTCGGCAGCCGACCGCGTGGCGAGTTAGGCTTGCAGAATTTCCTAGTTTAGGGTGTTGATCTTCCGTCCAATCGGTGCGAATATCGGTCTTGTCTAGAGAACGATGGCGCAGCCGAAAGGACGGAAAGCCATGAACATCATACAGATTTTCGAGCGGTTCCCCAATCAGGACGCTTGCATCGCGCACCTGGAAAAGGCGCGCTGGGGTGACGAGCCTCACTGCCCCTATTGCGGCTCCCTCAATACCGCTCGCGGCACTGACAAGGCCCGCCCGCACCGTCACCACTGCTACGAGTGCAAGACGAGCTTCAGCGTGACAGTCGGGACCATCTTCCACCGGACGCACCTTCCGCTCCAAAAATGGTTCCTCGCGGTCACGCTCATGCTGAACGCGAAAAAGGGCCTGTCCGCGCTCCAGCTTTCCCGCGACTTGGAGGTCAACAAGAACACCGCATGGCGCATCACCATGAAGATCAGGGAGGCCATGACCCAAGCCGACCAGCGGCCCATGCTGACCGGCATCGTCGAAATGGACGAGACCTATATCGGCGGGAAGCCGCGCAAAGGCACGAAAGGCGACGGCGAGGACGGCACACACAAGCGCGGGCGCGGCACGAAGAAGGCCCCGGTGGTCGGCGCCATCGAGCGCGGCGGCCGCGTCACTGCGAAGGCAACGCAGAAGGACAAGTTGAAGGGCAAGAACCTTCGGGCCTTTGTCCGGGAGCGGATCGACACGGATGCGTCTGAGCTGATGACGGACGAATACACGGCCTACAAGGGCATGGAGAAGGTTCTGCCCCATAGCGTCATCAAGCATTCCACTTGGTATGTGGATGGCGACATTCACACGAACACCATTGGAGGCTTCTGGGCGTTCCTGAAGCGCGGCATGTTCGGCCAGTTCCACAGTGTCAGCCGGCGGCACTCGCAGCGGTATGTCGATGAGTTCTGCTACCGCTACAACCTCCGCAACGCGGACCCGCTGGCGGCCTTCGACTTCACCATCAACCGAGGACTGAAGGTGGCGAAATGAGCAAGACGGAACCCAAGAAGGTCATCGCTGGCACGCCGGATCGCCCGCTCGTCGTGGGCAATGTGGAGATCGAATGCTATGTGCTTGAGGATGAAACTCGCGTCCTAAGTCGAGGCGGATTTCAGGCGGCTCTAGGCCGCCATCGAACCTCGAAGCGGCATCAACCCGATGACGGCGTCAACTTGCCGGCTTTTCTGGCAGCAGGAAACCTTGCGCCCTTTGTTTCCAAAGATTTGGTGACGGCGTCAACTCCAGTCGCGTTCAAAGCTCCGGCTCGCGGGCCGGTAGCGTATGGCTATCCGGCAACCGTGCTGCCGCAAGTGTGCGAAGTCTATCTGAAGGCGCGGGACGCCGGCGCGCTGCTACCCTCGCAACGGCACATAGCGGACCGCGCCGAAATCTTGATCCGTGGGCTCGCCACCGTGGGCGTCATCGCCCTGGTGGACGAGGCAACAGGCTATCAGGAAATCCGAGCGAAGAAGGCGTTGGCCGAAATCCTTGAGAAGTTCATTGCCAAGGAATTGCGGCCGTGGACACGTACATTCCCACCAGAATTCTACAGCGAGATTTTCCGACTGAAGGGCTGGCCCGGACCGGATGGCGTGAAACGCCCGTCGGTCATCGGCCACTACACGAACGACATTGTCTATGACCGCCTTGCCCCCGGCGTTCTCGACGAACTGAAGCGGTTGAATCCGCCCATTGCCCCCGGAAGGCGGAAGCACAAGAATTTTCAGTGGCTGACGGGCGATGTCGGTCATCCGAAGCTGAAAGAGCACCTTATCGGCGTTATGGCGCTCATGCGCGCGTCGCCGGATCGCGGCTGGACCAACTTCAAGCGAATCCTCGCCCGCTCCTATCCGAAGCGGAATGAGGATGTTCCGCTCCCCTTGGGAGACGACGAATGAGGGAAGAGACCATATCGGCGTTCCGCCTCTGGTTGAAAACGGCGCGCGGGAACAGTGACCGGGTGATCGGGGACAAGATCAGCCGGTGCCGGCGCGTCGAGCGCCATTACGACTGCGATCTGGACGAACTCGACGAAGGATGCATCAGGTTCCTGCTGGGGCTCTTGTGCTGCTCGCCATCGGGAGTACCGCGCCACGGCATTCGCATCCGGCCGGGCTCGAATCTCGGCAAGGTGACGGCTGACCTGAAGAACGCTGTTAGGGCCTATTTCGAATTTCGGATGAAGCGCTGACTTGTCGGAACCAAGATAGCCAATACCGAGACCTAACGTAGGAAATTCCGATGCGCTATTTCGGTATCGTCCTTGCCCTCTTGCTGACACTCCCTAGCAGCGCCAGCGGACAGGACTTCAAGCTATTCTCGCGCATAGAAAGCTTGTCTCGTGATGCGGTGCGCATACTTGTGGAAACGAACATCAGCCCGTCTCCAAAGTCCGAAGCAAAGGCACGAACGAAACGCTTTTTCGGTGCGGAAATGATGGACAAATTAGTTGAATTATCGGGCCGGAAGGCAATTGCTGCTTGCTCAGCTTACGGGCGTTGGCCGCAGGCTATTGATACCGAGCGAATTATTGAATTGACGGATGCGCCCAGCCCTTCTCTCGCGAAGATAAGGCTTGGCGTGCGGATATGGTTTTCCTGTAACGAGCCTGGATAAGGAGACGGCCAGATGAACAGCCACACAATGGAGAGCATCGAAAGGTGCGCCAGAGAAGCCGGGGCCATACGGCCGTGCTCAGTATGCGGCAATTACGATGTCCATGTTTGGGACGACGAAGCGGATCGCATGACCTACGCTATGGCGACTAACGCTTGGAAAGCCGGAGATAGTGGGTTTCGCGGCATGTGGGAAGCTGCACAGGTATCGGCCGTCGTGAAGCAATTTCTGGAGTCGGTGGACGAGCGATGCCCAAGTTGTCCAATACCCTAAACTAGGAAATTCCGTAGGCTTATAAGTCCCAGTCCAATCTTCGCGCCCCCTTCCAAAGGTGCGGCTGGCCCGCCTACTCCTTCGCCAGGAGCTCGCAGGCTTCCATGGCGGCGTAGGTGAGGATGGCGTCGGCGCCGGCGCGCTTGAAGGCCATGAGGCTCTCCAGCAGCACGAGGTCGTAGTCGAGCCAGCCGCGCTCGCCGGCCGCCTTGAGCATCGAGTATTCGCCCGAGACGTTGTAGGCGACCGTCGGCACGCCAAACCGCTCCTTCACCCGGCGGATGACATCGAGATAGGGCAGGCCCGGCTTGACCATCACCATGTCGGCGCCTTCGGCGAGGTCGGCCGCGATTTCGCGGAGCGCCTCCTCCGTGTTCGCCGGGTCCATCTGGTAGGTCTTCTTGTCGGCCGCGCCGAGCGCGCCGGCGGAGCCGACCGCATCGCGAAAGGGCCCGTAGAAAGCCGAGGCGTATTTCGCGGAGTAGGCAAGGATCGAGGCGTCCTCGTGGCCTGCGGCGTCGAGCGTGTCGCGGATGGCGCCCACGCGCCCGTCCATCATGTCCGAGGGCGCGATCATGTCGCAGCCGGCCTCGACCTGCACCCGCGCCTGCTCGCAGAGCACATGCACGGTCTCGTCGTTCAGGATGAGCCCGTCGCGCACGATGCCGTCCTGGCCGTGGGTGGTGAACGGGTCGAGCGCCACGTCGCACACCACGCCCATCTCCGGCGCGGCCGCCTTCACCGCCCGGATCGCGCGGCAGACGACGTTCTCCGGATCGAGCGCGTGCTCGCCGTCATGCGTCTTGAGCGCGGGATCGACATAGGGGAACAGCGCCACGGCCGGAATGCCCGCGTCCCGTGCTTCGCGCACGCGCTCGACCAGCAGCTCCACCGACCAGCGGCAGACGCCCGGCATGGAGGGCACGGGCTGCGACACGCCCTCGCCGTCCACGACGAAGAGCGGCCAGATGAAGTCCTGCGGCCCGAGGCGGCTTTCGGCGACCAGGGCGCGCGTCCATCCGGCGCGGCGGTTGCGCCGGGCGCGCAGCCGCGGATAGGCCCCGAGCGGCCGCCCCGGCGCGGCGTAGCGCGGCAGTTCTGTCTCGCGGTCCCTTGGCATGGTCTTCTCCCCCATGCGGCAAGAGCGCCAATACGCCATGCCCGCCGCCGCCGGTCAACGCTGCGAAAGCGCGCGGGCCGGCAGCCGGCGGCTTGACCCCGGCCGGCCGCGCGTTTCATCCTGCCGGTTCCGGCCAGCATGGGAGGCGCGTCATGTCGGGGCTTCGGACCATCCCCGCGCGGAGCGGCAAGGCGGCGTTCGCGCGCAGGGGACAGAAGGTGAGGGTCGTCAACACGCATGGCGAGCAAGTGGTGGACACCTGGGCCTTCGCGCGGCACGACCTGCGCGAGTTCATGTCGATGGAGCACACCCGCGCGACCTTGACGAAGATGCGCCCGGAGGTCGGCGACGCGCTCTACAGCAACCGCCGCCGGCCGATCCTGACCCTGGTCGAGGACACCTCGCCCGGCGTCCACGACACGCTGATGGCGGCCTGCGACAGTTACCGCTACGGCCTGCTCGGCTGCACGGAATACCACGACAATTGCACGGACAACCTCGCCGCCGCCCTCTACGAACTCGGCCTGACGCCGCCGGAGACGCCCTCGCCGCTCAACCTCTTCATGAACATTCCCTGGGAGGAAGGCGGCGGCCTCGCCTTCGCCGCGCCGGTGACGAAACCGGGCGACCATGTGCTGTTCGAGGCCGATCTCGATGTCGTGGTCGCCTTCTCCGCCTGCCCGCAGGACATTCTGCCGATCAACGGCGTCGGACGCGAACCGACGGAAGCCCATTTCGAGATTCTGGACTGAGCGTCCTCAGTCAAGCTGCAACATCATTGTCTTGAGATAGGCCGACTCCGGCAGCATCGGATGCACCGGATGGTCGGGGGCGGCCCCGGCCGTGCGCAGCACGCGGCCCGTGCGGCCTGCCTGACCGAGGCCGCGCGCGACCTCCAGGGCGAAGGCCTCGGGCGTCACATTGTGTGAACACGACGCCGCCAGCAGGAAGCCGCCCGGCGCCACCAGCCGTGCGGCGAGGCGCGCGAGCTTGCGGTAGCCGCGCAGCCCCGCGCCCAGGTCCTTCCGTGAGCGCACGAAAGCCGGCGGGTCGGCGATGACGAGGCCGAAGCCTTCCGGTTCCGCCGCCTCCAGGAAGGCGAAGGCGTCGGCGCGCTCGGTCCGCACCCGTCCGGCAACGCCGTTCAGCCCCGCCGCGCTGGCGGCGAGCTCCAGCGCCTGGCGGGAGCGGTCCACCAGCACGGCCTCGCGCGCGCCCGCCAGCGCCGCTCTTATGCCGAAGCCGCCGAGATAGGCGTAAAGGTCCAGCACCCGTGCGCCCTCGGCGAGGCCGGCCGCGAAGGCCCGGTTGTCGCGCTGGTCGTAGAACCAGCCGGTCTTCTGCCCGCCGAGCGGGTCGCAGAGGAACCGGCAGCCGCTCTCGACCAGATCGACCGGCCCGGAGACCTCGCCGAAAACGATCCGGGTCTCCGTTTCCAGCCCCTCCAGGTCGCGCTGGGCGCTGTCATTGCGAAACACCAGCGCCTCGGGCTGCAGCGCCTCGCGTATGGCCTCGACCAGCGGCGCTTCCAGCCGCGCCATGCCGGCGCTGTTGAGCTGCGCCACGGCGACGGCGCCGAACAGATCGACGATGAGGCCGGGCAGCCCGTCCGCTTCGGCATGGACGACCCGGCACCAGGGCGCGAGGCCGAGCCGTTGCCGGAGCGCCAGCGCCGCCTTCAGCCGCGCCGCCAGCCAGTCCCGGTCGATCTTCCGTTCCGGGTCCGGGTCGAGGCGGCGGACCGCCGCGAGCGCCCGGGGGTTGAACATCGCCGCGCCCAGCGCCTGGCCGTCGGCGCTCTCCAGCCGCACGAGCGTTCCCGGCGGCAGCGCGCGCGCGTCGGCAGACATCTCGATCTCGTTGGCGTAGGCCCAAGGATGCCCCGCCCGGAGGCGCTTCTGCCGGCCGGGCAGGAGCCGGACGACGGGTCGCGGTTCCATAAGCGGCGAGAGTCCCACATCCCCGCTTGCCGGGCCAGACGGTTTGCAGGACTGTTCCGGCGCCATGCTCACCGCGCGCACCGTTCCCGACCTTCGCCGCCTCGTCAGCGCCTGGCGCCGGGCGGGCTGCTCCATCGGGGTCGTGCCCACCATGGGCGCGCTGCATGCGGGCCATCTGAGCCTCGCCGCCACGAGCCGCGAGCGCGCCGACCGCACCATCGTCACGCTTTTCGTCAACCCGAAGCAGTTCAATGACCCGGCCGACCTCGCCCGCTATCCGCGAACCGAGGAGAGCGACCGCGAGACGCTCGCTCCTTATGGCATCGACCTCCTGTTCGCGCCGCCGCCCGAAGTCATGTATCCGGCGGGCTTCGCGACGAACATTTCCGTCTCCGGCGTCACGGACGGGCTTTGCGGGGCGGACCGGCCGGGGCATTTCGACGGCGTGGCGACGGTTGTCTCCAAGCTGCTGGTCCAGACGGGCGCGGACTTCGCTTTCTTCGGCGAGAAGGACTACCAGCAGCTCGCCACGATCCGCCGCATGGTCCGGGACCTCGACCTCCCTGTCGAGATCGTCGGCTGCCCGACCGTGCGCGACACCAACGGCCTCGCGCTCTCCTCCCGCAACGCCCTGCTCGGCCCGGAGGAACGCGCATGCGCCCCGGCGCTCCACCGCGCGCTCGTCATGGCCGCCCGACGCCTGCGGAACGGCGAGGATACAGGCTGCCTCGCCGAGGCCGCCGCGGAGATCGCCGCAGCCGGCTTCTCCGCCGTCGATTATGTCGAGCTTCGTGACGCGGAAAACCTGGCGCCCATGCAGCGCCTCGACCGCCCCGCCCGTCTGCTCGCCGCCGCCCGTCTCGGCCGCGCAAGGCTGATCGACAATATCGCGGTGGAGCCTGCCGGCTGCGATTGACAAGGTCGCCACCGGTTGCCACCATAGCCATTATGAGATCGGTCGGGATAAAGGCGCTGAACAGCCGGCTGAGCGAATATGTGCGGCTGGCGGCTTCCGGCGAGACGGTGCTGGTGACCGACCGCGACCGGGTGGTTGCGGAACTCGGCCCGCCGAGGGAGACCCGGAGCCCGGTTCTCGCCGACGCCTTCCTGGCCGACCTGGTGCGCAAGGGCTGGATGACGCCGCCGCTCGCCGTCAACAGGGACGGGAAGCCGCCGCCGCGCCCGCCTCCCGTCATGACGCTGGCTGAAATCCTCGACGATCTGGACGCCGCCAGAAGCGACCGGTGATCTACCTCGACACGTCCGTGATACTGGCTTACCTCATAGCGGAAGACCGCAGTCCGCCGGAGTCGCTTTGGCGCGAGACGCTGGCTTCCAGCAGATTGATGGAGGTCGAGACATGGAACCGGCTGCATGCGCACGGGCTTGCCGACTCATGCGGCGAACACGCCCGCACACTGATCGCACAGGTCGCCATGCTGGAGCTCAACCAACCGGTCATTGCGCGGGCGCTGGAGCCCTTCCCCGGCCCCTATTTTCCGCGTACGCTCGATGCGCTCCATCTGGCGTCGTGCGCCTGGCTTCGCGACAGCGGCCAGCCGGTCTCGCTCGCCAGCTACGACCGCCGGATGACCGCCACCGCCCGCGCCATGGATATTCCCGTCTTCGACCTGGACGCCTCGTGATCGTGCCGTCCGGCCGCTTCCCCTCCCCCGCCCTGTCAAGCTAGGCTGGGAGGCTGAGGCGGGTTGGGGGACCCGGAGTTTTCCCGGAGGCAAGAGCAGGGATGAAGATTACCGGTATTCGCACGATGACGGTGGATGTGCCGCTGGAGGAGCCCGTCATCACCGCGATCCACGATATCCGTTCGATCGGCTATGTGCTGGTCTTCGTCGATACCGATGCGGACGTGACCGGCGAGGGCCACCTCTTCTCGCTGCCGGCGAAGCATCTGGCGCCGCTGGAGGCGATGACCGCCGTGCTTGGCCAGTCGCTCGTCGGCGAGGACGCGCACCGGGTCGAAGGCATCTGGCACAGGCTCTGGACCGAGGTGAACTTCGTCGGCCACAAGGGCGTGCCGTTGTTCGCGCTCTCCGCCCTCGACATGGCGCTCTGGGATGCGCGCGGCAAGGCGCTCGGCCAGCCGGTCCATCGCCTGCTCGGCTCCTGCCGCGACGCCGTGCCGGCCTATCACAGCGGCGGACTCTGGCTCTCGCGTTCGCGGGACGAGCTCGTCGCCGAGGCGAAGACCTTCCTCAAGCAGGGCTTCCGCGCCATGAAGATGCGCCTCGGCAAGCCGCGCTGGCAGGAGGATGTCGAGCGCGCCGAGGCGGTCCGCGACGCCGTCGGCCCCGATATCCGGCTGATGGCGGACGCGAACCAAGGGCTCGATGTCAGGCACGCGCTCCGGCTGGGACGCGCGCTGGAGCCGGTGAACCTCGACTGGTTCGAAGAGCCGGTGCCGGCGTATGACGTCGCCGGCCATGCCGCGCTCGCCGCCGCGCTCGACACGCCGATCGCCACCGGTGAGACCGAATACACCCGCTACGGCTTCCGCCCTCTGATCGAGGCGAAGGCGGCGGATGTGCTGATGCCGGATCTCGGGCGCGTCGGCGGCGTCACCGAGTTCATGCGCGTCGGGCACATGGCGCAGGCCTGGGACCTGCCGGTATCACCGCACCTCTACTCGGAGCCCTCCCTGCAACTGTGCGGCGCGCTGCAAAATTGCGACCTGCTGGAATACATGCCCTGGTCCGCCCGGCTGTTCCGCGAGGAGATCGAATTCGAGGACGGGCAGGCCCGGATTCCGGAGCGGCCCGGCCTCGGCTTCTCCCTCGACCTCGACGCGCTGGAGCGCTACCGGGTCGGCCCGGCGGCAGAGAGCGCGGCGAAGCCGGCGCCCAAACGGCCCGCCCGCCGCGCCGCGGCGAAGAAGGACGAGCCGCCGAAGACGGAGGCGAAGGCGAAGCCCAAACCGCGCGCGGCGCCGAAGGCCGGGGCGAAGGCAAACGCGAAGGCCGCGCCCGGGCCGGCCCCGGAACCGGCGCCGAAGCCGGTCCGGCGGCAGCGCCAGCCGGGCAAGACGCCCTGGTACTTGCGCGGCGAGGCGGAAAGCGCATAACGGACAGGCAGGAATACAGGGAGCAGCAGGCATGCAGGTGAAACCGCTTTCGGGGTCTTGCGGGGCCGAGGTGCGCGGCGTCGATCTCGCGGCGCTCGACGACGAGGGCTTCGCGGCGGTCAACGAGGTCTTCCTTCGCCACAAAGTGCTCTGCTTCCGCGACCAGAAGCTGGACGAGGAATCCCTGATGGCGTTCGGCCTGCGTTTCGGCCCGCTGATCGTGCATCCGAACCTGCTGGCGGAAGGCAACCATCCCGAGGTCATCGCGATCCGCAAGGAGCCCGACGACAAGGCGGCGGTCGGCGAGAACTGGCACACCGACACGACCTGCCTGGAACGGCCGCCGCTCGCTTCGGCGCTTTACGCCCTCGAGGTGCCGCCGGCGGGCGGGGACACGCTGTTCGCCGACCAGCAGGGCGCCTGGGAGCTCCTGTCGGACGGCATGAAGGAGACGCTGTCCAGCATGCGCGCCGTGCATAACGACACCCGCGTCGCCGGCCCGGCCACGAACTTCAACGCGCTGCGCTCGACCAGGAACCGCGAGGACGACGCCTGGCGGCCCACCGAATGCCTGCATCCGGTGGTGCGTACCCATCCCGAAACCGGGCGCAAGGGCCTCTTCGTCAACCGCGCCTACACCATCCGCTTCGAAGGCATGACGGAGGCCGAGAGCACGCCGCTGCTCGACTATCTCTACGCCGCAGGCGAGCGCGTGGAGCTGACCTGCCGCGTCTCCTGGGAGCCGGGCACCCTGACGCTGTGGGACAATCGCTGCCTCAAGCACGCCGCCATCAACGACTATTCCGGCTACCGCCGCGACATGCGCCGCATCCAGATAGAGGGCGACCGGCCCGTTTAGAGCGCCTATCCTTGGCAGCGGGAGCAGGAGAAGCCGCCATGCAAGCCGCCATTGCCGACAAGCGAGAGGAACTGGCTGCCCTCTGCCGAAGTCACGGCGTCAGGCGGCTCGAGGTTTTCGGCTCGGCGGCGCGCGGCGAGGACTTCGACCCCGAGACGAGCGATGCCGACTTTCTCGTAGAATTCAGGCCCACGGCCGGCCCCCGGACTCTGCACCAGTATTTCGACCTGAAGGATGCGCTTTGCGATGTGCTGGGTCGCCCGGTGGACTTGGTCGAATTCGGCGCGGTGCAAAATCCTTATCTGCGTGCGTCCATCAACAAGTCGCGCGAGCTTGTCTATGCGGCGTGATCCGCGCTGCCCGTTGGCAGACGTGGACCAGGCGGCAGCGGACATCGCGCACATTGTCCAAGGCATGGACGCCAGCGACTATGTTGCCGACGCGCTGATCCAGGCCGCAGTCGAACGCAAATTCGAGATCATCGGCGAAGCATTGAACCGCCTGCACGACGACCATCCCGAGGTCGCCGAACGAAGTCCACGACTGCGCCGGATCGTGGATTTCCGCAATTTCCTGATCCATGCCTACGACAGGGTAGAGCCAGACCGCGTGTGGACACACGCCAGGCAAGACCTGCCGGAATTGCACCGGACCGTGCAGGCCCTGCTCGCCGAATTGGGGCCGCTGGAGGATTGAACTCCAACAGTCCGCACCGGGTAGCATATGGAAGCTAACCCAGGTCGCCGGCATTCCGATTCCGCTCGGAATGCCGGCCCTCGTCAGGTGGAAATCAATATCTTTTCATGAAATTTAGGTAATATTTCTCCATTTGAGACTTGCATTCTCAGAAACAGTGGTATGATGGGTCCGAGGGAAGAGGCATCCGGAGCCGCTTCCCGCCCGCGCCGCCCGGTGCGGAACGACCCCGATTCAGCCGACAGGCGAGGTGTGTCCTGCGTCTGTCCTGCGTCTCGCGCGCGCAAGCCGGCGCGCGAGCCGCGCCGCCGCGATACGCCCGCCCCCGCCGGCGCAGGCGCGCGCGCAGGATACGCGCGAAACAGGGTCGCTCCGGTGCCGGGGCGGCATGGCAGGTGAACGCAAGACGAATGAAGGAGTTGTCATGACCTTTCTCGACCCGACCCTCTCGCTCTCCTCGCGCCAGGAAGCCTTCTGCCGCCACTACACGGCCTCGGGCAATGCCGCGGACGCCGCAAGGCGCGCCGGCTATGCGACACGCTCCGCAAGGCAGACCGGCTCCGCCCTGCTGGAACGGCCCTGGATCGTGGAGCGGGTGCGGCGC
>JAJEIH010000014.1 GCA_022827685.1 Alphaproteobacteria bacterium
CAGCTTCGCCTCGAAGGCGGGCAGGCGGTAGGCGAGCAGCGTGTCTTCGAGGATGTCCAGATAGCCGTGCACCGTCGTGGGGGCCGCCCCCCCCGCGCGCGGGGCCGCCGCCGCCCCCCCGGGGCCCCCCCCCGCGTCCAGGACCTGGAGAACTGGGACAACAGCCGGGAGATGGTCAGGGCGCGGCGGAGCTTCACCAAGACCCGGCTCGACATGCAGGGCCATCTCACGGCCATCAACAAGAGCCGCTTCCTGTTCGGGGAAGGGTTGATCTCCGAGGCCGAGCACGAGGACGCGGAGCGGCAGTTCAGGAGCCAGGAGCTCGACTTCGAGGCAGCCGAGGAGGAGTTCGCCCTGTTGCGCGCCCAAGGCAGCAAGGAGGCGCTTCATGATGCGCGGCTGGAACTGGAAGGTGCGACCGCGGCCCTGCGGGCGGCGGAGGAGGCGCTCGAGCACGAGACGGTACGCGCGCCAATCGGTGGCATCGTACTCGCCCGGAGCCGCGGCGGCAAGGAACCGGAAGTCGGAGGCGCGGTGCGGAGCGGGCAGGACCTTCTCAGCATCGGCGATTTCTCGCGCATGGCTGCCACCACCCAGGTGGACGAGACGGACGTGATCAAGGTTCGAGCCGGGCAGAAGGTCACGGTGACGGGCAACGCCTTTCGCGGGCTGAAGCTCAAGGGCGAAGTCACCCATGTCTCCTCGCAGGCGGACCCGAAGGCGCGCGGCATCCCGAAGTTCGATGTCACGGTGACGCTTGACCATGTCGGGCCGGAGGTGGCGGCGCGGATCAGGACCGGCATGTCGGCCAAGCTGCGGATCGTCACCTACAGCAACCCCAAGGCGTTGCTCGTGCCGATCGACGCCGTGCGGAGCCGCGGCGGCAAGCACCGCCTGCGCGTAGTCGATCCCGCGACCGGGGAGGCCGGAGAACGCGAGGTCGAGATCGGCCCCACGACCCGGTCCTCGGTCGAGATCCGGGGCGGCCTCGAGGCGGGCGAAATCGTCCTGCTGCCCGGCGGCTGAGGAGGCGCGCCATGCTGGAGCTTTCCGATATCCGCAAGGTCTACCGGCTCGGGCCCGTGGAGGTTGAGGTACTGAGGGGCATCGATCTGCGCGTGGAAGCAGGCGACCTCATGTCGATCATGGGGCCGTCGGGCAGCGGCAAGTCCACGCTGATGAACATTCTCGGCCTGCTGGGCCGGCCGACTTCGGGCTCCTACCGGGTGGGCGGCCGCGATGTCTCGACCATGAACGACCGGGAGCTCTCCGCCTTCCGCAATGAGCATATCGGCTTCGTCTTCCAGTCCTTCAACCTGCTGGGGCACCTGACGGCGCTGGAGAACACGGCGCTGCCGCTGGTCTACCGCGGCCTCGCGCGCCGGGAGGTTCGCCGCCGGGCGCAGGCCATACTCGAGAAGGTCGGCATGGGCGAGCGGCTGGACCACAGGCCGGACCAGCTCTCCGGCGGGCAGAAGCAGCGCGTGGCGATCGCGCGGGCGCTGGTGGGCGCGCCATCCGCAGTGCTGGCGGACGAGCCAACCGGTGCGCTCGACTCCGACACCGCCGACGAGGTGATGCAGCTGCTCATCCGTCTCAACCGCGAGGAGCAGGTCGCCGTGGTCATCATCACCCACGATCCCGTCGTCTCCATGCTCTGCCGGCGCCGGGCGCTCATCCGCGACGGCGCGCTGCTCGAGGACCCCGGCGAAGCGCGGGAAGCCGGCGCGGCATGAAGCATGCGGGACCGGCGCTCGCGGACAGCCTCCGCGAGGCGGCGCGCAGCCTGACGCGTGCAAGGCTGCGCACCCTGCTCGGCCTCATCGGCATCGCCATCGGTATCGCCTCTGTGATCGCCATGGTCTCGACCGGCGAGATCGCTACCGCCGAAGCCCGCCGGCAGTTCGAGGCGCTGGGCACCGACATTGTCACCGTGGGGATGAAGAGCGGCGCGCAGGGCCCGGGCATCCGGCTCGACGATGCGCTGGCGCTTGCCGACGAACTGCCCGAGATTTCAGCGGCGGCGCCGACGATCCTTGGCGGCAGCGGCTTCGTCCATGCCGGCCGCCGTGTCGGCTCTGGCACGGTGAAGGGGGTGACGGCGTCCTATGCGGACCTCGTCAAGCTCGAACTCGCCGAGGGGCGGTTCGTCTCGGACCTCGACGCCGGGCGTTTCTGGTGCGTCGTCGGCGCGAAGGTCGTCGCAGCCATCCGCAAGGCCGGCACGCTCGATCCGCTCGGCGCAGAGCTGGAGGTCGAGGGCCGCTTCTACAGGATCGTCGGCGTGCTCAAGAGCCGGGAGGAGACCTACGGCCTTCCCATTGATGTCGACGCCGACAAGTCGGCGTTCGTCCACATCATGACCGTGTCGCGGACGGCGCCGGACGCAATGATCCAGTCGATCGTCGCGCGCGCCGCGGCCGGCGTCCACCATGAGGAGGCCGTTCGGGCGGTCGAGACCTGGTTCAGGGAGCGGCAGCCGGAGCTCAAGCTGGAGGTCAAGAGCGCGAAGCAGCTGATCCAGCAGATGGAATCGCAGCTCGGCGTGATGACGCTGCTCCTCGCCGTCGTCGGCAGCATCAGCCTCGTCGTCGGCGGCATCGGGGTGATGAACGTCATGCTGATCTCGGTGACGGAGCGCCGCCGGGAGATCGGCGTGCGCCGGGCGCTGGGGGCGAGCCGCAGCGATATAAGGCGCCAGTTCCTTATCGAGTCGGTACTCCTGACGCTCGCCGGCGGTGTGGTCGGCCTCGCGGCCGGCAGCGGCGCCACCTGGGGCATCTGCAACTACACGGACTGGGAGTTCTTCGTCTCGGCGCTCTCCGTCGCCGTCGGGCTGGGCGTTTCCTCGGCGGCCGGCCTGTTCTTTGGCCTCCAGCCCGCCTACCAGGCCTCCCGGCTCGATCCCATCGTAGCGTTGCAGGGGGAATGAGGCGATGCCGTTCAGCGCCTGGCAGCGGCTGCTGCAGTGGAAGCCCGGGACGCCCGGCGGGCGACTGGTGCGCCTCTGCGAGCTTGCCGTCCGTCCTGTCCCGGGCCAGTCGCTCGCCGCTTTCCGGATCGCATTCGGGCTGCTGATGCTCAACGATGTCGTTTTCCTGCTGAGAGGCGGATGGCTGACACGGTTCTGCATCGACCGCGACATCCTGTTTCCCTATTTCGGCCTGGAGGTACCTTCATTGCCCGCGCCCTGGCTGCGCGGGGTTTGCTGCGTGCTCGTCGCACTAGGCGCCCCCTATCGCCTCGCGATCCGGGGCTTCATGGGCCCGGTGCGAATCCATGCCGATGTCGGCAAGAGCGTGAACGGCAGGCCGCGGCAACGCTTCCAGGGCAAGGATCATGCCCGTTTCGAGATCGTAGCCCTCTCGGAGCAACTGTGCGACGAGGCCCGTCGCCGCCCTGCCGTCGACGAGCCGCAGGGGTTTTCCGACACGCGCCTGGAACCGGGATTTCGCCCTGTAAAAGCTGCAGAAGGGGCATTCGCCGTCATAGAGCAGGAAGGGGCCACGAGGTCCGGGATGCCGGTCTCTCTGCCTTCCGATGCCACCTGGATTTACTCCGATCCCCCGGCACATGCTGCCTTCGGGCGGCGATTGCCACCCCCGGACGCGCGGCTTGCAAGGCGGAGCCCTCCGCCGCCCGGTTTGCCGCCCGGTCCGCGTTCGGGCTCCGCGTCCGGCGAACGTTCTCCATCCCTATCAGATTCCAAGAGGGGCAACAGGAAATGAAACGTGCGATTTCGGCGGCGCTTGCCGCGCTGGTCCTCATGGCGCCGATTGCGGCCGCGGCCCATTCCGATCACGGGTCCGGGCCCGACAGGAACGCCATCGAGGGAATGGTCCGAGACTACCTGCTCAAGAACCCCGAGGTGATCGGGGAGGCCATACGCCTTCTCCGGGCGAAGCGGCAGGAAGAGGAACGCAAGCGCGCCGAAGCCGCTATCCGGGAGAACGGCGAGGCGCTCCGCGCGCACCCGTTGTCGCCCGTCTCCGACAATACCGGGGGCGATGTCACTGTGGTCGAGTTCTTCGACTATCGCTGCGGCTACTGCAAGCGCGCCCTGCCGGCGGTGGTGGCGCTGCTGAAGGAGGACGCGAATGTGCGCGTCGTCTGGAAGGAGTTCCCGATACTCGGCCCGGTCTCGCTCTTCGCCGCCCGGGCGGCGATGGCGGCGGACCGGCAGGACAAATACTATCCCTTCCACCTCGCGCTCATGAAGGAGCCGGAACTCAGCGAAGGCAAGGTGCTGGAGATTGCCGTCGGAACCGGGCTCGACCTGGAGCGGCTCCGGCGGGACATGGAGGACCCGGCCATCCAGGCCTATCTCGACGAGACCCAGGCGCTGGCCCGCGAGATCGGCATCAGCGGTACGCCGGCTTTCGTGATCGGCAGCAGGCTGGTGCCCGGCGTTGTCGACGCCGCCCGCCTGAAGGAACTCGTCGCCGCGGCGCGCGCGGGTGGAGGCCGGGGATGAAAATCGAAAGGCACAGGGAAGACCGGACCGTTCTGGTCTCGCCCTCCGGCCGGCTGGACGGAGCAGGCGCGCCGGCGCTCGAGGCGGAACTCTGCGATGCCGCCAGGCTGGGCGACCGGGTCGTGCTCGACGGCCGCAGCCTCGACTATATCAGCAGCGCCGGGCTCCGTGCGCTTCTCATCGGCGCGAAGAGCTGCGTGCAGGAGGGCGGCGACCTCGCCGTCGCCGCGCTCCAGCCCGAATGCCGGGCGGTCGTGGAAGCGAGCGGCCTCCTGTCCGTGCTCGATTACCATGAGACCCGCGAGGCGGCGCTTGCAGCCCCGTCCCGGTCCCGCGGGCCGGAGGCGGGCGAGGCCGAGCTGGAGATCGGGGAGCGCCGTGAGGAGGGCGTGGTGGTCCTCTCGCTGGTCGGGAGGCTGGACGGCGTCGGCGCCGCGGTACTGATGGAGTGCATCTCCGCCGCCATCGGGCGCGGCGCGGTCCGTCTGGTCCTGGACTGCGAGGGCATGAGCTATGTCAACAGCGCCGGGCTGCGATCCCTGCTGATCGGGGCCAAGGCTTGCCGGGAGGAAGGCGGCGCGCTGGTCATTGCCGCGCTCGCGCCGCAATGCCGTTCGGTCATGGCGATGAGCGGCTTCCTTTCGGTCCTCGATTGCAGGGAAACGCGCGAAGAGGCGCTTGCCGCATCCTCCGGTCGTTGAGCGGACCGGTCGCCGCCGAACCGGGGACCTGTCGGGAGGCAGGGGCCGGGGCGTCGTCGACGGACCCGGCTGTGGCGCAGCGTTTCCGACGACGATCACGAGTTCATGCTCGATGCCGCGATGTTCGACCGGATCGTGCCAGATCTGCTCAAGAAGGCGACGGGTGGGCACAACGCGGGCCGACGGCTGGCGTCGATCGAGGCATTGACGGGGCTCTTCCCGCCCGTAGGCCGGACGGTCCGGCGATGCAATTGCTTCCGCTCATCAAGGATCATTGCGAAAACCGCCGCCCTGAGGAGACGCTGGATCGGTTCCGGATGACTGCGGTGGGTTGGGCGGCCTATCGCGACGCTGCCGGCCAGTGAAGCGTGTCGCGCATCTGAGGCGGTATACACCCGCTCGCCGACGATATAACGGAACGGAGCATGGGACGGCGGATCGGAGCCGGCGCTTTCCGATTGCGAGAGTTTACTTCGGCACGGCGTGCTGGCAGTGAACCGAACCGGGTTAAAGTTTGTCGTGCTCCGGCGGAGTGCTATCCCGTTGTACTGTTGGAGATACTCACTTTTTCTCACTTGAATCCTCCCTTAATTCCTCTCTATTGCGCTCCGGTATGCAGGCTTCAAACTGCTGCAACAATATTGTAGCGTGTGCAAAATAATTTGCAGTTTAATTTGTAATTGGAGCAGATAATTTCACTACAAATAAATTAATTTGGAGCAGATATTTGATATGCTTAAAGTGCATGGTCATGGCGTTATTTTGTCTCGAAGATGGGGGTTGTTTTCATGCGCATTCGCTATCCCGGTTGGGGCAAGGAGGCGGCAGGCAAGTCCGACTGCAAGCCGCAGACGTCAAGGCGATACGATCCAGACAGGCGGGGGTTGCGGAAAGTTCGGTTGCAGCTGGCGGGATTGCCGACGCTGCTGTTCCTTTCGCTTGCGTTCTGGGCTCCTCCTCCGCTCGCCCCGGAAGTTATGGCGGCCGCCGGGAACGCCACCGGCAAGCCGGCCGTTTCGAGCGACTCGATTGCCGGAAGGGGTTATCGGGCCACGGCGACGCTCGGCGATGTCGCAGACCGCGACGGGATCGATGCCGTGACGCTGAACTACACCTGGCTGCGATGCAATGCGAACGGCTCCGGTTGCAACACCGAGATCGTGACGGGCGCGAGCTATACCCTGACCGAGGACGATGTCGGCTTGCGGCTCAGGCTGCGGCTCGATTTTCTGGATGAGGATGGCGCGTCCGAATCGCTCACGAGCTTTCCCTGGCCTTCCCGCGCCAACAATCCGATCGGCACGCCGCCTGCGCCGGCCGCGCTGCAGGTGCTCGGGCACCGGCTGGACCTGACCTTCGACCATGACCTGCAGTCCGGCTCCGTTCCTCCGGCGAGCGCATTCGCGGTCGAGGTGGACGGCCAGGCGATGCCGGTTGTCGGGATTCACAAGTCTGGTGACCGCACTCTCCGCCTCACGCTGGCGCGGCGGGTGGCGCCGGACGCGACCGTGACAGTCGGCTATACCCGGCCCTCCGGCGGGGAAGCGCAGGAAATACGAGGCCCCGGAGGGGTGCCGGCAGAGTCCTTCGCAGCCCTCGGCGTCAGCAATGTCACGCCCGAGAACCAGGTCGCCGCGGGCGCGCCGGAGATAGAAGTCGTCAGCATTGCCGACAACGAGATTGTCCTGAGACTGCATGCGCCGGCGGACAATGGCGGTCTGACCGTCACCGGCTACCAGTACCGTTACGCCAGGGGGGCATCGGTGCCGGAGGCGACGGCATGGACCGACGCCGCGACGACGGCGGTCACGATTTCGGGCCTGCGCAACAGCACGGAATACACGGTCGAAGCACGGGCGGCGACCGGTCAGGGCACGGGTCCGGCGGCGAGCAGGGCGGCGACGACCACATCGCTTTCGCGCAATGCTACCGGCAAGCCCGCCGTTTCGAGCGACTCGATTGCGGGGACGGGCCACCGGGCCACGGCGACGCTCGGCGATGTTGCGGATGCCGACGGGATCGATGCCGCGACGCTGAGCTACACCTGGCTGCGCTGCAATGCGGACGGCGACGATTGCGATACCGAGATCGCGACGGGGGCGAGCTACATCCTGACCGAAGACGATGTCGGCTTGCGGCTCAGGCTGCGGGTCGATTACCTGGACGATGCGGGCACGTTCGAATCGCGCACGGGCTTTGCCTGGCCTTCCCGCACCGACAATCCGATCCGCACGCCTCCTGCGCCGGCCACGCTGCAAGTGCTCGGGTACCGGCTGGACCTGGCCTTCGATCAAGACCTGAAGACCGGCTCCGTTCCTCCGGCGAGCGCATTCACGGTCGAGGTGGACGGCCAGGCGGTGGCGGTCGGTGATGTCGGCATGGCAGCCGCGCGCACCGTCCGCCTCACGCTGGCGCGGCGCGTGACGCCGGACGGGACCGTGACGGTCGGCTATACCCGGCCTTCCGGCGGGGGCGTGCGGGAAATACAGGAGCCCGGAGGGGTGCCGGCAGAGTCCTTCACGGGCCGCAGCGTCAGCAATGTCACGCCCGTGAACCAGGCCGCCACGGGGGCGCCGGACATTTCCGGTACGGCGGAACTCGGCGAGACGCTGATCGCCGGCCCGGGCACCGTCGCCGACGCGAACGGGCTCTCGGGCGCCCGCATGTCCTACCAGTGGGTCCGCGTCGACGGGAACGGGGAGACGGACATAGCCGGGGCCACCGGCGGCTCCTATTCGGTGGGCGCGGACGATGCCGGCAAGCGCCTGAAGGTGAGAGCCTCCTTCGAAGACGACGCGCTCTATCCGGAAGCGCGCACCAGCGCGGCAACGGCGGTCGTGCCCGATACGGTCGGGCCGAGGCTGCTCGGCGGCGGCGCGACCGTCGCCGGCACGGTGCTGGAGTTGCAGTTCGACGAGCCGCTCGACACGGCGTCCCGGCCGGCGGCGAGCGTCTTTGCGGTCAGCGTCGCAGGCTCGCCGGCGAGCGTGTCGGCTGTGGCGGTGAGCGGCGACACGGTGACGCTCACGCTCGCCTCGGCGGTGGGCCGGGGCGAGAGCGTGACGCTCGGCTACGGCGACGGCGACGCACTCGCGCTATTCGGATGCGGCAGCGGTCATCCGGTCTCTCGGTGTGGATCTCGCCGCTCCGGCGTTCCGTTCGGCGAGCGTTAACGGCGCCTCCCTGACCGTAACCTTCAGCGAACAGCTGGGCGCTGCCGCCTCGCTTGCGAATTCTTCCTTCTCGGTGAAGAAGACGCCCGCGGGCGGCCCCGCAGAGACGGTCGCGCTGAGCGCCGACGACGCCCCGGTCATCGACGGCGCCGCGGTGACGCTCACCCTTGCATCGGCGGTGGCGTCCACCGACAGCAGCATCGAGGTGAGCTACCGCAAGCCGGGGAGTGGCTCGGACAACAAGCTTGCCGACAGCGCCGGCAACGAGGCGGCGAGCTTCGCGGACCGGGCGGTGACCAATGTTGGCATTTCGGTTGCGGGCACACCGAGGGTCACGGTTCCGAACGTGTTCCGGGTGCCGGCAAGGCTCGGCGTCGACCTGGGTTCCGTCAGGGGAACCGAAGGCCTTGGCGCGGCTCGTTATCAGTGGATCCGGGTGGATGCCGACGGCGCATCAAACGGGACTTATATACCAAAATGCCATTTTGTTGTTGACACTCGCCCCGGCCCGTCATACATTAGTGCCAATACGGAGGGCGAGACATGGCACGCAAGGGACCGGGCAAGGCATTCAGGGAAGGCATCAGCCTCAAGGCGCTGATGCGAATGTTCCCGACCGACGATGCGGCGCGGGAGTGGTTTGAAGGGCATATCTGGCCGCAGGGTCCGTATTGCCCGCGTTGCGGCAGCTTCAATGTCCAGTGCGGCATCAAGCACAAGACGATGACGCACCGCTGCCGCGACTGCGAAGGCAAGCCGCGTTTCAGCCTCAAGACCGGCAATGTCATGGAGGGTTCCAAGCTCGGCTACCAGACATGGGCCATCGCCTTCTATCTCGCCATGACCGGCTTGAAGGGCGTCTCGTCCATGAAGCTGCATCGGGACTTGGAGATTACGCAGAAATCGGCGTGGCACCTTTCGCACCGCATCCGCAAGGCGATGGAGAACGGCGAGGTTCCGATGTTCCACGGCCCGGCGGAAGCCGATGAGACCTACATCGGCGGCAAGCGCAAGAACATGAGCAACCGGAAGCGGAAAGAGCTGGCCGGGACGGGTCGCGGGGCCGTGGGCAAGGCGGCCGTCGCGGGCGTGAAGGACCGGGAGACGAACAAGGTCGCGGCGCGGCGGATGGAAGAGACCGACGCGAGCGCGCTCCAGTCCTTTGTCCGGGAGCATGTCGAGCCGGGCGCAACGCTCTACACCGATGAAGCCGCCGCCTATGCGGGAATGCCCGAATACGACCATGAAGCGGTCAAGCACTCGGCCAAGGAGTTCGTGCGGGGCATGGCCTCGACGAATGGCATGGAGAGCTTCTGGGCCGGTCTCAAGCGCGGTTTCGTCGGCACTTTCCACAAGTTCAGCGAAAAGCACTTGAGCCTGTATGTCGCGGAGTTCGCGGCCCGGCACAATATCCGCGACAAGGACACAATCGACATGATGGGCGCGGTTGCCCGGCGCGCAGTCGGAACCCGCCTCCGCTATCGTGACCTCATTGCCGACAATGGCCTGCCGTCCGGCGCAAGGCCCGCCGCATGACGGCCCCGAATTTCGCGTCCGGCACAGTCTGGACCGGCGACAACCTCCCCATCCTTCGCGGCATGAATTCGGAGTGCGTGGACCTCATCTATCTGGACCCGCCCTTCAACAGCAATCGGGACTATGCCGCCCCGATTGGGAGCGAAGCGGCCGGGGCAGCGTTCAAGGACACTTGGACGCTCTCCGATGTTGATGTGCATGAGCATGGGGAGCTTGCCGACAGGAATCCGGCCGCATACGCGGTGATCGAGGCCGCCCGGCAGGCGCACGGCAAAGGGATGCAGGCATATTGCATCATGATGGCGGTGCGCCTCATGGAAATGCGCCGAGTGCTCAAGCCTACGGGCGCGATCTACCTCCATTGCGACCCGACGGCCGCCCACTACCTCAAGCTGCTGCTCGACGGGATATTCGGGCGCGGCAATTTCCAAGCGGCAATCACATGGCGGCGCACCTACGCGCACAATGACAAGATGTTCGGCAGCCTGTCCGAACAGATCCTCTGGTATGGCAATGGCGATGGGATCACGCGGAACATTGATGCTGTCGTGGTCCCGTTTTCAGCCGACGAACTCAAGAAGAAATATCCGCACCGGGATAAACGCGGGCAGCATTTACGCGACAATCTCATGGGGCCGGGAACAACGGACGGGGAAAGCGGCAGGGCATGGAAGGGCTGCGACCCTACGGAATACGGAAGATGCTGGAGCGCGCCGAAGACCGGCAAATACGCCCGCTATCTCAACGAAGTGCTGTTGCCCGGCTATCTGGCAATCGAGGGCGTCCATGACCGGCTGAATGCACTGGACGACGCGGGCTTTATCCACTGGACGAACACCGGCGTTCCGCTGCTCAAGCGGTATGTCATGCCGGGACAGGGGACGGTTCCAGGCGACATATGGACGGACGTTCCGCCGCTGTCGCGCTCCACAAAGGAACGGACGGGCTATCCGACGCAGAAACCGCTCGCCCTGCTTGAGCGCATCATCCGGGCGTCGAGCAATCCCGGCGGCCTGGTGCTCGACCCGTTCTGCGGTTGTGCAACGGCCCTGGTGGCGGCGGACAGGCTGCAACGGCAGTGGGCGGGGGTCGACCTGTCGCCGCTCGCCGTGAAGCTGGTGGACGAGCGGATCGCCGGGGACCGCGGCCTGTGGGGCGGTGCGACCGTCCCTGACGCCCCGCCAGTGCGAACCGACCTTGGCGAGCTTCCGAACTACCGCACGCACCGGCATCGGCTCTATGGCGAGCAGGAGGGCGTATGCGTCGGGTGCGAGACGCATTTCCCGTTCCGCGTCATGGAGGTGGACCACATTCTGCCCCGGTCGCGCGGCGGGACCGACCATGCCGACAACCTTCAACTGCTCTGTTCCGGCTGCAACCGCAGCAAGGGCGGGCGCACAATGGCCGAATGGAGGGCCGCAACATGACCGACAAGCCGCCCTTTGAGCGCCGGGAGCTTCGCGTGAAGCCGAACCGATACCAGCCGACCAAGGCGGAGGTGGAGGAAGTCTTCACGCCGCCGCGCAAGGCCGACGGCACGGCCTACACCGTCAACGAGGCCGTGCGGACACTCCTGCGGCCCGTGACGGTCGTGGAAGACCCGAAGGCATAGCGGGGCGGCTCTTTGTCGGTGGAGACCGCCTATGCGCCTTCACGCGCACAGTCTTCGGCCCCGGCTTCTTCGCGGTTCGGACGGGTTTGCAGCGGGTCTTGGCCATGCCAGCCTCCGGCTTGCGAGCGGAGGCCGATTGACGCTACGGTTCGGGCGGCGGTATCCTTCGCCCTTAGCGCGCTGTCCGCATCGGCCCTCCAAGGACTTGCGGAGCCTCGCCCCGGTCGTTTGCCGCGACCGGGGCGAAGTGCATCTAGGCCGGACTATCGCCGATTCGGTCTATGTCGTCAAGCGAAAGTGGCACTTTCGTATATAATCCCCCATCAAACCCGGTGAACGTCGGGACGGGCGCGACATACAGGCTCGCTGACGCGGATGCGGGCAAGCGGATCAAGGTGGAGGTGAGCTACGGAAACGCCACGGTCGGCAGCGCAGCCTGGCCCTCCAGCGGGAGTGTCCGCAGCCGCGAACGCTGCAATGCGCCGGTCCTGTCCGGAGGGGCCGTGCTGGTCGGATCCGGCAGGACGCTTGCAGTCGGGTCGTACAGCAACAACGAAGGCGACTACTGGGGATATTACGAGGGTGGAAGGACCGGCTTCGGCGAACTGGTTTCAGGGGTCAGCTTTGGCGAACTGGGGGACGCCTCGTTCTCGATCGGCGGCGCCGACTATGAGCTGAAAGCGGTCGCAAGCGCCGACAGACCCGGCGGCGAAGTAGAGATGTACGCCATGCTGGACAAGGACCTTCCGGCCGATCACCGGAGGACGCTGAAGCTGCATGTCTGCGGAGTGGCATACGCTTTCGGCAAGGCGACGAAGCATGACACCCATGCTCAGTACCAATGGCCCACTTTCCTGGGCCTGGCAGGAAGCGCCGAGCCCACGATCTACCTCTCCCGCGATGCGGTCGCGCCGACTGTCACTTCGGCCACGGCGCACGGCACGGCGCTGACCGTCACCTTCAGCGAAGAACTGGGCGCGGCCGACTCGCTTTCGAATGCTGCCTTCTCGGTTGTCAGGACGCCCGAGGGTGGCAGCGAGGAGGCGGTCGCGCTGAGCGCCGACGCCGCCCCGTCCATCGACGGCGCCACGGTGACGCTGACGCTCGCCTCGGCGATCGTATCCACCGACAGCGGCATCGCGGTGAGCTATACCGCGCCCGACACAGGCAGCGGAAACAGGCTTGCCGACAGGTTCGGCAACGAGGTCGCGGGCTTTGCGGGCCGGGCGGTGTCGCATGGGACCGCCGACGCGATCCCCGGGCTTTCGGTCGCCGACGCCCAGGTGCGGGAGGGTCGGGGCGCGAAGCTTGTCTTCACGGTCAGGCTCGACCGGGCGCGCGAGACGCATGTGAGGGTGGATTACGCGACCCGCGACGACACGGCGGTGGCGGGCGCGGATTATATGGCCAGGTCGGGCACGCTCACCTTTGCCCGGGGCCAGACCAGAAAGACGGTCGAAGTCACAGTCCTGGACGACGCGCACGACGAGGGCAGCGAGACGATGACGTTTGCGCTTTCGAACGCCAGAGGCGCGCGAATCGCCAATGGCGAGGCGACGGGGACGATCAGCAATTCGGACCCGCTGCAGAAACTATGGCTCGCGCGCTTCGGGCGCACTGTGGCCTCCCAGACGGTCGAGGCTCTGGAGGGGCGTTTCGCCATCGCGTCGGACGCCTCGCCGCGCATGACGCTGACGATAGCGGGCCAGACCGTGGACCTCTCGCGGATCGGCGACGGTCAGGCGCTGGCGGGGACGCTGACAGGCCTTGCGCGGGCGTTCGGCGCGCCGGACGTCTCGGCGGCGAACGACAACAGGCCGTTCGCGCGGCGCGGTATCGGTGGGGCGTGGAACGAAGCCGGCGTCTCGGCGCCGGCGCGCGGGATGACGGCGCGCGAGCTTCTGTCCGGGAGTTCGTTCCACTTCACGACCGGAGATGCGTCGGGCCTGGGCGGAGCGATGACCGGTTGGGGCAAGGTGCTGTCGGGCGGGTCGAGCAGTTCGCTGTCCGGCGGGCTGTCGTTGGCGAGCGAGACGGCGACCGGCGTGCTCGGCATGGACTGGGAGCGGGACAGGCTTCTGGTCGGGGTGGCGCTGTCGCGAAGCGTCGAGACGGGCAGCGCGTCGTTTGCGCCGACGGGGTCGCAATACGACATCGAGGGCTCGGTTTCGATGGTGACGCCCTACATGCGCGTGCGGGCGGGCGAGCGGCTGTCGCTCTGGAGCGCGGTCGGTTCGGGCAGCGGTTCCTTGTCGCTCTCGCATGGCGGCGGCTCGCAGATTGCGGACATCGCCATGCGGCTTGCGGCTGCGGGCGGTCGTGCGGAGTTGCTGCGGCCCGGGGCAGGCGGCGGGTTTGCGCTGGCGCTGAAGACGGATGCGTTCTTTGTGCGGAGCGAATCGGCGCGGGTATCGACGCCGGGCGTGGGCAACCTCGCGGCGGCGACGGGCGATGCGAGCCGTGTGCGGGCGGTGATGGAAGGGTCGCGGGCGTTCGCGCTGTCGGGCGGCGGCGCGCTGGAGCCGTCGCTGTCGCTCGGTCTGCGCCATGACGGCGGCGACGCCGAGACCGGCACGGGCGTCGAGGTCGGCGCCGGGCTTTCGTGGTCCGCGCCGACGGCGGGGTTGACCTCGGACCTGCGCCTTTACGGGCTGGCGTCGCACGAGGCGGGCGGTTACGACGAATGGGGGGCGAGCGGTTCGCTGCGGCTGGCGCCGGATCCGTCCGGTCGCGGCCTGTCGCTGTCGATGACGCCGTCATGGGGCGCCCGGGAACAGGCCGGGCGGCTGTGGGGCGCGGCGCCCGGCGCATTGGCCGGGAACGGCGGCGGGGGGCAGCCGGGCGGGCGCCTCGACACGGAACTCGGCTACGGCCTGCCCCTGTCGCACGGCATGACCGGCACGCCCTATGCGGGCTTCGGGTTCGGCGAGGCCGGCGCCCGGAGTTACCGCCTCGGCTGGCGGCTTGCGTCGGACCGGCTGCAATCCTTCTCCCTGGACATCGAGACGACCCGCCGCGAAGCCGCAAACGCCGCCGGACCGGGGTTCGGGGCGGCGGCAGAGCACGGTATCGGTCTCAGGCTGGCGGCCCGCTGGTAGGCGCAGCGGACGGTCCCGGCGCGCGGACGGCAGGGACCATTCAACAGCAACGGCTGGACGGAGGCCCGCCGCATGCATGAGGGAACCCGCGCCTTTTGACCTGCCGGCCTCACACATCTGCCTGCGGCGGGTTCGCCTCGTATGACACCCGCCTGCCCCGGTCGTCCGTTCCCGTCCTCCTCCTGAGCAGCGGCGCGGCCGTGTATCGAAGGAGCTTGCAATTATCCTGTCGATCCAACGAGTTGTAAGAAAACTGCCCGGTATTTCCATCTTTTGTTCCTTCATGAGCTTGACTTTCAGCGAAATGGTGTAGAATAGGCATGAGAGAAAGGCGGCTCCCGGGGCCGCCTTTCGGCTTTTCTGCAGAAAGCATGGCTGGGGGCCGCAAACCCCCGGCGCGAGCGGACGGGGAAGGTACGTCCTCCGCCCGGCCCGCTGCCGCGCGCACGGGCGCGCGGGCAATCAGGCGCGCGAGCCGCGCCGCCGCGAAACGCCCGCCCGCCCGCGCACGCAGCCCCGCCCGCGATGACGCGCGAAACAGGGACACCCCGTCCCGCCCTTGGCTTGGAAGGAGATGGCATGGATGACCGAAACCAACCCCCGACCCCGCTGGCGCCGGACACGCCGGGCTCGCCCATCTGCGCCAACTCCTCGCCGTAATCGACTGGAGCGTCACCTCCCGTGAGCCGCAACCCGGCGCCGCCGGCGGAAGGCCCCGCAGCGCCCCTCCATGACACATCATGACATCTGCCGTGGAGGGGCCGGACCCGCTGCCCCGCGCACGCGGGCGCGCACGCACAGGCAGGCGCGCATTATGCGCGCGGGAGAAGCGCTCCTCCGGGGGGCGTCCGGGACCATGGACCGAAAGGAAGCTGCAATGCCTTGCGAATGACCGGGGCGGAGACCGGCCCCATGACGAAAACATGACACATCATGACATATCCTGACACTTCCGCCGGTCTCCCGGCCGCCGCGCTGGCGGAGGGTGCTGCCGGCATACCGGATGCAAACCGGCCGGGGCGGCGGACGGCCCGCCGCCCCGCTGCGTCACTCCGGCTTGCGGAAAAGCTGGATGCCCCAGGCCAGCTGTCCGGCATCCGCGGCTTTCACCCAGTTCTCGAGACCGACGGCCATCCTGTCGAGATATTCGGCCGAGGCGCCGTTTTCGCGCAGCCTGTCGTAACCGGCCATAAGGTCTTCACGCACCCGGTCGTAGTGGGTGCGGAGATGGCCGGTCATGTCCTCCTGCGCCAGCACCTCGAAACCCAGCGCCTGCGCCGCCTCGCGGTAGAAGCGCATGGAGCCGAGGCTGTTGAGCTGGAGCCTGTCATACACGGGCTGGAGCACGCCGTCCGGCACGTCGTCCGCCTGCATCGGGTCGGTAAAGACGAAATGGCCGCCCGGCTTCAGCACGCGCCGGACTTCGGCCAGCACCCTGTCCCGCTGGTCCGAGTGCAGGATGGCGTCCTGGCTCCATACCGCGTCGTAGCTGGCGTCCGGGTCGGGGATATCCTCGAAGACGCCATGCACTACCGATATCCGGCCGCCGAGCTTGGCCTGCCGGTTCCTGGCCCGGTTGGTGTCGTTCTGCGTCTCGGAGATGTTCAGGCATGTAGCCGTGCAGCCGGTCCGCCCGACGACCCGCCGCATCGAGCCGCCATAGCCGGCGCCGATGTCCAGGATACGGGTGTCGGGGCCGATGTCCGGCAGCATCGCCATCATCCGGTCGACGGTTTCGGCGCTGGCCTCGCGAATGTCCCGTGTCGTCTCGTAAATGCCGAGATGCAGGTCCTCGCCGCCCCAGACCATCGAGTAGAACGTGTCGGCGTCGTCGCTGTCGTAATAGTCCTCGGTGATGTCGCGAACGTCGCTCTCGCCCTCCTCGCGGACGCCGCCGCCCCAGCGCACGACATGCAGCGTGGACTTCTCGGCGACATGAATGAAGAAGTCCGGCTCGTTCTCGGCGTAGGTCTCCTGGAAGTCGCCATAGGTGCGCACCCGCGCGAAACCGGCCTCGCTGAGCAGGCGGCGCACATAGTTCTTGCGGATCGGACTGAGATTGAGCGTGTAGCCGGAGCCGTCGGCGAAGCTGTATTTCATCCTCACGAGGCTGTCGTCGATATATTCGGGCTCCGCATTCACCTCGTCGCCGCAGTAATAGTATTTGTGCTTGGACGAGAAGCCCTCATCCAGCATGGCGTCGTAATTGCGCTGGTCCAGGATCAGCATCCCGTCATGCTTCAGCGCGGCGTAGAACTCGGCCAGAGCGCGGCGGCGGTCCTGCTCTTCATGCAGGTGGGTGAACGAGTTGCCGAGGCAGATGATCGCGTCGTACTTGCCCTGGATGTGACGGTTCAGCCAGCGCCAGTCGGCCTGGACGGTCTTGAGGATCAGCCCGCGCGACCTTGCGTTCTCGAACGCCTTGGCCAGCATCGTCGCCGACCCGTCGCTCGATGTCACGTTGAAGCCGGCCTCGGTCAGCCGCACCGAGTGGAAGCCCGTGCCGCAGGCGACGTCCAGCACGGTTTCCTTGCCGCGGGCGCGCAGCACGTCGATGAAGAACTGCCCCTCGCTCTCGGCGCGCGCCATCCAGTCGATCAACTCGTCCCACTTCTCCACGAAGGAGAGGATGTACTCGCCGCGGTAGAGATCGGTATCGCGGTCCTCCAGCGGGTCGTCGCTGTAGCTCTGACGGTCGAGCGCGAATTCCGTGTTCCTCGTCAACAGGGACATATCTGGCATAGTTCGATCCTATTCCCGGTTATCCGCCGGCCCCGTCCGGACCGGCTTGTCATGGACCGGCCCGGTACGGGGCCGATGCTCGTCGGATGCCGTTCGCGCCATATGCCGGGACCGGGCCGGCAATCCGGCCCCGCCCCCTCAAAAGTCCGGCGCGTGCTGCCCGGGCAAGCTCTTGCGCCGTTGCAAGGATGCCGGCAGGGGCCCGTAGCGGCCGGTGCCGGCCGCCGTGGAGGCCGCAATCGATGATGGCGAAGCGGCGCTCTCGAAGTCGGTTCAATGACAGGGAAGCCCCCGGAGCCGTTCGGCCGCGCGGGCGAGCCACGGCTTCCCCTGAAGATGGAGCGACGATATTACGGGACGACGCTCTTGTAAAATTTGCGGGCCGGACGGGCTTCCCGGCGCTATCCGGGGGTTCAGTCGGCGGCGGCTTGCGCGGCCGTCCGGTCCATGTCCATGCGCGCGCCCTCGATGGCGGCGCCCGAGGCCGTCATCCCGTCGATCTCCCGGTCGGTGTAGCCATATTCGCGGAGCACGGCGCGGCTGTGCGCGCCAAGGTCGGGCGCGCTCGCGAGGAAACTGCCCTCCGGCGCCGTTTCGATGCCGGGCACGACATGCATGGGAACGCGGCCCACCGCGTCATGCTCCTGCCAGGCGACGGATTCGTTGTGGAGCACCTGCGGCTCCCGGAAATAGGCGCCGAAATCGTTTACCGGCCCGGCGATGATGTCCGCCTCGCCCAGCAGCCGGACCCATTCCGCCGTGGAGCGTTCCCTGACCAGCGGACGGAGCAGGGCCATCAATGCGGCCTCGTTCTCGATCCGCGCTTCGTAAGTCGCATAGCGCGGGTCCTGAACGAGCTCAGGCCGGCCCACCAGGCCGCAAAGCGCTTCGAAATGCTTCTCGCGCCGCGCATTGATGTTCACGAACCCGTCCGCGCTCTCGAAGGTTCCGACCGGGACGCCGACGACCTGGGGCATGGGGCCTTCGAGGTGGTATTCGATCATCTTGGCGGCCATGAACGCGCCGGCGGACTGCTGCAGGCTCATGTCGATATGGCGGCCGGGCGCGCCCTGGACCGTGCGGGCGTAGAGCGCCGCCGAAACCGCCTGGAAGGCGTAGAGGCCCGTCATCACGTCGATGGCGATCATGCCGACCCGCTGCGGCAGCCCGTCCTTGTCGCGGTTCATGGACATCATGCCGGTCACCGCCTGGGCTATCGAGTCCGTCAGCGGCCGGTCGCTCCACGGTCCCGTCTGGCCGTAGCCCGTGACGGAGAGGTAGATGACGCCGGGATTGACGGCGCGGACGCTCTCGTAGTCGAGGCCGAACCTGGCAGTCACGCCCGGCCGGAACGCTTCCAGCACGATGTCCGCCTTCGCCGCGATTCTGGTCGCGGCATCCCGGGCTTCCGCCTGCTTGAGGTCGAGCGCGAGGGAACGCTTGCCCCGGTTGACCTGGAGGAAGAAGGCGGAATAGGGCCCGTGGCGCTTGCCGATGCCTCGCCCCCAGTCTCCGCCCGGCGGCTCGATCTTCACGACGTCGGCGCCGTGCTGGGCGAGCAGGAAGGCGCAATGGGGGCCCGCAACGCCCTGCGTCAGGTCGCAGACGCGGAGGCCCGCATAGGCAGCGTGGTCGGTCGTCATTGCGGAACCTCCTGCTCCGGCGCGTCGGTCCAGACCGGCCGGCCCTCGACCGGATATTGCGGATCGTTGTAGCCGGGGGTGGAAGGATGGCCGGGCGCCACCAGAGCGTCGATCAGCGCTTCGTCCTCGGCGGTGAACGCGTGGTCCATCGCGCCCAGATAGTCCTGCCACTGCTCCCCGGTGCGCGGACCGGCGATCACAGAGGTGACGAAACGGTTGTTCAACACCCAGAGCGTCGCAAACTGCGCCGCCGACATGCCGCGCCGCCCGGCGTGGGCGACGACCTTCGCGGCGATTGCCAGCGATTCGTCGCGCAATTCGGTCTCCCGGATGCGCCGGTCGCCGCGCGCCGCCCGGCTGCCGGTCTCCGGTTCCGCGCCGGGGCCGTATTTTCCCGTCAGCACGCCGCGCGCGACCGGGCTGTAGGGCACGACGCCAAGCCCGAACCAGTTGCAGGCCGCCAGGTGTTCCGTCTCCGGCATGCGGTTGACGGCGTTGTAATAGGGCTGGCTGGCGATGGGGCGCGGCGCGCCGAGGTCATCGGCGATGCGGCAGAGTTCGGCAACGCGCCAGGACCGGTAGTTCGAGACGCCGTAATAGAGCACCTTGCCCGCGCGGATCAGGTCGTCCATCGCCCGCACGGTCTCTTCGAGGGGCGTGTCCGGGTCTTCCTTGTGCAGGTAGTAGAGGTCGATCCGGTCGGTGCCGAGGCGTTTCAGGCTGGCCTCGCAGGCGCGCATCATCCACTTGCGCGAGAGGCCGCCGCCATTCGGTCCTTCGGCCATCCGGTTGAAGAGCTTGGTTGCGATGACCCACTCGTCCCGGTCGCGCGCCACGGCTTGCCCGACCGCCTCCTCCGAACGCCCGCGGTTGTAGCCGTCGGCCGTATCGATGAAGTTGACGCCGGCAGTGCGCGCCTCCTCGATCATCGCCTCGCCGTCCTCGGGCGCCGTCGGTCCCCCGAACATCATGGCGCCCAGACAGAGTTTCGAGACCTTGAGCCCGCTCCGTCCGAGATTCCGGTATTCCACCTGGCAGTCCCCCGATCCTTCGCCCTCTATATGGCCGAACCTCCGCCGGCGCGGCAAGTATCGGCTGTCGTCGGCGCCATGCGCGGTTTGCGCGCCGGCCCGGGGGCCAATAGGATGACCGGCAGGACGCTCCGGCCGCCGGCTCGGATGCAGGGGGCGGGCCTCGCGCCGGGGTAGGAGGGGAACCGGGGATGACCGTCGAGCCACGCGCCTTCCGGGACACGCTCGGACGCATGCCGACCGGCGTGACCGTGATAACCACCACGGCGCATGACGGGGAAATGCACGGCGTGACGATCGGCTCCTTCAGTTCGCTCTCGCTGGAGCCGCCGCTGGTGCTGTTCTGCCTCGACAAGGACGCCAATTGCCGCCAGGCGTTCCTCGACAGCACGCATTTCGCCGTTAATGTGCTGGCGGAGGACCAGTCTTCCCTGTCCTCGATCTTCGCCACCAAGAACGCCCCCCGCCCGTGGCAGGAGCTCGACTGGTCCATCGGCGAGGCCAGCGGCGCGCCGCTGATGGCGGGCGCCGTCGCCCAGATCGAATGCGCGACCGAGGCGATCCATGACGGCGGCGACCACGACATTCTCATCGGCCGCGCCAAAACGCTGGCGACCGATGGAGCGAGTCGGCCGCTGATCTTTTTCGCGGGCGGCTACCGTCGGCTCGAGGCGGACGGCTCCTCGTAAGTCCACTCGCAACGGACCGAAGAATCGGTTTCCGCAGGCAGCCGCTTTCGCCTGAGTTCGTCGAATTCCGGTTCCGGAAGCAGTTCGCCGAGCGCCCAGACGGCTGCGCCGCGCACAAGGGGCGCCGGATCGTCCAGCGCCCGCCTGGCCGTCGGGACGAGCCTTTCGTCGGCGCTGTTTCCGACCGCGATCAGCACATTGCGCAGGAAACGGTTGCGGCCCGTGCGCTTGATCGGCGAGCCGGCGAACACCTCCCGGAAGCCCGCGTCGTCGATGCCCGCAAGATCGGCGAGCTTGGGGGCCGTCAGCTCGATGCGCGGCAGCAGTTCCGGTTCGCTGGCGCGGGCGGCGAACTTGTTCCAGGGGCAGACGGCGAGGCAGTCGTCGCAGCCGTAAATCCGGTTTCCCATCGCGCGGCGGAATTCGTGCGGAATGGGCCCCTTGTGCTCGATGGTGAGGTAGGAAATGCAGCGCCGCGGGTCCAGCCGATAGGGGGCGGTAAAGGCGTCGGTCGGGCAGACGTCGAGGCAGGCGCGGCAGCTTCCGCAGCGGTCCTCATGCGGCTCGTCCGGCTGGAGCGCCAGCGTCGTGAAGACCTCGCCGAGGAAAAGCCAGGAGCCGTAGCGGCGCGATACCAGATTGGTGTGCTTGCCCTGCCATCCGAGGCCCGCAGTCTCGGCCGCGGGCTTCTCCATGACCGGCGCCGTATCGACGAATACCTTGACCGCGCCGCCATGGCTTTCGACCAGCCAGCGGGCCAGCCGCTTCAGCTTGCGCTTGATGACGTCGTGGTAGTCGCGCGCCGTGCGGGCATAGACCGAAACCGCGCCGCGCTCCTTCTTCGAGAGCAGGTCAAGCGGGTCCCCTGCCGGGCCGTAGCTCACGGCCAGCGCGATCACGGTCCGGGCTTCCGGCCAGAGCGCATCGGGACTCGAACGGCGGGCCTCATGCGCGGCGAGCCAGCCCATGTCGCCGTAGCGTCCTTCCGCCAGGAACTCGCGCAGGTTGCGGCGGACCTCAAGGCGCGACGCCGCCGGCGCAAAGCCGACGGCGTCGAAGCCGAGCGCCAGCGCATATTCCCTGATTGCCGGGCCGGCCGGCGCTGGCGACGCCGGCCCGGCAGCCGCCATCAGAATGGCGGGTTCTGCGCCGCAAGCATCCCGTAAAGCATCGGGATCGAGAGCATGGTGTTGGTGCGCGAGAACAGGAGCGCCCGCCGCGCAGCCGGGGGCTTCTGGTCGTCCGGCGCGTCCACGATGCCGAGCGCGATCTTCTGGCTGGGCCAGATCACGAACCAGACATTGAAGGCCATGATGAGACCGAGCCACATGCCGATGCCGATGAAGGCGCTGACGCTGCTGTTGTCGGCAAGACCGATGGCGAGCCAGTCGCCGAACGTGCCTTGCATCAGGGCCAGCAGAAGGCCCCAGAGCACCGTCGAGGCCGCCGACCAGCGGAACCAGAACAGTACGGCCGGAGCGATGTGCTTGCCGATGGCGGGTTTCATCTCATCGGGGATCTTCGGCATGGTCGGGACCTGCACGAAGTTCAGGTACCAGAGCAGGCCGATCCACATCACGCCGCTCAGGACATGGAACCAGCGAACGAGATGGAGAAGGAATTCATTTTCCATGACGTGTCGTCCTCCTTTCCGTGCCTAGCTGCCGATCGCCTGGGCGACGATAATCAGGACGACGGTCAGCACGACCCCCAGTCCGACTGTCATATGAAGCGATTCCAAGGGGTTCTTCATCGACGTCTCCTCCCCGCCGGGTTTCCGCGCGATTATATCAGCAAGGCGGCGTTGAAAAGCAAGCAGCGTTTGCGTTGCCGCCGGGGATTTCCCGGCTGCAAAACCCGGCCGGGCCCCGTTTGCGGGCTGCCCCGAAGCCCCGGAGAACTACCCTGGCCGGTGCAACAGCGCCGCAAATCCGGCGAGCAGGAAATCGAATCTTCCGAGGCGCACGGGACCCGCAAGCGGATCGCGGCGGCGCAGCTGCCGCGCCAGCCTGCGGCCCGCGGCGACGGTCATCGCAGCCTGCGCGGCCAGTCCGCGGTGATGAAGCCGGCCGGGCAGGCCGGCGGCGATCGCCAGCATGTCGTCCACGCGGTCGAGGCAGGCGTCCAGCGCCGCACGCAGGGCAGGCGCGGCGCGGCGCTCCGCCAGCAGGCTGCGATCGGGCAACAGCGCGGCCGGGATATAGACGCGGTCGAGCCGGCGGTAGTCCTCGCCGCAATTCCCGACAATGCCCAGCACCCCGTGAGCCGTGGCGAGAGCATCGGCCTGCCGCGCCGCCTCGTCCCCCTCATTGTGCAGCGCCAGCAGGAACCGCCCGACCGGCACGGCGGAAAAGCTGCAATAGAGGATGAGGTCGTTCCAGCTCTCGCAGGACTTCCCGCGCGCATCCTGGCGTAAGGCGTCCAGCATCATCAGCGCCGGCCGGACCGAAGCCGGCGTGCCGGCAAGCGCGGCGCACAGGTTCGCGGCTTCCGGCGGGCCGGTCCCGTTTCGCAGGCCGGCATCCAGCATGTCGAGCCGCGCAAGCTTCTCTACTGCTTCGAGTTCGGGGGAGTCGGCAATATCGTCGGCAGCCCGGGCGAAGCGGTAGAAGGCCAGAACGGGGGCCCTGCTCTCGGCGGGCAGATATCGGGAAACAACCGGAAAGTTCTCGTCCTTCGGGGTCTTGCCGGGACGCGGCGGGGCGCTCATCGTCCCTCCTCAAGACTGCGGTCGGTTCCTTCCTTGCCCGAAGATAGTGCGCCATGGCCGAGCAAAGCAACGACGCCGCCTATTGCAGGGACCGGGTCTGCCGTTTCGACCCGGACCGCGCGGCCGTCATTGCCTTCCAGCCGGCGGAAAGCAGGCCCGGCCTGTATGCGCTGCACGCCTTCAATCTCGAAGTGGCGCAGCTGCGCGAGACCGTGGGCGAGCCGGCGCTGGGCGCGATGCGGCTGCAATGGTGGCGCGACGCGCTCGGCGAGGCCGCCGCGGGCCGGGAGCGCCGCCACGCCGTGCTGCAGCCGCTGGCCGCCGCCATCCGCGGCCACGACCTGCCGGAAGAGGGCTTCCGCCGCCTTCTCGATGCGCGCGAGGCCGACCTCGAAGCGGCGCCGCCCGCCGATCTGCCGGCCTATGCGCGGGAGACGGGCGGAACGCTGGCGGCGCTTGCGGGGCGGATCGTCAGCGGGCAGGCGGGCAGCGAGGATACCGGCACTGCCTGGGCGCTCGTCGGCTGGCTGCGCGCCGCGGCCTTCTTCGGCTGGACGTTACCGGAGGAAAGCGAGCCGCGCGCAATCGCCACGGAAGCCCTGGCCCTGTTGGGGACAGCCGGGGACTCCTACGGCCGTGCGCTCGCGGCGCTCACGCGCGGCTATATCCGAAAACTCGAGCGGCTGGATTACGATCTCTCCGATTCGCGCGCCGCCGGGCCGTTGCGGCTCAGGGGCTGGCGCATCGCGTTTGGGAGGGGTTGAAGCATGGCGAAGGCAGGCCAGGTCGTATTCTCGCGGATGCAGAGGGTCGTGTGGGGACGGCCTGCTGCGGAAGTCGTGGCCGAAGAAGCGGGCCGGCTCGGGGCGGAGCGCGTCTTCCTCATCGTGAGCCGGACGCTGAACCGCGAGAGCGATGTCGTCTCGGGGATCGGGAGGGGACTCGGAAACCGCGTGGCCGGGCTGTTCGAAGGCATTCCGGCGCATGTCCACCGCGAAACCGTGATCGCCGCGACTCGCGAGGCCCGCGCGGCAAAGGCGGACCTGATCGTGACCGTTGGCGGCAGTTCGGCCTCCGGCGTCGGCAAGATGGCGCGCCTCGCGCTGGCGCACGGACTCGAAACCGTGGACGACATGGAGCCGTTCCGCACGGTCGTGGCGCCCGACGGCACGAAAACGAAGCCCGACTTCCGGGGGCCCGATATCGGCCAGGTCGCCGTGCCGACAACGCTTTCGGGCGGCGAGTACTACCACTACCAGGGCAGCACCGACACGCGCATCCCGGAGAAGCAGGGCTACGAGCACCCGGACATGATCCCGACCTCGGTGGTGCTGGACCCCTGGGCCGCGCTGCATACGCCTGAGTGGCTGTGGTTCTCCACCGGCATCCGCGCGGTGGACCATGCGGTCGAGGGGCTCTGCGCGCCCGGCGCCAACCCCTGGACCGATGGCATGAACCTCCAGGCGCTCAGGCTTCTGGCCCGCTCGCTCGCGGCGTCGAAGGCGGCGCCCGGGGATGTCGATGCGCGGCTCGAAAGCCAGTTGGGCGCCTGGATGTCGATGGCCGGCGTGACGGCCGGGGTGCCGGTCGGCGCCAGCCACGGCATCGGCCATGTGCTCGGCGGCGCCTGCGACGTGCCGCATGGCTATACCTCCTGCATCATGCTGGCTCCGGTGTTGCGCTGGAACCGGCAGGCGGTAGCGGAGCGCCAGCGGGTCGTGTCCGGGGCGATGGGAGTGCCGGACCGGCCGGCGGCCGACCTCGTGGCCGAGCTGGTCTCGCTGCTCGGCCTGCCGTCGCGCCTCGGCGATGTCGGGGTCGGGCGGGACCGCTTTGCGGAGATCGCGGAGCAGGCGATGCGCGAACCCTTCGTCCACGCCAACCCGCGCCCCGTGCGCAGCGTCGGGGATGTCCTGGAAATTCTGGAAAGCGCGATGTAGCGGCGCTTTCGGGCTTCCGGGACTGGCGGGGCTCGGGCTTGCTGTCTATATTGCCTGCACTGGGTGGAGGAGGGCATTCAACGATGGACGGCGGCCCCTGGGGCGGCGCGGCGCCGATTATCGACCCGTTCGGGCGCGCGATCACCTATCTGCGCGTCTCGGTGACGGACCGCTGCGACTTCCGTTGCGTCTATTGCATGTCGGAGCACATGACGTTCCTGCCGAAGCGCGACCTGCTGACGCTTGAGGAGCTCGACCGGTTGTGCAGCGCGTTCGTGCGCATGGGCGTGGCCAAGCTGCGGCTCACCGGCGGCGAGCCGCTGATGCGGCGCAATGTGATGCAGCTCATCCATTCGCTCGGCCGCCATCTCGACGGGGGCGGGCTCGAGGAACTCACGATCACCACCAACGGCAGCCAGCTCGGCCGCTTCTCGCAGGGCCTCTTCGAGGCCGGCATGCGCCGGGTGAATGTTTCGCTCGACACGCTCGACCCGGTGAAATTCAAGGACATCACCCGCTGGGGCCGCTTCGAGCAGGTGATGGCCGGGCTGGACGCGGCGCAGGCCGCAGGGCTCGCGGTCAAGATCAACATGGTCGCGCTGCGCGGCGTCAATGACGACGAGTTCGACGCGATGATCGCCTGGTGCGGCGAGCGCGGCTTCGACCTCGTCATCATCGAGGTCATGCCGATGGGCGATATCGGCGAGGACCGCCTCGACCAGTACATGCCGCTCTCCATGGTGCGCGCGAAGATCGAGCGCAACTGGACGCTCGACGAAACCGACTACAGCACCGGCGGCCCCGCGCGATACGCCACCGTCCGCGAAACCGGCGGGCGGATCGGCTTCATCACGCCGCTCACGCATAATTTCTGCGAAAGCTGCAACCGCGTGCGGCTGACCTGCACGGGCACGCTCTATATGTGCCTCGGCCAGGAGGATGCCGCCGACCTCCGCGCGCCGCTCAGGGCCGCTTCGGACGACGCGCCGCTGGAGGAGGCCGTGCGCGAGGCAATCTCGCGCAAGCCCAAGGGCCACGATTTCGTCATCGACCGGCGGCGGGGCGCGGTTTCCGTGCCGCGCCATATGAGCGTGACCGGCGGCTGACGCGGCCGCCTTTCTTCGATGACCGCTCCGCGCCTGGCGTTCGTTGCCGCCGAGACGCCTGCGGCGCAGGAGGCGCGCCGGGCGCTTGCGGCCGCCTATGGTGACAAGTCGCCGGCGGAGGCGGACATCGTCGTGGCGATCGGCGGCGACGGTTTCATGCTGGAGACCCTGCACAGCTTCGGCGACCGCCCGCCGCCGATCTACGGCATGAACCGCGGCAGCGTCGGTTTCCTGATGAACGGCTTTCGCGTCGAGGACCTGCCCGAACGGATCGGGGCCGCCGAGACGGTCAGCCTCCACCCGCTGCTGATGGAAGCGCGCACGCTTGCCGGGCAGATGCGCCGGGCCCGCGCCATCAACGAAGTCTCGCTGCTGCGCGAGACGCGGCAGACGGCGAAGGTCTGCATCGAGGTGGACGGCGTCGTGCGGATGGAGGAGCTGATGTGCGACGGCGTCATCGTGGCGACGCCCGCCGGCAGCACGGCCTACAATCTCTCCGCGCACGGGCCCATCCTGCCGCTCCGGGGGCAGTCGCTCTGCATCACGCCGATCAGCGCCTTCCGGCCGCGGCGCTGGCCGGGGGCCATCCTGCCGGACACGGTGACCGTGCGGCTGACCGTTCTGGAGGCCCGCAAGCGGCCGGTGAGCGCGGTCGCCGACTTCACCGAGGTGCGCGACGCGGCCGAAGTGCTGGTGCATCGCGATGAGGGGACGGAGCTGCACCTGCTGTTCGATCCCGACCGGAGCCTGGAGGAGCGTATCCTGAAGGAGCAGTTCCAACCGTGATGCGCGCAGTGCGCGAACTCGCGCGGAATTGGCCCCTGCTCCTCAAGACGCTTGCGATCGGTGCTTGCGGCGGCACCCTGTTCACCCTGATCGGGAGCCCCCTGCCCTGGATGATGGGCAGCCTGTTCGCCTGCACCGTCGCGGCGCTTGCGGGCGTGCGCCTCTACATGCCGAACGATGTGCGCCGTGTGTGGATGGTCGTGCTGGGCGTCATGCTGGGTGCCGCCTTCGCGCCCGACGTGCTGGACCGGCTGGCGACATGGGGCGGCGTGTTTGCGGGCATGCTTGCCTTCACCATCGCCGGCGCGGCGGCCGGCGCCTGGTTCTTCCGCCGGGTCGGGCGCATGGACCGGCGGACGGCCTTCTTTTGCGCCGCGCCGGGCGGCCTGGGCGAGATGGCGCTGCTCGGCCCGTCAATGGGCGCGGACGAGCGCGCTATCCTGCTGTCCCACTCAACCCGCATCCTGATGGTGATGTTCATCGTGCCGCCGGCCTACCGGCTGCTCACCGACTATGTGCCGCCGCCCGATCTCGGCGGATCCCGGCTCACGGACCTGAGCCTCCGTGACTGGGCCGTGCTCACGGCGTCTGCTGTTATCGGCGGCGGCGCGGCCAGGCTGCTCCGCATTCCGGCCTGGCAGATGGTCGGGCCGATGCTGGCGAGCGCGGCCGCGCATATCGGCGGCCTGACGGCGTCGCGCCCGCCGACCGAACTTCTTGCCGCGGCCCAGGTATTCATCGGCTGCGGGGCGGGGGCGCGCTTCGTCGGCGTGCGCCCGCGGGAGCTGGGGCGCACGGTGGCCGTCTCGGTCATGTATTACGCCTTCTTCCTGGCGGCGGCTTTCCTCGTCGCCGCGCTGGTGGCGTCCGTGGGCGGCTTCGACTTCAAGGCCGTCCACCTTGCCTACACGCCCGGCGGCTTCGCCGAAATGAACCTGATCGCGCTCTCGCTCGATATCGATGTCGCCTTCGTGGCGACGCACCACACCGGGCGCCTCTTCGTCGTGGTGATCGGCGCAGCTCTGCTCGCCCGCATGCTCTGGCCGGCGGCGCGCCGGGGAGGGTAGGAGACCGCCGGAGAGTCTAAATCTCCTGAATTTCCTCGATATTCCTCATCGCCTTCAACTCGGCGAGCATGCCGGGCGTGACGGTGAAGCGGCTGCCGAGCGACATCTGGACTTCATGGGTCCTGTCCATGTCGAACAGGATCCGGACCTCGCCGCGGCCGGCCGGCTCCCGCTGCAGCACGTTCTGGATGCGGGGCAGGGCCTCGAAATTGTCGATGAAGATGCTGACGCCGTTGCCGGTCTTGCCGACCGCGGCATCCAGCGGCTCGACGCTTTTCGCGGTGAGGCGGACATCCTCGCCGTCCATGGCCGCTTCGCAGGCGAACAGCAGCGGCTTCCCGGTATCGAGCAGCGTCCTCGCCGAAGCCAGCACTTCCGAGAACAGCGTGATCTCCGACTGGCCGGAACTGTCGGAAACGGCGACGAAGGCGAAACGGTTTCCGCGTCTCGAGGTGCGTTCCTGCCTGGACAGCACCGTGCCTGCGATGTTCACCGCATTGCGCCCCCGTTTCACCAGCCCCGGCAGGGCGCGGATCGGTTCGACGCGCAGGCGCGGGAAATAGCGTTCGTATTCATCCAGCGGGTGGGCGGACAGGTAGAAGCCGGTGGCGTCGAACTCGTGCTGGAGGCGCTCCATCGGCTCCCAATTCGGGGCGTTCGGCAGTTTCGGGTCCGGCACGAAGTCCTCGACGGCGCCGAAGAGGTTGGTCTGGTTGGTCGTCCGCTCCTCTTCCTCGACGGCCGCATGGCGCATCAGCATTTCCGCGCCGGCGAAAACGCGGGCCCGGTCCGGCTCCAGCGAGTCGAAGGCGCCGGCCTCCGCCAGTTTTTCCAGCAACCGCGAGTTCAGGGCTCTCGGGCCGAGCCGCCCGGCAAAGTCGAACAGGGTCTTGAAGGGTCCGCCGGAGCCGCGTTCCCTCTCCACCGCCTCCATGGCGGCCCTGCCGACGGATTTGACCGCGGCGAGGGCATAGCGGATGGCGGGCGCGCCTTCCGGCGCCGCCTCGACCTGGAAGAGGGCGCCGGAGTGCTGCACGTCCGGGGGCAGCAACGCGACGTCCATCCGGTCCAGCTCGCGAAGCAGGGGGGCGAGCTTGTCCGTATTGCCGAGTTCATGGGTCATGGATGCGGCCATGAATTCGACCGGATGGTTAGCCTTGAGCCAGGCCGTCTGGTAGGCGATCAGCGCATAGGCGGCGGCGTGGGATTTGTTGAAGCCGTAGCCCGCAAACTTGTCCACCAGGTTGAATATCTTTTCGGCCAGTTTCGGCTCGACGCCGCGCGAAACCGCGCCGCCGATGAATGTCTCTCTCTGGGCATCCATCTCCGACTGGATTTTCTTGCCCATGGCGCGGCGCAACAAGTCCGCGCCCCCGAGCGTGTAACCGGACAGGACCTGGGCAATTTGCATCACCTGTTCCTGGTAAATTATAATCCCGTATGTTTCCTCCAATATTGGCTGGAGGGTCTCATACATGTAGTCTATGTTTTCACTTCCGTGTTTTCTCTTGATGTAAGTCGGGATATTCTCCATCGGTCCGGGACGGTAAAGCGCAACGACGGCGATCAGGTCCTCGAACCGGGTCGGTTTCAGCTTTTTCAGCGTGTCCCGCATGCCAGCGCCTTCCATCTGGAACACGCCGACAGTGTCTCCGCGCGACAGCATTTCAAAGGTTGTTTTGTCGTCAAGAGGCAGTTTCAACAGGTCAATTTCAACGCCCTTTTCCGCCAGCATCTTGCGGGTATCTTCCAGAACCGTCAGCGTCTTGAGGCCGAGAAAGTCGAATTTGACAAGGCCCGACGCTTCCGCCCATTTCATGCTGAATTGCACCGCCGGAATGTCGGACGAACCGCGATCGCGATAGAGCGGGGCGATATGCTGCAGCGGCCGGTCCGCGATCACCACGCCCGCCGCGTGGGTCGAGGCGTGCCGGTAGAGCCCTTCCAGCTTGAGCGCCAGATGGATGAGTTGCCCGACAGTCTCGTCCTCGTCCCTCATGGACTGCAGGGCCGGCTCGTTGGCGACGGCCTCTTCCAGCTTCGGCGGGTTCGCGGGGTTGTGCGGCACCAGCTTGCTGATCCGGTCCACCTGCCCGAACGGCATGCCGAGCACGCGGCCGACATCGCGGAGCGCGGCGCGCGCCTGCAGCTTGCCGAAGGTGATGATCTGCGCCACCCGGTCGTGGCCGTAGCGGTCCTGGACATGGGCGATGACCTCATCGCGCCGGTCCTGGCAGAAGTCGATGTCGAAGTCCGGCATCGAGACGCGCTCGGGATTGAGGAAGCGCTCGAACAGGAGCCCCCAGCGCAGCGGGTCCAGATCGGTGATCTGCAGGGCCCAGGCGACGACCGACCCCGCCCCGGACCCGCGGCCCGGTCCGACCGGAATGCCCTGGTTCTTCGCCCAGCGGATGAACTCGGAAACGATCAGGAAATAGCCGGGGAATTTCATATCGACGATGACGCCGAGCTCGTATTCGAGCCGTTCCCGATAGGGTTTTGCGTCTTCCTCGCCGGCGCCCTGCGGGAAGACATGCTCGGCCAGCCGCCCCTCCAGGCCTTCGCGCGCCAGGCGTCGCAATTCCTCCGCTTCGTCCACACCGGGATCGAAAGCGGGGAGGATCGGCTCCGACTCGGTCGGCATGAAGGCGCAGCGCCGTGCTATGGTCAGCGTGTTGTCGGCGGCTTCGGGCAGATCGGCAAAGAGCGCGCGCATCTCTTCGGCCGTCTTGAAGCGGTGGTCCGGCGTCAGGCGCGGCCGGTCTTCCTCCTCGACCCGCCGCGCGGAGGCGATGCAGAGCAGCGCATCATGCGCCTCGTAATCGTCCGCCGCGCCGAAATGCACATCGTTGGTGGCGACCAGCGGTAGGTTGAGCGCGTAGGCGAGCTCTATCGACGCTTCCTCCTCCTCCGGGCGCCTGCCTTCGCCGTGGCGCATCAGCTCGACATAAAGGCGGCCCGGAAACAGCGCGGAAAGGCGCTCCAACAGCTCGCGCGCAAGCTCCGTGCGGCCCTGCGCAAGCGCGCGGCCGACCGGGCCGCGCGGGCCGCCGCTCAGCGCAATCACGCCGTCCGTGCGGCCTTCGAGGCGGCTCCACTCGACATGCGGCGCGTCCGTTCCGGGCGTTTCCAGGAAGGAGGCGGTGACGAGTTCGAGCAGATTGCGGTAGCCGGTTTCGTTCTGCGCCAGCAGCAGGACGGGCGCCGGCTCGTCGTCGTGGCGCGTGCGCCGCCGGGGCTCGTCGCCGACCGTCAGCAGCGTGCCGACGATGGGCTGGACGCCGGCTTGCGAGGCATAGACGGCGAACTCCATCGCGCCGAACAGATTGCCGCTGTCCGTGACCGCAACCGCCGGCATGCGGGACTGCCTGCAAAGCGAAACCAGGTCCTCGATCCGGACCGCCCCTTCCGACAGCGAGTAGGCGGAATGCACCCGCAGATGCACGAAATCGGCATGAGGCATCGGGCCCGAACTCCCTCACCGTCGGTCATTCGGGTCCTAACCGGATTCGCCCGCCCGGAGCGAGCGAATTACCCACAAATGCGCAGAAATCGCCGGCGGCGGAACCGTTCCGTCCGCGGCGGAAGCGGCCTTACTCGGCGGCCTCCGCCGGGAGCGCGAGCGGGGCGAGATAGGGGCGGTCGCCCTGTATGGTCACACGATGGCCCTTGCGCTCCTCCGGCCAGTAATCCCACATGGCATGGTGCTGCAGGCAGCGATTGTCCCAGAAGGCCATGTCGTTGACCTCCCACTTGAAGCGCACCTGGAAGCGCTCCTGCTCGACATGCTCGAACAGGAACCTGAGCAGCGCCTTGCTCTCCGCCGCGCCCAGGCCTTCGATGCGGGTCGTGAAGGCGCGGTTCACATAGAGCGCGCGGCGCCCGGTTTCCGGATGGGTGCGGCAGACCGGATGGCTGGTTTCCGGATAGACCTTCCCGGTGTCGTCCACATTCCGGTCCGAATAGCGGCCCCGGTAGATGTGCTCGGACTCGTGCCGGGCGGTCAGGGTCTCCAGGAAGGCCTGCATCGGCCCGGAGAGCGCGTCCCAGGCCGCATACATGCTGGCGAACAGCGTGTCGCCGCCCTGGCTCGGCAGCTTGTGCAATTGCAGCATGGTCCCGAGCGGCGGCTCCTCGTCGCACGAGACGTCGGTGTGCCAGCCATTGCCGTTCGCGATCTTCGAGTCCTTGTGGGTGTGGATCACGAAAATCTCCGGACGGCCTTCCAGATGCGGCGCGGCCGGGTGCAGGTGGAGGCCCCCGAAACGCCGGGCAAAGGCGACCTGCTGGTCGGGCGTGAGCGCCTCCTGCTCCTTGAAGAACACCACCTGGTGGCGGAGGAACGCGGACCGCACTTCCCCGAATGTCTCGTCCGCCATCGGTTCGCGAAGGTCCACGCCGCGGATCTCGGCCCCGACCGCGGGTGTGAGCGTCGTTACGTCTATATGCCGATAGGCCATATCGAGTTCCTCCCCGTTCGGCCGCTCAGTCCAGCACCTGCGCGACATCGACGACACGGCGCGTGCGGACGACGCGGTCCTGCCAGACCCGGTCGAATTCCGCAATGAGCTCCGCGATCGCTTTCGAGCCCGTGGCCTTCCTGGCGGCCGCGAGATCGGTGAACTGGTAGAAGGCGACATGCGCGCCGTCATCGCCCCAGCCGCGAAACGCCTTCTCCACGCTGAACGCGGCCTTCGCATCCGGCAGGTGCTCCTCGGCGTACCAGCGGTCGAAGGCGTCCCGGTCGCTCTCGGGCACCTCGGCGCGCACGATCAGATAGGCAGTCATCGGCAATTTCCTGTCGAATGAACGCTGCGGGCCAGTCTGTGACACCGCTTGCGAACAGGCAAGTGCGCTGCCGGTTGCGGCACGGCGTCACTCGAAGCCGAGCGGCTCCGCGTCCGCAGCCCTGCCGTCCTCGAAACGAAGCGCTGCGCGCCGGCGCTACCCGGAAGCGGTCTCTTGTTCGCATTTTTTGAAATAATTCTCGAAATATGATTGACATAAGAAACTCTACATTGATATGGTGCAGGAGGAAGGAAGCGGCATCCGCGCGGGGCCGCCCCTTCTACCGGTTCGCGCCGGCGCGAAAAAAACCCGAAGAAACGCAAGGGAGAAGTGCGCCCTCTGCCTCGCGCGCGCAATCAGGTGCGCGAACCGCGCCGGCGCTAACGCGCGCTGACGGGCGGGCGCGCGATACGCGCGAAACAGGGTCCCGCCGCCATCTGCAATGTTCGCCGCGTTCGGCGCGGCGGCGGGACGAACGGAACGGAGAAGGACGGCAAGGAGGGACCATGACAAAACATGACATTTCCGCAGGGGTGCATGACAAAACATGACACATCATGACACTCCAGGCGGAACGACTCCCAAGCTGCGGAAATCCGCGTAGGTTCGCCCCATGATCGAAAATCGCGATACCGCCTACGGCCGGGTTCCGTTGCCGGCCGGCATCCGTTCGCGCATGGCGGCGAACGGCAACGGGCTCGACATGCACTTCCTGGAGGCCGGTTTCGAAGAACGGGGCCGGCCCTGCGCGCTGCTGCTGCACGGCTTCCCCGAACTCGCTTACAGCTGGCGGCGCGTCATGCCGGCGCTCGCGGAGGCGGGCTACCATGTCGTCGCGCCGGACCAGCGCGGCTATGGCCGGACGACAGGCTGGGACCCGGACTACGACGCCGACCTCGCGCCCTACCGGCTCTTCAACCTCGTGCGCGATGTCATGGGCCTGCTGGACGCGATCGGCCACAGGGAAGTCGCGCTGCTGGCCGGGCACGACTACGGCGCGTCGGTCGCGGCATGGGCGGCGCTGATCCGGCCCGACATCTTCCGCAGGCTGGCGCTTATGAGCGCGCCGTTTCCAGGCCCGCCGGACATTTCGCCGCAACCGCCGCCGACGGTATCCATCCATGACGAGCTGGCGGCGCTGGACCGGCCGCGCAAGCACTACCACTGGTACTACTCGACCCGGCCGGCGAATGCCGACATGCAGGACTGCACCCAGGGAGTCCACGAATTCCTGCGCGCCTATTTCCACCACAAGAGCGCCGACTGGGCCGGGAACCGCCCCTTCCGGCTGGCGGGGTGGACCGCGGAGGAACTTGCCCGGATGCCGACCTACTACATCATGGACCTCGACCGGACGATGGCGGAGACGGTGGCCGTGGAAATGCCGGGCGCGGAGGAAATCGCCGCCTGCCGCTGGCTGCCGGACGCGGAACTCGCGGTGTATGCGCGGGAATACGAGCGCCACGGGTTCCAGGGCGGGCTGAACTGGTACCGTTGCCGGACGAGCGGGCTGTTCGACCGCGAACACGAGCTCTTCTCCGGGCGCCGTTTCGAGGTTCCCGCCTGCTTCGTTTCCGGCGCGGCCGACTGGGGCGTTTACCAGAACCCCGGCGCGCTCGAGGCGATGGAGGAACGCGCGGCCCGCTGGGCCGGCACCTGGCTGATCGAGGGGGCCGGGCACTGGGTCCAGCAGGAGCGGCCGGAAGCCGTATCGGCGCGGCTCAGGGCGTTCGCGGCGGGCCGCGCCGATCCGTGAGCGGGATGACACGGCCGGACGCGCACTGCTAGGTTCGCCCTCACCCCCTCAGAAGGACATGGAGAAAGATGGGCACTTCGACCGGCGCGGAGATCATGGCGCGCGAACTCAAGAAGCACGGCGTCGAATACATGTTCGGCATCGTCGGCTTTCCAGTGCAGCCGATCGCGAAGGCGGCGCAGGAGGTCGGCATAAAGTATGTCGGCATGCGTAATGAGCAGGCGGCGTCCTATGCCGCGCAGGCTGCCGGCTACCTGACCGGGCGGCCGGGCGCGTGCCTCACGGTCTCCGGGCCGGGCGTCATCCATGCGCTCGCCGGCCTCGCCAATGCCGAGCAGAACTGCTGGCCGATGATCCTGATCGGCGGCGCCTCGCCCGTCTATCAGAACGGCATGGGCGCGTTCCAGGAAGAGAACCAGGTCCAGCTCGCCGCGCCCTATTGCAAGTTCGCGCATGCGGTCGAGCACGCCCGGCGCATCCCGTTCTATGTCGAGAAGGCGGTCCGCACTTCGATCTACGGCCGGCCGGGCCCGGTCTATCTCGACATGCCGGACGACATCATCCAGGAGGCGGTCGAGGAAGACGACATCTACGAAGCGGCTCCCGTGGCCGATCCGCCGCGGATGCAGGCGATGGGCGAGGACATCGAGGCGGCGCTGGATGCGCTCGAATCCGCCGAGCGTCCGCTTGTCATTGTCGGCAAGGGCATGGCGTGGTCGCGCGCCGAGGACGAGGTCCGCGCCTTCATCGAGCGCACCCAGGTGCCGTTCCTCGCGTCCCCGCTCGGCAAGGGCGTGATCGACGACAACCATCCGCTGTCCGTGGGCGCGGCGCGCAGCCATGCGCTCCGCGAGGCGGACGTGATCTTCCTGATGGGCGCGCGGCTCAACTGGATCATGCATTTCGGCAAGCCGCCGCGCTTCAACAAGAAGGTGCGCGTCGTCCAGCTCGACATCTCGCCGGAAGCCATCGGCAACAATGTGCCGACGGAGGTGGCGCTTGTCGGCGACGGCAAGGCGATTGTCGGCCAGCTGAACGCGGCTCTTGGCGGCCGGCAGTGGTTCTACCCGGCCGATACGGAATGGCGCAGCGCGATTGCGGAGAAGGCGGCAGGCAATGCCGAGCAGATCCGCCCGATGCTGGAGGACGATTCCGCGCCGACCAACTACTACCGCGCGCTGAAGGACATCGCCGCCTGGGCCGGCAAGGACGCGATTATCGTTGGCGAGGGCGCGAACACCATGGATATCGGGCGCACCCAGCTCCCGAACGCCTCGCCGCGCCTGCGCCTCGACGCCGGCAGCTACGGCACCATGGGTATCGGCATGGGCTTCGCCGTCGCGGCGGCGGTGGTGCATCCGGACCGCCCGATCATCTCGGTCTCCGGCGATTCCGCCATCGGCTTCTCCGGCATGGAGATCGAGACGGCCTGCCGCTACAAGCTGCCGATCAAGATCGTCGTGCTGAACAATGGCGGCATCGGGCAGGGCATCCCGGAATATCCCGAGGACCCGTTCGACAACCCGGCGGGCGTGCTCATCTACGGCGCGCGCTACGACAAGATGATGGAGGCGTTCGGCGGCTTCGGCGCCTTCGTCGAAGACCCGGCGGACCTGCGGGCGACGCTCGACGCGGCGACGGCCCATGACGGCCCGGCGCTCGTCAATGTCCGCCTGCACCCCCAGGCCGGCCGCAAGCCGCAGCAGTTCGGCTGGCTGACGACCTGACACGCTCTTTCCGGCGGCGGCGGTGCATGCCGCCGCCGGAACGGCGCGCGCGGCAGGACGATGGAGGCGCGGCGTGTCTCGTCTTGTTTGTGCAACGCTCTTGTTCCCGCTGCTTGCGGCGTGCCAGCAGCAGGGCATGTCCGCCCATCTTTACGGACCGCCCAAGGGCACGTCCCCGGCCTATTGGCAGGTGGCGGCCTATTCCGACAAGCCTCCCATCGGGCCCGGGACGGCCAGGGGCGTTCTCTTCTGGAGCCACGGGGTCAGTGGGCAGAACGTGCAGTGGAAGGGCAAGCCGCTTCGCTTCGTCGAGAGGTTCGCCCGCGAGGGTTGGGATGTCATCAAGGTCAACCGCAACAATCTGCATGAGCGCAATTGGAACGTCAGCGGTCCCAAACATGTCGCCGACCTGCAGAAACGGGCGAGAAAGGCGCGCAGCGACGGCTACAGGCGGGTGATCCTGGGCGGGCAGTCCTACGGCGGGGCGATTTCGCTCGAAGCGGCTTCGACAGCGGGACTCGCAGACGGCGTGGTCGCGATTGCGCCGGGCCACGGCTCCGACGCCTGCGGCAAGGGCTACGGAATCGGACGGCGCGCCGACAGTCTTCCGCGCCAACTGAGGAGAGCGCTCGAAAGGAACAGGGCGCCGCGAACCGTGCTTATGGTCGCTGACGGGGATGAGTGCGTTGGATTCAACCGGCCCCATGCCTCCTACCGCGAGACACTGAACGCTTCCGGGTCGAGCTTCGTCTTCCTGGACGACACCATGCCCGTCCGGGGACACTTCGCAGGCAATACCAATCAGTTCGACAGGTGGTACGGCCAGTGCCTTGTCGATTTCCTGGATGCGGTCGGAGCGCCGAGGGCGGGCGAGACGGTATGTCCGTCGCCGAGCCCGGTTCCCGCCTACCTGCTGCCCGACGGCTACCGGCCGCCTGCGCATGGAGGGCCGGGCAGTCTTCTCGGCGCCTGGAGCGGCAGCTATTCCATCGAGAAAAGGGGAACCCGCAATCTCTGCCTTCTGGTGGACAGGGAAGCCTCGGGCGGCATCAGGGCCGAGGTCGCGTTCGGCGCGGGCAGCCAGCGGAAAGCGTCGATGGTCACCTTTCGCCGGTATTTCAGCGTTGACGCCGGTAGCGGGAGCTTCATCTACGCACACAACAAATACCGCATGACTGTGAAGGCCGACGCGGAACGCGGGAATGTCTCGGTAACGATACGGACCGCGAAGGGCAGGGAGTATCGCGCCGAGCTCGAGCGCGGCTGCATGCTGGTGGACGACCGGTCGCCCGGAAAGGTTGTTTCCGGCGAGCCCGCGTCGGCCGGCCGCGCAGCCTCCTTGCCCGCTTCGCAAAGCCGAAAAGCCGCTTCGCAAGGCGCCGCGAACCGGCCGTTCGCATCGGTCGGGCCGTCCACGAGGCCGCCCCATCTGTACGGGCCGCCTACGGGTACCTCCCCGGCCTACTGGCAGGCCCGCGCCTATGGTGATTGACCGCCCAGGGGACCGGAAGCGTCCAAGGGCATCCTCTTCTGGAGTCACGGCCTTTGGGGACGCACTCCCAAGTGGAGGGACAAGCCGCCGCGGTTCGTTCGGAAGTTCGCATATGCCGATTGGGATGTCGTGAAGGTGAACCGGGATGAACGACTCGCGTATCGGTGGGCGGCCGCCGGCAGCAGGCATGCAGCCGATCTCCGGGAACGCGCGCGCGAAGCCCGCAAGGCCGGCTACAAACGCATTGTGCTTGGCGGCCATTCCTATGGCGCTGCGATTGCCCTCGAAGCGGCATCGGAGCGCGGAATTGCCGATGCGGTGATCGCGGTTGCGCCCAATCACGACTCCGACAACTGCGGCGGCATGGGAGCGTCCGGATACGGCTCCACCTGGCTTCAGAGCCAACTGGTTAACGCGCTCGAAGACCTTGCTTCGCCGCGTGTCGTGCTTGCGGCCCCCGGCGGGGATGAATGCCTCGGACCGGAGCTGGCCGAAGGTTCGTACAAAAATGCGCTCGTCGCAAGCGGCTCCAGTTTCGTTCTTCTGGACGATGCCATGCCGATCCGCGGCCGCAAGGCGGGGCGGACGCGGCAGTTCGATGCGTGGTACGGCGAATGCCTGCTCGATTTCGTCGGCTCCGGCGAGGCGGCGCGAGCGGGAGAATCGGTTTGCCCGCTGCCCGATCCGGTTCCGACATTCCTGCTCCCGGCCAGTTACACGCCGCCATCGCCGACGGGGCCGAACAGCCTGGTCGGCGCGTGGGGCGGTGAGTATTTCGTCGGCAGCAGGGGCGTCAGAAATTTCTGCATGTTCATCGAGGAGGAATATGAAGACGGGTTCAAGGCCCGGACGGCTTTCGGGGCCGGCAGCGAGAGAGTGCTGTCGATGGAAACCTACACGCGCATATTTTACAGGTTCGGCGGGGACAGGGAGTTCGTTTACGACAAGAACAAATACCGCATGACCGTCTTCGACGATCCGGACCGCCGCGAACTGGAGCTCGCCATCCGAACGGCAAGCGGTGCGGGGTACCATTTCTACCTGACGCGAGGATGCAAACTTGTGGAGGACAGACCCCGGGTCGGTTGAACGAATAAAGACCCGATAATTCAGACGAAATGCTCAAGGAGTCGTTGCTCGACTATTTGAGTAATGACCTGCCATAACGGGGAAAATTACTTGTCGTCGAGTGCGTCGAAAATTACGCCGAGGGTGCAGAAGAGACCGATCGTCACCAGCACGAACATGACCACGAGAAGGCTTTGAGAGTTCTCCGAATCGGTCAATGCCATCAGGGACGCCAATCCTGCAACGGCCACTATTATCACCGATACAGCCGTCAGGGATTTGTTTCTCTTTGCCCTCGCGGAGAGGCGTCCGAGCAGGCCGGCATCCGACGCCGTGTTGGAAACGCTCGTTTCCGGCTTGTCCATCTGTCCCCGCCTCTGCCGCAATCGGGTGCCTGCATTCACAATATCATGGGCAGGCAGGCGTGGATGCATTCAAATGCGGGGCTTGCGCAGGGCCGCCGGACCCGGCGGCGCATCCCGGCGCGGCGCAGGGCAAATCGCCAGCGGGAGGGCGGGACTTGAGCGAATACCAGTATCTTGAGTTCCAGGCGATCGACCGCCCGCTCGACGAGGCGGACAGGGAGGCGCTCAGGGCCTTGTCGTCGCGGGCGTGGATTACGGCCACGAGCTTCTCCAATCACTATGACTGGGGCGATTTCAAGGGCGAGCCGGTCACGCTCATGGAGCGCTGGTTCGACCTGCATCTCTATCTTGCCAACTGGGGAACGCGCGAGTTGATGATCCGCCTGCCGAAACGGCTGGTGGACCGGGCCCGGCTCGACTCCGTCCTCGACGATTGCAGTCTGGCGGAAGTTATCGAGTCGGGCGACTGGCTGATCCTCGACATTCTCGACGACCGCGAGCCGGGGGACGAGGACTGGGACGACGGCTCCGGGTGGCTCGCCGCCCTGGCGCCGCTCCGGACCGACCTGCTTTCGGGAGACTGGCGCCTGCTCTACCTGCTGTGGCTGGCGGAGGTGGAACTCGGCGGCCGGAAAGACGACGAGACCGAACCCTTGCCGGGCATCGGCCCACTGACCGGCGCGCTCAGCGCCTTCACCGAATTCTTCCGCATCGACTCCGACCTCGTCGAGGCCGCGGCCGAGGCGCGTGGGAGCATTGCGGATGGCGACCTGTCGGCTGACGCCATAGACGCCGCTGTCGCCGCCATGCCCGGGGATGAGAAGACAGAATTGCTTCGCCGCGCCGCCGAAGGCGACCCCCATGTGGGCACGGAAATCCGGCGCCGCGCAAGACGGGCCGCGTTGGCGGCAGGCAGCGCCGCGCGGACGGCCCGCCGGACCGTGTCCGATCTCCGGAGGCGCGCAGCGGCGATCCGCGAAGGCCGGGAGGCGGCGGAAGCCGAACAGCGCGAGGCCGGACGCCTGCAGCAGGAGCGGGAAGCGGAGGAGGCGCGGCGCGCGCGGATCGTCGCCCTCAGGCAGCGAGGCGAGGCGGTGTGGGACGAGATCGAGAGCGAAATCGACAGGCGCCACGCCAGCGGCTACGACCGGGCGGCGGCGCTGCTCTCCGACCTGAAGGCGCTGGCGGAAGAGGACGGCGCGGCGGCGTCCTTCACCGACCGGGTGAACGACCTTCGGTCGCGGCATTCCCGAAAGTGGGGATTCATCAAGAGGCTGGAGGGACTCTGAGGGACCGGCTGTTGCCGCACCGGTTCTATACAAGTCATTGATTTCATTGGTAGCGGGGGAGGGATTTGAACCCCCGACCCAGGGATTATGATTCCCCTGCTCTACCGCTGAGCTACCCCGCCGAAGGACCGGCCTTTTAGGCGCTGCCGCTTGCGCCGTCAACGGGACCGGTCGATCCTGCGGCAATGAAGCGAACCGTTTTGCTGCTCCTCGCCGGTTTCCTGCTGGCCGCCCACGGAGGCGCGACCGGCATCGTCAAGCAACGCATGGACGCCATGGTCGATATCGGGCGGGCGACCAAGACCATCCGAGACGCGATCCGGCGGTCGGAGCCGGACGCGGTCCGGGAGGCTGCGGCGCGGATCGCCGGGCACGCCGCGGAGATCCCGAAGCTGTTTCCGGACGGCAGCTTCCACCATCCTTCGGAAGCCCTGCCGGCGATTTCGGCAGACCGGGCGGCATTCGACGCGCTTGCGGCGAAGCTTGCCCTCGCGGCCGAAGACCTTGCCGCGAATGCGGACGCGCCCCGCGAAGCGGCGCGGCGGCTCGCGGACGCCTGCAAACAGTGCCACACGCGCTTCCGGCTGGAGAAGAAGCGCTGAGCCGGCAGCGGGCGCTCAGCCGAACACCTCCTCGAAGCCGGCCCGGAGCACGGAATCCACCTCGGGCATGGAGGCGGTGATGCCCTCGGCCGCGAGCGAGGTGACATCGAAGCCTTCGACGCCGCAGGGCACGATGCCGTCGAAATGCCCGAGATCGGGCTCCACATTGAGCGCGATGCCGTGGAACGCGACCCAGCGGCGCACGCGCACGCCGAGCGCCGCGATCTTGCGCTCGGTCCTGCCGCGGCGGACCCAGACGCCGATACGCCCCTCGCGCCGCTCGCCGACCAGGCCGAAGCGCGCCACCGTCCGGATCAGCCATTCCTCCAGGCCGTACACATAGGCGCGTATGCCGAGTCCGCGCGCCTGGAGGTCGATCATGGCGTAGGCGATGCGCTGGCCCGGCCCGTGATAGGTGTAGCGCCCGCCGCGGCCCGTCCTGAACACCGGGAAGCGGTCCGGCGCCAGCAGTTCGGCCGGGTCGGCGGAGGTGCCGGCGGTGTAGAGCGGCGGATGCTCAAGCAGCCAGACGAGTTCCGGGGTTGTCTCCTGCCGGATGGCGCGGACGCGTTCCTCCATCGCGGCGACCGCCGCCTCATAGCCGACGGGCCGGTCGTCGATGCGCCATTCCACCGGCCTTGAAAGCGCCATCGCGATTTGCTATCCCGCACCCGCCTTGAGACGGGCAGTTTAGCGCGTCTCCGAGATGCGGTCGTGGCGGAATTGGTAGACGCGCAGCGTTGAGGTCGCTGTGGGGGCAACCCCGTGGAAGTTCGAGTCTTCTCGACCGCACCATGAGCCCGGGAAATTCGGAGGGATACGATGGCTGAGCCCCATACGGTCCCGCGCGCCGATGACCGGGCCGACGACACCCTGGCGCTGACGCCGGACCTGGTCCGGCGCGTCCTCGAGGCAGGCGACGCCGAGGCCGTTCGCGCCCGGCTTGCTCCTCTCCATGCCGCCGATGCCGCGGACCTTCTGGAGCGCATAGCGCCGGACGAACGCTCCGCCGTGCTCGAGGCGCTGCGGGGCGCGCTCGACCCCGACATCCTCGCGGAGCTCGACGAGACGGTGCGCGGCGAAGTCGTGGAGCAGATGGCGCCGCAGGAGCTTGCGCAGGCCGTCGCCCGGCTCGACGACGACGACGCCGTGGAAGTTGTCGCCGATCTCGACGAGGAGACCCGCCGGGACATTCTGGCGCGCCTGCCGCAGGCGGACCGCCTGGCGGTCGAACAGGCTCTGACCTTCGAAGAGGACACCGTCGGGCGGCTCATGCAGCGTGCGACGGTCGTCGTGCCCGCCTACTGGACCGTCGGCGAGACCATCGACTATCTGCGCGCGGACGCCTCCCTGCCCGATACCTTCTTCGACATCTTCGTGGTGGACCCGCGCCACCGCCCGGTCGGAAGCCTTCCGCTTTCGCGCATCCTGCGCAGCCGCCGGCCGGTCGGGCTGGCGGAGATCATGGACGGCGAACCGGTCGTGCTGCCGGTCGCCATGGACCAGGAGGAGGCTGCGTTCCTCTTCAGCCAGCAGGACCTGACCTCAGCGCCGGTGGTCGATGATACCGGACGGCTCGCGGGCGTGCTCACCATCGACGACGTGGTCGATGTCATGGACGAGGAGCACGAGGACGACATCCTGAAGCTGGGCGGCGTCTATGAGGACGACCTTTACCACGCGGCGGCGGCCACGACGGCGAAGCGCTTTCCCTGGCTGCTCATCAATCTCGGCACGGCGGTGCTCGCCTCCGTCGTCATCGCGCAGTTCGAGGCCACCATCGAGGCCCTGGTCGCGCTGGCCGTGCTGATGCCCATCGTCGCCTCGATGGGCGGCAATGCCGGCACGCAGACGCTCACCGTGGCCGTTCGCGCGCTCGCGACGAAGGAGCTTTCGGCCACCAACGCCATGCGCATCGTCTTCAAGGAGGTGCTGGTCGGCGGGTTCAGCGGCATGCTGTTCGCGGCGATTGCGGCGGCGCTGACCTTCGCCTGGTTCGGCAATTGGCAGCTGGGCGCGGTGATTGCGGCGGCGATGGTCGTCAACCTGCTGGTCGCGGGCCTCTCCGGCGTCGCCATTCCGCTCGCGCTCGACCGGATGGGGATCGACCCGGCGATTGCGTCCTCCGTGGTGCTGACCACCGTGACCGATGTCGTCGGCTTCTTCGCCTTCCTGGGGCTTGCCGCCGCGGTGCTGCTGTGAGCGCCGTCATCCGCCCGGTGCAGGACAGCGATGCGGAGGGGCTGATCCGCCTGATCGACGCCTGCTGGTCGGCCTATGAGGGCTGCATCCTCGATGTGGACGGCGAGGAGCCGCAGCTGCGCGCGATGCGCAGCCACTTCGACGCGCTCGGCGGCGAATACTGGGTTGCGGAAGGGGCCGGCGGTCTTATCGCGGCCGGCGGCGGCTGGGCGCCCGCGGCCGACGCCGCCGGCGCCGAGCTGCATAAGCTCTACGTGCTGGCGGAACTGCGCCGGCAGGGGGTCGCCCGGCGCCTGGTCGCCATGGCGGAAGCGGCCGCGCGAAGCCGGGGCAGCCGCTTCGTCGAACTCTGGTCCGACAGCCGTTTCCTGGAGGCGCATGCCTTCTACGAGGCGCTCGGCTACCGCCGGACCGGCAGGACCCGCGAGTTGAACGACCTGTCGAACACGACGGAGTTCCATTTCGTCAAGGAGCCGTTCACCGTATCGTGATTGGCCGATGCCGGGTGCGGGACCGATCTTTCCCGGCAGGAAACACATCCGGAGGACCGTCCGATGCGAACCCTCTTCACACGTCTTGCGGCAACCTCGCTGGTCGTCCTGCTGGCAGGCTTTGCGGCCGCGAAGGAGCCCGTCTTCCAGCGCAGCGGCGCCGCCATCCACGGCTATGACCCGGTCGCCTATTTCGAGGCGGGCGAGCCGGTCAAGGGCAAGTCGCGCCACGAGGTGGAGTGGAACGGCGCCAAGTGGCGCTTCGCGAGCGCGGCCAACCGCGCCGCCTTCGAGGCCGACCCGGAACGCTATGCGCCGCAATATGGCGGCTACTGCGCCTGGGCCGTCTCGCAGGGCTACACCGCGCCGATCGACCCGAAGGCGTGGAAGGTCGTGGACGGCAGGCTCTACCTCAACTACTCGAAGTCGGTGCAGAAGAACTGGGAGAAGGACATTCCGGGCCATATCGCATCGGCCGACGGGCACTGGCCGCAAATCCTGGCCGAACTGTCCAACTGACCGCGTATCGGCTAGGGTCGGCCCGGTTTGAGAGGAGGGCCGCGGCTCGTGGTGAAGATCGCAACGCTCGCCGAGCTTGAAGGCTGGGTCGGCAGGGAACTCGGGGTCAGCGACTGGATCACCGTAGATCAGGACCGGATCGACGGGTTCGCGGAGGCGACCGAAGACCGCCAGTGGATCCACCTCGACACGGAGCGCGCGAAGACGGACATGCCGGGCGGCGAGACCATCGCCCACGGCTTCCTCACGCTCTCGCTGACCGCCGGGCTGATGGTGTTCTCGGTGCCGGGCGCCAGCCGGGCGATCAACTACGGCCTCAACCGGGTGCGCTTCACCAACACGGTGCCGGCGGGCTCCAGGGTACGCCTGCGCCAGAGCCTGGCATCCACGGAGCCGGTCAAGGGCGGCGGCGTGCGCTGCGTGGTGGACAACACCATCGAGATCGAGGGAACCGACCGCCCGGCCATGGTGGGCGAAGGGCTGATCGTCTTCTATCCGTGAGCCGCGGCAAGGGCTGGTGGCCGCTGAGGGACTCGAACCCTCACGGGCATGCGCCCCACGGATTTTAAGTCCGGTCTGTCTACCGATTCCAGCAAGCGGCCACGGGGCGGAGACTACTCCCTGCGGGGGAGGCGCGCCAGATTGAGGGCGGGCAGCATCGCGAGCACGAAGACGATGCCGAGCGCCAGGAAGCAGTCCCGGAAGCCGAAGGCCAGCGCCTGGGCGTGGACGACCTGGCCCAGATAGTCGAGCGCCGCGCCGAGCCGGGCAGGGTCCGGCAGGCCGGCGATGCCGAGCCGATCGGCGACGGTCTCGAGGAAGCCACGGCTCGCCGTATTGGCTGCGGTCTGCGTGGCGGCGAGCGATTCCGCGTGCCAGTGCGTCCGGAGTTGCAGCCAGACGACGATCAGGTTCGTGCCCGATGCGCCGCCGAACTGGCGGATGAAATTCATCGCGCCCGAGCCCTGCGCGAGCTTGTCGTTCGGCAGCGCGCGAAGGGCCGACGCCGAGAGAGCCGGCATGATGAAGGACATGCCGACCCGGCTGATCATGGTGAAAACGGCGAAGGCCCAGAAGCCGGTATTGGCGTCGGCCGAGGCCATCAGGAAGGTGCCGAACGCGAAGCAGGCGAGCCCGGCCAGGATCGGGATGTGGTCGGGCAGGCGGTCGGCCGCGCGCCCGGTGAGCGGCAGCGCGAAGACGAGCAGCAGGCCCGCCGGCATGAGCAGCAGGCCGGCCTTGGTCGCGGTGAAGCTCTGCACCTGCTGGACGAAGACCGGGATGACATAGCCGGAGGCGAAGTTGCCCGCCCCGAACACGAAGGCGACGATGACCGCCGCCGTGAAGGCGCGGTGGCGGAAGAGCGACACGTCGAGCAGCGGCGCCCGGCTCCTGATCTGGATGGCCACGAAGGCCGCCGCCGCAACGGTTCCGAGCACGGCGTAGAGCAGGATATGGTCGGACAGCCAGCCCTCGCGCGGTCCCGACGCCGCGGCCGTCATCAGCAGGAAGAGCGCCGCCCCCAGAAATACGAAGCCGAACCAGTCGAAGGGCGGCAGCCTGCCGATGCGCCCCTTGGAGGGCATGAAGATCATGCCCGCGACCAGCGCGACGCCGCAGAAGGGCAGCGGCAGCAGGAACATCGCCCGCCAGGACAGCGTGTCGATGGCGATGCCGCCGACCGCGGGCCCGAGCGCCGGCGCCAGCACGACGCCCGCGCCGTAAACGCCCATCGCCATGCCCCGGCGTTCCGGCGGGAAGACGGTGAAGATCGTCACCATCGTCATCGGCATGACGATGCCCGCCGCCACGCCCTGCAGGACGCGGCCGAGGATGAGCATGTCCATCGAGGTGGCGGTGGCGCTCATCAGCGCGCCCGCCATGAAGACCGCGAGCGTGAGCGCGAAGCCGAGCCGCTGGCCGAACGCCTCGGTGATCCAGGCGTTGAGGAGCTGGCTCGCGGTCATCGTCGCGAGGAAGGCCGTGGCCATCCACTGCGCCTGGTCCTGGCCGACGCCGAACGCGCCCATGACCTCCGGCACGGCGACATTGACGATGGTGGCCGACAGCACCATCGAAAAGCCGCCGATCAGGCCTGAAAAGGTCACGAACCAGCGGTAGTTCGGGCCGAAACGGCGGAAGAGGTCGTCGACCGTATCGGCCTGCATGAAAGACGGATCCGTCGGGAAACGGCCGCCAGCTTAGCCGGGATTCCTCCCCGTGGTCACGGTCCGCCGACCCGCCCCCGTCAGTGGGCGAGCACGGCGAGCAGCAGGAGCGCCACGATGTTGGTGATCTTGATCATCGGGTTGACGGCGGGGCCGGCGGTGTCCTTGTAGGGGTCGCCGACCGTGTCGCCCGTGACGGCCGCCTTGTGGGCCTCCGAGCCCTTGCCGCCGTGGTGGCCGTCCTCGATGTATTTCTTGGCATTGTCCCAGGCGCCGCCGCCGGCGGTCATCGAGATGGCGACGAAGATGCCGGTGACGATGACGCCGAGCAGCATGGCGCCGACGGCGGTCAGCGCCGCCGCCTTGCCGGCGACCAGCCAGACCAGCAGGAAGAGCGCGATCGGCGAGAGCACCGGCAGCATCGACGGCACGATCATTTCCTTGATCGCCGCGCGGGTCAGCATGTCCACGCAGGGGCCGTATTCGGGCTTGGCCGTGCCTTCCATGATGCCCGGGATCTCCCGGAACTGGCGGCGCACCTCCTCGACCACGGCGCCGCCCGCGCGCCCGACCGCCATCATGCCCATGGCGCCGAACAGGAAGGGCAGCAGCCCGCCCACGAACAGCCCGATCACCACATAGGGGTCGGAGAGCGAGAAGGTCACCTCGTTCGCGATGCCGGCGAAGAACGGATAGGCGTCCCCGGCGGCGCTGAAGAACTTGATGTCCTCGGTATAGGCGGCGAACAGCACCAGCGCGCCGAGGCCCGCGGAGCCGATGGCGTAGCCTTTGGTGACCGCCTTGGTGGTGTTGCCGACCGCATCCAGCCTGTCGGTCGTTTCGCGCACGTCCTCTTCGAGCTCGGCCATTTCGGCGATGCCGCCGGCATTGTCGGTGACGGGGCCGTAGGCGTCGAGCGCCACCACCATGCCGGCGAGCGCCAGCATGGCCGTGACCGCAATCGCGATGCCGAACAGGCCCGCAAGCTGGTAGCAGGCGACGATGGCGACGCAGATGATGACGGCGGGAAGCGCGCAGGCTTCCATGGAAACCGCGAGGCCCTGGATGACATTGGTGCCGTGGCCCGTGGTCGAGGCCTGGGCGACCGAGCGGACCGGGCGGTATTCGGTGCCGGTATAGTATTCCGTCACCCAGATGATGAGCCCCGTGACGACAAGGCCGATGGCCCCGCAGACGAAGAGCTGCGTTCCCGTGAAGCCGCTTTCGCCGACGGGGCCCATGCCCACCGTCCACGCTGTCATCGCCAGGATGCCGGCCAGCGAGATGACCGCGGCGACGATAAAGCCCTTGTAGAGCGCGCCCATGATCGACTGGGAAGCGCCGAGGCGCACGAAGAAGGTGCCGACGATCGACGCCAGGATGCACACGCCGCCGATGGCGAGCGGATAGGACATGACGGTGCCTGCAAGCGCCGCGTCGGCGGCGAAGAAGATCGACGCGAGCACCATGGTCGCGACGACGGTGACCGCATAGGTCTCGAACAGATCGGCGGCCATGCCGGCGCAGTCGCCCACATTGTCGCCCACATTGTCGGCGATCACGGCCGGGTTGCGGGGGTCGTCCTCCGGAATGCCGGCCTCGACCTTGCCGACGAGGTCCGCGCCCACATCCGCGCCCTTGGTGAAGATGCCGCCGCCGAGGCGCGCGAAGATGGAAATGAGCGAGGCGCCGAAGCCGAGCGCCACCAGCGGATCGATCAGCCCGCGCCCCTCCGCGCCGGCGGAAATGAGGATTGCGTAGTAAACGCCGACGCCGAGGAGCGCCAGGCCCGCCACCAGCATGCCCGTCACCGCGCCCGAGCGGAAGGAGACGGCCAGCCCCTGGGCGAGGCCCTGCCGCGCCGCCTCGGCGGTGCGCACATTCGCCTTCACCGAGACGTTCATGCCGATATAGCCGGCGGCGCCGGAGAGCACCGCGCCGATCAGGAACCCGACGGCCTCGTAAACGCCGAGCAGCAGCAGCAGCACGACGAAAATGACCACGCCGACGATGGCGATGGCCCGGTATTGCCGGTTGAGATAGGCGCGCGCGCCTTCCTGGATCGCCGCCGCGATCTCCTGCATGCGCGCATTTCCGGGGCTCGCCGCAAGCACGGAGCGCGAGGCGGCGACGCCATAGACCAGCGCGGCGAGGCCGCAGACGACGACGAAAATCAGGACAGGCGACATGGCTCGGTTCCCCTCGGATCGATGGAAGCGCCGCCGGCGCGTGTAAGCGATGGACCCCGGACCCTCAAGCCCCGATTTGTCGCATGAGCGGGACTGGCGGCGCGGCTGCACCTTCGCGCGGCATCGGGGAGGCGCCCGGAAGTGTCATGGAATGTCATGGTCTGTCATGCGATGTCATGATCGGCATGTTTGCGGCACATATCCTGTAGTCCTTTCGGGCATGACGAGAGCTGCGGCCCTCGGGCCCCGTTCGCCGTCCCCCGCGAAGGCGGGGACCCGTCCCTGACTCGCGGTGGCATCGCAGTCGGTGGAGGTCGGCCGGGCCATGGGGCTCCCGAGAGAGCCGGGGCCGGCCTCCGGTTCTTCGCTTTGCTCCGTCCGGGGTGACGGACCGGGGCGCCGCATGTCGTTCCTTCATCTCGTTTCGTTCCACTCCGCTCCGTTCTCCCCGCCGCCGGCCCGCCAGCGTCGGGACCCTGATTCGCGCGTATCCTGCGCGTGCCTGTGCCCGCGCGGGCGCGCGTATCGCGGCGGCGCGGTTCGCGCGCCTGATTGCGCGCGCGAGACGCAGGACGCACTTGTCCTGTCGGCTCCTCACGTGTTTTTTCGCGCCCGCGCGGCCACGGGAAGGAACGACTCCCAGGATGCCGTTTCCTTCCTCCTGCTCAATCTGGTGGTTGAGTGCTCTGGTGTCAAGCTTAAAATACGAAATATTTCTTATTTTTTGAGCAAGCTATTGATTTTGTTCCGGTCCGAAACGTCAGGCGTCCGGGCACTCAGACCACCCGCCGCCGGCGGGAGCCGGCGAGTATCAGGGTCGCGAGCAGTGACACGGCGATCATCGGCAGGATGCCGATATTGATCCAGTCCCAGCCAAGGTCCTCCAGTATGCGGCCGGAGAACAGCGCCGAGACGGCGATCGAGCCGAAGACGACGAAATCGTGGACCCCCTGCACCTTGGCGCGCTCGGCGGGCGTGTGAACCTCGGTCAGCAGGGCGGAGCCGCCGACGAACATGAAATTCCAGCCGACGCCGTTGAGGAACAGCGCGACGGCGAAATGAATGAGCGTGATGCCGGACAGGTTGACGGCGGCGCAGACGGCGATCAGCGCAATGCCCGCAAGGATGATCGGCCGCGCCCCGAAACGGGACACCAGATGGCCGGTGAAGAAGGCGGGCAGATACATGCCGACGACATGCGCCTGCATGACGCTGAAGGTGTCGTCCGTGTCGAAGCCGCAGGCTTCCATCGCCAGCGGCGTCGGGCTCATCACCAGCGACATGGTGGAGTAGGCGGCCGCCGACGCCAGGATGGCGACGATACAGGCGGGCTGGCGCAGGATTTCGAGCAGGGGGCGGCCCGTGTCGCGCCGGTCTTCCGCGCTCATCGTCGGAATTTTCACGAAGGCGAGAAGGCAGAAAGAGAGGAGATAAAGCCCGACCAGCGAGAGATAGCTGCCGGCGTAGAAGACCGGCGCCAGCCAGTCGAGCGTGTGCTTCGCCAGTTCCGGGCCGATGATGGCCGCCAGCAGCCCGCCGGCCAGCACCAGAGAAATCGCCTTGGGCCGGAAGTCGGGCGTTGCGATGTCGGCGGCGGCGAACCGGTAGAAGATCGCGAAGCCGTTGAACCAGCCGACTATGGCCACGCCGAGGCAGAAGCCCCAGTAGCTCATGTCGTAGATCGCCTGGACGGCGATCAATGCCCCTACGCACCCGATCACCGTCCCGAGCATGAACCCGGCGCGGCGTCCGATCCGGCGCATCAGCAGCGAGGCCGGAATCGTGGCGCTCATGACGCCGGCATGATGGAAGAAGAGCGGCGCGGTCGCCCACCCGGCATCGTCCGCCAGCATCCTGCCGACCAGCGGCGCCGTCACGATCATCAGGGTCGTGGCGGAAATGTAGAGCGCCTGGCAGATGGCAAGCAGCAGCACATTGCGCTTGACGGGATCGTTGAGCATTACGAACCGCCCGGAATGGGAAACGCCGGACCTTACCCGCAAACGGGGCCGGCCGGCGGCGCAAAAATGCGCATGGGTCAGGTCGTCCCGTCGCGCACGAAGGGATAGATCCGGATCATGTCCTGGGTCGGGTCTGAATCCGCGAAGGCGGCGACGGTATCGTAGGCGCGGATGATCGTCGGGCAGGGAGCGCCGTCCGCCCCGGCGGTTTCGACGAAGAGGCCGAGGTCCTTCTTCACGACATGGGCCTCCGCTCCGGAGCCGTCGAATTCTCCCGTCGCAACATGCTTCGGGAAGGCATGCAGGGTCGTGAAGTTCTGCCCGGTGCTGGCGTTGATGACCTCCAGCATGGTCGCGACGTCGAGGCCGGCGCGCTCGCCGTAGGCCACCGCCTCCGAGGAGGCGACGAGGCCGGAGATGTTGAGGGCGTTGTTGACGAGCTTCATCGTCTGGCCGAGCCCCGGTTCAAGCCCGACATGGAAGATCGTCCGCGACCAGGCCCCGACCATCGCCCGCACGCGGGCGAGCACCTCTTCGGGGCCGGACGCCATGCTGGCAAGCGTGCCTTCCTCGGCGCGGAATTTCATGCCGGACACGGGGCTGTCGAGATAGGCAATGCCCGCCTCGGCCAGGATGCGGGCGTTCTCGCGCGCGGCGGCCGGGCCGATGGTGCAGGTATCGACCACGATCTGGCCGGAATGCGCGGCGGCTGCGATCTCCAGCACGACCTCGCGGTTGGCGGCGACGGTCGGCAGCGACAGCGCGACGATGCCGGCCCGGCGCGCGACCTCGCCGTTGGACTGCGCCGTGGCCGCGCCCGGTCCGCGGTGCCGGCAATGTCATGGACGACCGTCTCCCGCCCGGTCGCGGCGGCATGGCGCGCCATCGGGCCGCCCATGTTTCCCAGGCCGATAAAGCCGAATGTGTCGTCCGCCATGACGCTTTCCTTCCTTTTGCGCCAGCATACCGCCATCCGCCGCATCCCGTAGCCGCGGATTCCCGGTTTAACATCGCAGCGCCGGGATTGTAGGCTTGCGCTTTCGCGCCTTGGGAGAGGTTCGATCCAGACCGGGTTTGCAGAGGCGGAGCGGACGCGATTCAGGAGCCTGCTGGCGCTGGCGGCCGGCAGTTCCTATGACGGCGAGCGCGAGGCGGCGCTGGCTGCGGCCAGGCGGCTGGCGGCGCGCCACGGCATGTCGCTTGCCGAAGCGGCCCGCGGGGGCGGCGAACCGGAACCCGAACCCGTGCGCGGGGAAAGCCCGTTCGAGCGGATGCGCCGGGCGCGCGCGGCGGCGCGGGCCCATGCCTTCCGGGAGAGCGAAAGGCGGGCGGATGAGGATCGCGCCCGCTTCCGGGCCGCCTGGGACGATGCGCTCCGGCGCGGACTCGACCGCGAGGAAGAGCCTCCCGCCAGACGGGCGGGACAGACGTTCATGTGGCGGAGCCGGCGGCGGCTGGAGCCCGTCCAGCATGCGACGGTGCTGCTCAACGAAACGCGCCTGCCGTTCTCCGAGATCGCCGAAATCACCGGCCTCGACCGCTATGACGTGGTGGGCCTCAAGCTCAAGCTGAGGGACGTCATCTGAGCCCGGTGGCCGTCTCGCGCCCGGCTGTTGCTGCTCGGCCTGTCGAAGGATTGCAGGGATGAGCGACCCGCTGGAGGAACTTGCGCGCCGCCGCGCCGTGGCCGAAGGACATGGCGGCGAGGCGAAGGTCGCCCGCCAGCGCCGGGCCGGCAAGCAGACGGCGCGCGAACGGGTCGCGATGCTCATGGATGCGGGCAGCTTCACCGAAATCGGCGGGCTCGCGACGCACGCGCCGACGCGCGTGACGCCCGTGAAGGACAAGCATACGCCGGCCGACGGCGTCGTGACCGGTTTCGGGCGGATCGACGGGCGCATTGCCGGCGTGGTCGCCGAGGACTTCACCGTGCTGGGCGGATCGCTCGGGCTGGTGAACTTCGCCAAGAAGCACCGGATGATCGAATTGGCCCTGCGCGACCGGGTGCCGCTGGTCTGGCTGTTCGACGGGGCGGGCGCGCGCACGGACGAATATATCGGCGAGGGGCTCGCGCCGATGCACCATTTCATGGATGTGGCGCGCCTCTCCGGCACGGCGCCGACGATCGCCGCGGTTCTGGGCCCGACGGCCGGGGACAGCTCTCTCCTGGCGTCGATGATGGAGTTCATCGTCATGGTGAAAGGGGAGGGGATGCTGGCCGCCGGCGGCCCGCCGCTCGTCGCCATGGGCACGGGCGAGCGCGTCTCCAAGGAGGAGCTCGGCGGCTGGGAGGTGCATTGCCGGGTCTCGGGCGTGGCCGACAACGCCGCCGAAGACGAAGCGGACGCGATCCGGCAGTTGAAGCGCTACCTTTCCTTCATGCCGGCGAACGCCTGGGCCTGGCCGCCGGGGGCGACGCCGGAACCGGCGCCCGAAGGAGCGGGAGACGTCCTGCGCGGCCTCATTCCGGCGAACCGGCGCCGCCCTTACGACATGAAGAAGGCCATTGCGGCGATCTTCGACCGGGACAGCTTCTTCGAGCTCAAGCCGGACTATGCCCGCATGATGATTACCGGCTTCGCGCGCCTCGATGGCCGGGCGGTGGCCGTCGCGGCAAACCAGCCGCAGGTGATGGCGGGCGCGATCACGGCCGCGGCCGGGCACAAGCTCCGCCGCTTCATCGACCTCGCCGCGGCCTACCACCTGCCGGTCGTCTTCCTGACCGACACGCCGGGCGTGATGACGGGGCCGAAGTCGGAGCGGGAAGGGGCGCTCCGGGTCGGCATGGCGGTGGCCAGCAGCTTCGCCTTCGCCAACACGCCGCTGGTGACCGTGGTGCTGCACAAGGCGTTCGGCTACGGGGCGGCGGCTATGGGCGGCTACGGCGCGGAGCAGTCGGCGGTGCTCGCCTGGCCGACGGCGGACTTCAACGCCATCCCGCTGGAGAGCGGCATAAAGGCGGCCTACAAGGCGGAGCTCGAGAACGCCGGGGACCCCGACGCGCTCTACGAGCGCCTGGTCCGGGAATACGGGCGCCTCTGCGGGGCCTGGCCGGCTGCGGAAGCCATGAAGATCGACGATGTGATCGACCCGGCGGAAACGCGCCCGCGCCTCATGGAAGCCCTCGACCGCGCCGAACTGCGCCGCACCGAGGCCCCGGCCCCGACCATGCGCCACGGCGTGATGCCCTGAAGAGGGATACAGTTTTTGGAAAACCGGAAGGCATTCAACAGCTTCCGGGCATTATGGCGTGTCATACAAAGGATATCGCGATGGTGGTGACAACGAGCGCGGCCGCCATGATGTAGATCGCCTTCCGGACCGCCTTGAACTCCTGCAGGAAGTCCAGCCTCATCTCCTGCGACAGGGCGAGGTCCTCGTTCTGGCGGCGATTGAAGTACACCATCGCCTGCTCAATGTGGTCGAGGCGTTGCTCTGTGGTGGTGTCTTTGGCCATTCGTCATCCCTCTGCATGTTGAGGCTGGACGAAGAATGCTTTGATACACCCGGTACGATCCGGGAGCCCCGGAAGCATTTGAAAGACAAAGTCTGACATATGCCGGGGGCAGGAGTCGAGGAACCCTGCCGGTTATGGAGTGCGCCGGACCCCCGCGCGTCAGGGCAGACGGTATTTTTCGACGATTTCCTCGTTGAGGGTGACGCCGAGGCCCGGGCGGTCCTCCATCTCCAGACAGCCATCCTCGAACGATTTGATCGGCAGGTCGCACAATTCCGAGCGCAGCGGGTTGGGCTCGTCGCGGTTCCAGTCGCTCTGCATGTATTCGTAGATCAGGAAGTTGGGCGCGTAGGTGGCGAGATGCAGCGACACCGTCATGATGATATTGGATGAGCTGCCGGTATGCGGGGCGTACAGAACGCGGAAGGCGGACGCCATGTCGGCAATCTTCCGCGCCTCGGTGATGCCGCCCGCCCGCGCCGCGTCGTGCTGGACGATGTCTATGGCGTCGCGTCTGAAGAAGCGGGCGAAGCTGAAGCGGTTGAAATCCGCTTCCCCGGTCGCGATCCGGATGCCGAGCCTTTCCCGCAGGAAGGCGTAGCCGTCGATGTCGTCGGGTGCCAGCGGCTCCTCGAACCAGTAGAGGCCGAGGGCGTCCAGCGCCTGGCCGACCTGGAGCGCGGTCTTGCGGTCGTGCCCGTAGCCGCAATTCGCGTCCGCCATGAGCGTGATGCCGTCGCCGGCATGGGCCCTGATCTGCTCGACGGTGCGGATTTCGCGGCGCCATTCCATCGGGTCCCTGCCGATCTTGATCTTCATGGCGTTGAAGCCGCTGGCCTTGTGCGCGTCGATCTCCTCGCGGAGGATGCCGATATCGCGGAGCCTGAGCGACGAGGCGTAGGCCCAGAGCTTCGGGTTGGTCCTGCCGCCGAGCAGCCGCCACACCGGCACGCCCGCGGACTTGCCCCAGATGTCCCAGAGCGCCGTGTCGATGCCCGCCATGGCCTCGAGGTAGAAGCCCTTCTGGTGGCCCCGGTTCATCATCACGGACCAGAGAAGGTCCCAGAGATATTCGACGTCGCGCGGGTCCTTGCCGACCAGCAGCGGGGCGACATAGCTGACGATATCCCTGAGCGCCGTCCCCGACAGCCGCGTCATGCACTCGCCGACGCCCTCAATGCCGTTGTCCGTGCGGATGCGGACGATGACGGAGCGGTATTCCCGGAAGACGACCCCGGCGACCTCACCGGCCCGCGGCATGCTGATCGGGGCCGCGATTTCCTGCTTCATCGGGACGGCGAGCGCGATGGCCTCGACATCCGCGATCTTCATGGCCGCCTCCCGCCGCCGGAGGGTTCAGCCGCGCGCCGCGCGGGCCATCTCCAGCGTTTTCTTCGCGCCCGGCCGGCCGTAGCAGCGGTCGAGCCATTCCTTGACATTCCCCCACTGGGAGAGGTCCAGCCGGCCTGAGAGCGCGAGGTTCAGCACGCCCGCGACGTTCACATCCGCCACGCTGAAATCCCCGCCGACCAGCCAGTCGCGGCCCTCCAGATGCCGGTCGAGCACGCCGAGCGCGCGGCCGGCGCCCTTGTTCAGCGTCTCGTTCGCCCTGGCGGGATCGGCTTCCTCGCCGAACAGGCCGAGCGCGGTGAACATCGCCTTCAGCAGCGTGCCTTCCAGCTCCGTGATTCCCCAGAAGCTCCACTGCACGGCCCGCGCCTCGTCCGCCGGATCGTCCACCCTGAGCGGCGCGCCGTAAGTGCGGGCCAGGTAAAGGTTGATCGCCATGGACTCGAAGAGCACGAGATCGCCGTCCACCATCGCCGGCACGCGCCCGTTCGGATTGATCGCGAGATAGTCCGGCTGCTTCGATTCCTTCATGAAATGCGTCGGCACATGGGCGTAGTCGAGCCCGAGTTCGTTCGCCGCCCAGAGCGAGCGGAAGGCGCGGCTGAACGGGATGCCGTAAAGCGTGAGGGCCATGGGGCGGGTATCTCCTTGGGAAAGGGGTATTTCGTCGTCGCTCAGAGGCCGAAATCGGCCGGCTTTCCACGGGCGCGGGCGAAGGACCAGTAGAGCTCCCGCGCCCGGCGCGCGACCGGCCCCGGCTGGAAGTCGCGCGCCTCGATCCGGCTCGCCGGGATGACCTTGGGCGCATTGCCGGTCGCGAACACCTCGTCCGCCTCCAGCAGTTCCTCCAGTTCGACGGTCCGTTCCGCGACCTCGTGGCCGTCGTCGCGCAACAGCCCGATCATCCGCTGGCGGGTGATGCCGTTGAGGAAAGTGCCGTTGTCGGCCGGCGTGGCGACCTTGCCGTCCCGGACCATGAACAGGTTGGCGGTCGCGAATTCGGCCACCTTGTCGTCGGGGTCGAGCACCACGGCGGTCGAGAAGCCGCGTTGGCGCGCCTTGCGTATCATCCGCTGCACATTGGGATAGAGGCAGGAGGCCTTGGCGTCCGTTGGCGCCATGGAGGGGCGCGGCCGGCGTTCTTCGGCAACGGCCGCGGTCACGGTCTCGTCGGGGCCGGGCAGCGGCAGCTCGAACAGCGTGAGCATGAAGCGTGTCGAGTCCGCCTCCGGCTCCACGAAGCCGTCATCGGCCCAGAACAGCGGGCGGATGTAGAGTTCCGCCCCCTCCGGGAAGCGCCGCACACCCTCGACGGCGAGCCTGGCGATCTCCTCCGCCTGGATGTCCGGTGCGAGGCCGAGCGAGCGCGCGGAGTCGATGGCGCGCTGCGAGTGGCAGTCGAGGTCCGGCATGACGCCCTCGAAGGCCCTGGCGCCGTCGAAGGCGACCGACGCCATCCAGGCCCCGTGCGTCATGGGCCCGAATACCGGCGGGTTGCCGGCGTGCCAGACCCCGTCGAGCCAGGTTTGCGGCTCCATCACTCGTTCCGCCAGACCGGCGGGCGTTTCTCGGCGAACGCCTTCGGGCCCTCGATATAGTCGGCGCTGCCGATCAGCACATGCTGCTCCTCATAGGTGCGCGCAATGGCCGTCTGCAGGGTCGCCTCGTTCGCGCCGGCATAGACCGCCTCCTTGGAAGCGCGGATCGAGATCGGCGCGCATTCCAGGATCTGTTCGGCCCAGCGCCGGGCGCCGGCCACGGCCTCGCCTTCGGGCACGACCTCGTTGACGAAGCCGAGCTCCCTGCCTTCCTCCGCGCCGACGCGCCGCCCGGTCAGGATCATGCCGAGCGCCCGCTTCTGGCCGATGATCCGGGGCAGCCGGTGGACGCCGCCGGCGCCCGCCATGAGGCCGACGCGCGGCTCCGGCAGGGCGAAGACCGCGTTCTCGGCCGCGACGATCAGGTCGCAGGCGAGCGCGGTCTCGAAGCCGCCGCCCATCGCGAAGCCGTTGACGGCGGCGATGACGGGCTTGTTGAGGTCGTAGCGTTCGGTGAGGCCCGCAAAGCCGGTCGGACAGCGCTTGCGGACATTGCCCTCGGCCTGGAAGCGCAGGTCGTTGCCGGCGCAGAACGCCTTGTCGCCCGCGCCGGTGACGATGGCGACCCAGAGCTCGGGGTCGGCGTCGAACTCGTCCCAGACCTCCGCAAGCTCGAAATGCGCCGGGAAGTGCAGCGCGTTGTAGCGCTCCGGGCGGTTCAGGGTGACGGTCAGCAGGCGCCCGTCGCGTTCGACGGTGCAGAATTCGCGCTCGGCCATGGGGGCCCTCCCTCAAAGTCGCGGGGATTATAGCCCCCGGCGCGGCCGTGTCGTCACCGCCTCGGCGGCGTGATGCGGATGGTCCCAATCTGCTGGCGGTTGCGGCGCAGCGAATTCCGTGGAAGGCATATCAGATGGTCCAGACCGCGGGTGGGAGTCTGTCTGGATGGGGAGTTGACATCACCGCAGTCAAGTGCGACATAGTGATCGTCGGGTGCCCTTGATGGGCTCGATATGGTTCGCCCAGCCTGACATCATTCGTCCTCCGCTCGGAGGACGTTTTGCTTGTATGCGGTCCAGGTCTCTCTCGCCATTCCGACGAGTGGTGAAGCATCCGGCCAGACCTTCAGCCCATCGAGCGCGACACCCTGCTGTCGGCGATATGAAGTGCGGCAATAGCCTCTCAAAATAGGGATAGCGAAAGTCCTCGTGCTTGAAGGCACGATAGACGCTGTAGGCCAGCAGATCGGCAAGCTGGATCCCGTTCGACAGCTCACTGCGCGTGAAAAATGGATATTCGACAATCGCCGGAAAGACCATATTCCGGTTGCCTGCCCGTTGGAACCGGGCATGCTTCATCGCGACAGCACTGTTGAGTTGCTTGCCGGTATCGTCCATCACGATCAGCGCCTGGTGTTTCGGATGATATTCCCGCATGAAATGCTGTATGCGCTCCAGAAGAAACTCATACGCCTTCATGTGAAGCGTTTCGTGAGTGAAATGGCCGTGAAGAAACCGTTTGTCGATCACGCTCGCCAAAATGACCGTTTTGCGCTCGGCGACCTGGTCGAAATAGGCGTCGGTGAGGCGCGTCAGGTCGTCGGAATGCAGTCCGTGAAGAAATCCGCTCCGCTTCTCGCGTTCGGCCGGGATCCGCACCCAGTTCGACTTTAACTCGCAGTCTGCCAACTCGAAACTGCCCTTGCCGTCCCGGAGGAGGTAATCGGCGAGTTCGAGCTTTATGCTGGAAACCGCGGTTTCGAAGGGCCGCCACTGGCCTTCGTACATCCCGACCGCGAGCAGAACGTAAAGATGGTCCTTCGGCTTCTCCGCAGTGCCGGAAGACGGATCGCGAGAGCCGGATTCATCGAAGTAAAAGAAGTACATATCGGTTTACGTCCTTATCGCCGCCACGAACCGATTGGCACCGCCCTGTCGTCACCGCCTCGGCGGCGTGATGCGGATGGTCGCAATCTGCTGGCGGTTGCGGCGCAGCACCTCGAAGCGGAAGCCGTGGACATCGAAGGCCTGGCCGGGTGTGGGAATGCGTCGCGACTCGCGCAGCAGCAGGCCGGCAAGGGTCGTGGCGTCCTGGTCCGGCAAGGTCCATTCGAACTCGCGGTTGAGGTCCCGGATGGTCACCCCGCCGCTGCAGATATAGGAGCCGTCGGGCTGGGCGCGCACGCCCGGCACCGCGACATCGTGCTCGTCCGCAATGTCGCCGACGATCTCCTCCAGGATGTCCTCCAGCGTCACCAGCCCCATCAGCGCGCCGTATTCGTCCACGACGAGGGCGAAATGCTCGCGCCGGCGCCGGAAGGCGTGCAGCTGGTCGAGCAGGGTGGTCTGCTCCGGGATGAACCAGGGCTTGGCCGCAAGCGCGGCCGCATCGAGGCCCCCCGCGCCCGTTTCGTGCAGGGACCGCAGGACGGCCTTGGCGTGCAGCACGCCAACGATGTTGTCCGGGTCGTCGCGCCAGAGCGGCAGGCGGGTATAGGGGCTGGCCAGCACCTGGGCCACGACCTCCTCCGGCGGAAGCGAGAGGTCCACGATCGTCATGTTGCTCCGGTGCGTCATCACTTCGCCGACGGAAACATCGCCGAGGTCCAGCACGCTGCGCAGCATCCGCCGCTCGTCGCGGATTTCCTCGCCCTCGCCGCGGTGCAGCTCGATCGCGCCCCGGAGCTCCTCCTCGTGCTCCTCGGACCCGGCGACCGGCGTCTCCGCAATGCCGAACAGGCGCAGGACGCTGCGCACGACCCACTGGATCGTGCGCGCCGGCGGCCCGGCCACCCGGACCAGAACGGCGATCCACGGCGCGACGGCGGGCGCCACCCGGTCGGCGCGGTTGAAGGCGTAGGTCTTGGGCAGCACCTCGGCGAAGACCAGGATCAGCAGCGTCATCGCGGCGGTCGCATAGGCGACCCCGGCTTCTCCGAACAGGCCGATCAGCAGGCTCGTCGCAAGCGACGCCGCGAGAATGTTGACCAGGTTGTTGCCGAGCAGGATCGCCGCAATCAGCCCCTCCTGGTCGGCGCGCAGGCGGCGCACGGCCGCGGCGCCGGCGTCGCCCCGCCGCGCGCGGTGGTGCATGCGCGCGCTGCTGACGGCCGTCAGCGCCGTCTCGGACCCGGAGAAGAACGCCGAGAGCACCAGGAGCGCCAGTATGGCGCCGATGATGATCCAGAATTCCAGCGTCATGCCGCCAGCGCCTCGTCAAGCAGGGCGGCAAGCTTTTCCTCCTCCACATCGCGGTGGATGAAGGCGCGGCCGATGCCGCGGGCCAGCACCAGAACGATGCGGCCGGCTTCCGCCTTCTTGTCGCGGCGCATCCGCTCGACCAGCCCGTCCCGGCGCGCCTGCGAGGCATTGGCGCCCGGCGGGTCCACGGGCAGGTCCGCGCCGGCGAGATGCGCCCGCATGCGGGCGAGGTCCTCCGCCGGGCAGAGCCCAAGCCGCACGGACATCCGGAAGGCGAGCGCCATGCCCAGCGAAACCGCCTCGCCGTGCAGCAGCGCATCGCCGAAGCCCGCCTCCGCCTCGAACGCATGCCCGAAAGTGTGGCCCAGATTGAGCAGGGCGCGGCGTCCGGCCTCGCGCTCGTCCGCCGCCACGACATCGGCTTTCGCTTTGCAGCTTGCGGCGATGGCGTGGGCGAGCGCGTCGTCCTCGCGCGCCAGCACCCGCGCGCCGTTCTCCTCCAGCCAGCCGAAGAAGTCCGGCCGGTCGATCAGGCCGTATTTCACGACTTCCGCATAACCGGCCCGGAGTTCGCGGTCGGGCAGGGTGGCGAGCGAGGTCGTGTCGGCGAGCACCAGACGCGGCTGGTGGAAGGCGCCAACGAGATTCTTGCCCTGCGGCGTGTCGATGGCCGTCTTGCCGCCGACGGCGCTGTCCACCTGGGCAAGCAGGGTCGTGGGGATTTGCACATAGTCTATGCCGCGCAACAGGATCGCGGCCGCGAAGCCTGCAAGGTCTCCCACCACGCCGCCGCCAAGCGCAAGGATGCAGCCGCCCCGGTCGAGCCCTGCATCCAGCAGCCGGTTCAACAGGTCTTCCAGGTGGCGGAAGGACTTGGTGGCCTCGCCGGGCGGCAGCACGACGGGCGCGAACGCGATGCCCGCGGAGTCCAGCCCCGCCGCCAGCCGCGGAAGATGGTGCGCGGCGACATTCTCGTCCGTGACGACCGCGACGCGGCGGCGCCTGAGCACCGGCAGCAGCCAGTCGCCCGCGCGCTCCATCAGCCCGGGCCCGGCCAGAATGTCGTAGCTGCGTTCGCCGAGGCCGACCTCGATCTTCCGCACCGGAGTCATCGGCCGCTCTCCGCGCGCCCGTCGGCCAGATAGCCTGCGCCGCGCAATGCGTCCTCGACACGCCCAACGGTCTCCTCGACCGGACCCGCCTGGCTCATCACGGTGAGCTCGGCGAGCGCGTAAACCGGGTAGCGCCGTTCGATGAGATCGGCGAGCGTGCGCTGCGGGTCCGCTGTCTTGAGCATCGGGCGGTTGGAGCGCCGGGACACGCGCTCCCAGAGCACGTCGAAATCCGCCTTCAGCCAGACCGAAACCGCGCGCTCCGCGATGACGGCGCGCGTGGAAGGGTTCTGGAACGCGCCGCCGCCGGTGGCGAGCACATGCGCCGGGCCGCTCAGCAGCCGTGCGATCACCTTGCGCTCGCCTTCGCGAAAGGCGGCCTCGCCCTGCGTTTCGAAAATGTCCTCGATGGAGCAGCCGGCCGCCTCCTGGATTTCGTTGTCGGCATCGATAAACGCGAGTCCCTGGCGTTGGGCCAGCAGGCGGCCGACCTTGGTCTTGCCGGCGCCCATCATGCCGATCAGTGCGACGGTTCGGGTCAGGCTCATGGGCGGCATTCCCGGGATATGGGCGTTTGCGGCGGAAAGCAAAGCCTTGCTTTTGCCGCATTCGCGCCTTTGAACGGTTTTCGCTAGAATCGCATTATCGGGAATGAGCGCCGGACCGCCACCCCGGAGGCGAAAGCGAGGAAGGGTTATGGACGCTCGGAGACTGTTCCTGAACCTGCTGCTCGGGCTTCTGGGCGCGGCGGTCGTGGCGGCGCTGCTTTATTTCGGACTCGTGGATTCGCTCCCGCCGGAAACGACGGTGGAGAAGGTGTTGCCGGATGACCGTTTCCCTCGCTAGGGCGCTGATCTGCGGGCTCGCCGCCGGTTTCATTGCCGCAACCGCCGGAGCCGACGAGAAGCGCGCGCCGATCCGGCTCATTCCGGCCGATCCTCCGCGCGGCGCTGAAATGAAAGAGGAACCGGCCGCGCAATCGCAGCAGCAGGAAGCACCGGCCGTGCAGGGGCCGACGGTCCTGGTTGCGCCGGCCAGGCCGAGCGATCCCGATTCGGCCGGGCTGCCGGGCTTCGAGGGCGGGTTCGGTCTGCCGCTCTGGCGGGGCAGTTCGAGAGCGGCGGTCGCCCGGCTGCTCGAGGGCCTGCCGCAGGCCGTCGCCTCGCCTGCGCTCAGGGATGTGCTGTTCCGGGTCCTGGCGGCCGGTGCGGCGCCGCCCGAGGGCGAAGGGCCGCGGCTGACGCCCCTGCGGGTCCGGCTGCTCCAGACTCTCGGCCGCGACCGGGAAGCGGCGTTGCTCGCCGAGGCGGCGGGGCTTGAAACACCGCCCCCTTCGGCCGGCTCCGCGGCTGTCGATCCCGCGCTGGCGTCCGGCGATCTCGAAGCGGCCTGCGAAGCGGCGAATGCGGAGATGGTGCGCGCGCCTTCGGCCTATGTGCAGCGCGCAGCGGCATTCTGCGCCGCCAGGGCCGGGGAGGCGGACCGGGCGCACCTCATCCTCGACATCCTGCGCGAGATCGATGCGGGCGGAGACACGCTGTTCGAAGGGTTGATGCTGCGCGCGCTGGATGCGGCCGGGGAAAACGCGCCGCCATTGCCGGAGGACGGCCCGGTTACCGCGCTCAATGTGGCCATGCTGTCATGGCTCGGCGAGGCGCCGCCGGAAGTCTGGAAGCTGCGCAGCGACCCGGCGGCGGCGCGCCTGCGGGCAAGGCTGGTCCGGACGGAAGCGGAGGCCGAGCAGGCTGCCAGGGACGGCCTGCTGGAGCCCAGGGCGCTGCTTGCCCTCTATCTCCGTGCTGCCGAAACCGAAAATTCCCGCGCCCGGCTCGCGCAAGCCGCAATGGCGGCGACGGACCCGCAGCAGAGGATGCCGGCGCTGGCGCCGTTGTGGCAGGACGCGCTTGCGGCGGGGCTGCTGGTGCCCGTGGCGGGCGCGACCATCGAACTCGCGGCCGATATCGTTCCCTCGCCGGAACTGGCGCCGCATACCTCGATCGCCGTGTATGCCGCGCTCGCGGCGGGCCGCTTCGACATTGCGGAGCGGTGGTATGCCGCCGCAGCAGAGCGCGGCGCCGAGATCGAAACGGACAACAATCGCGCGGTGCTTGCCTGGGCGCCGATGAAGCTTGCCGATGCCGGGGGCAAGATGTCCCGGGCCGAGGACGGATTGCAGCGCTGGCTCGAAGCGGGCGGCGATGAACCTCCCTATTCCCGCGCTGCCATGCTGTTCGCGCTGATGGAAGCGGTAGGCGAGCCGGTGCGCCGGCAGGACTGGACGGTCCTGCTGACGGACCTCCAGCGTGTAGCCGGCGAGTTTCCGGCTCCGGTCGTCTGGCGGGGACTCGACGCGGCCGGCAGGAGCGGGCGGATCGGCGAGGCCGTTCTTTACGCGGTCATCGCGTCGGGCGGCCGGGCCCGCGGCGACATGCCGACCGCCGTTGCGGTGGTCCGGGCGCTGGCGGCCGTGGGATTGGCGGCGGAGGCGCGGGCCTATGCGTTCGAGTGCCTTGTCGAGGCGGCGGCGCTGTGAGCATCGGCGCCCTAAACGCCTTCCTCGAGGCGCTGGTGGTCGAACGGGGGGCGGCGGCCAACACCGTTGCCGCCTATCGCCGTGACCTCGAAGACGCGCAAGCATCGCTCGGCGGCGGACTGGAGGAAGCCGGGGAAGCGGACCTGCGCCGCTACCTGGCCGACCGGCTGCAAGCGGGACTGTCGCCCCGGACGGTGTCGCGGCGGCGCTCGGCACTGCGCCAGTTTTTCCTGTTCTGTACGGCGGAGGGTTACCGGGAGGACAATCCGGCCGACCGGCTCGATGCGCCCAGGACCGGCCGGCCGTTGCCGCGCCATCTCGGAGTCGAGGAAGTGGGCAGGCTGATCGAAGCCATTGAGAGCCATAACGGCCCCGCGCAGCTCAGGCTCTATTGCATCGTGGAGCTGCTCTATGGCGCGGGCCTGCGCGTGTCGGAACTCGTCGGCCTCGCCATGTCGGATGTGCCGCCCGGACGCGCCTGGCTGACCGTGCGGGGCAAGGGCGGGCGCGAGCGGATCGTGCCCCTGGGCCGCCCGGCGCGCGCCGCCATCGACGCCTGGACCAAGGTCCGCCCGCATTATGTCGGCCAGGGCCGGCAGTCGCGCTGGCTGTTCCCGTCCGGCAGCAAGGAGGGCCATCTGACGCGGCGGCGCATCGGCCAGTTGCTGGACGGGCTGGCGGTTCGCGCTGGGCTGGACCGCCGCCGGGTATCCCCGCATGTCATGCGCCATGCCTTCGCGTCGCACCTGCTGCAGGGCGGGGCAGACCTGCGCAGCCTCCAGCAATTGCTCGGCCACGTCGATATTGCGACGACGCAGATCTATACCCATGTCGTGGACGACCAGCTGCGCCGCGCGGTCTTCGACCATCATCCGCTGGCGGCGAGGAACAATTCCTGATGCTGGTGCCCCTGGAGTTCGAACGCCCGGTCCTGGAGCTCGAAGCCAAGATCGACGAGCTGAACCAGCTGACCGGAAACGACGACCTCAATATCGCCGAGGAAATCGCGGAGTTGCGTTCCAAGGCCGAAAAGCTGCTGGTCCAGACCTATTCGAAGCTGTCGCCCTGGCAGCGGGTGCAGGTGGCGCGCCATCCGGGGCGGCCGCGGCTCACGCATTTCCTGGCAGGGTTGATCGAGGGGTTCCTGCCGCTCTCGGGCGACCGGGCGTTTCGCGACGATGCAGCCGTCGTCGGCGGCATCGGACGGTTCCGCGGCCGGTCCGTCCTCGTGCTGGGGCAGGAGAAGGGCGCCGACCTCGAATCCCGCCGCCGCCATAATTTCGGCATGGCGCATCCCGAAGGCTACCGCAAGGCGCAGCGCCTGATGCGGCTTGCCGACCGGTTCGACATCCCGGTGCTGACCTTCGTGGACACGCCCGGGGCCTATCCGGGCGTCGAGGCGGAGGAACGCGGCCAGGCGGAAGCGATCGCGCGCTGCATCGAGATCGGCCTCGAATTGCGGGTTCCCTTCATCGCCTCCGTTATCGGCGAGGGCGGGTCCGGCGGGGCCGTGGCGCTGGCCTCTGCGGACCGCGTGCTGATGCTGGAGCATGCAATCTACTCGGTGATTTCCCCCGAGGGCTGCGCCTCGATCCTGTGGCGGAGCAGCGAACACGGGCCCGAGGCGGCCGAAGCGCTCAAGCTGACGGCGTCGGACCTGCTCGGCCTCGGCGTCATCGACCGCGTGATCGGGGAGCCGCTGGGCGGCGCGCACCGCAATCCCGAAGCGGCGATATCTTCTCTCGGCGAGGCCATAGAAGAGGCGTTCCGGGACCTGGACGGCATAGACGGCAGCGCGCTCCGCCGCACCCGCCGCGAACGCTTCCTCGCGCTTGGCCGGGAGATGTAGGCCGGGGCGTCAGCCTGCCGCCTTGGCCTCGGCGCGGCGGCGGTGGAGCACCGGTTCGGTGTAGCCGGAAGGCTGCACGCGGCCCTGGAAGACGAGGTCGCACGCCGCTTTGAAGGCCGGGCCGTCGAAGGCCGGCGCCATCGGCCTGTAGTCCGCGTCGCCGGCGTTCTGCCGGTCCACCACCTCCGCCATCTTGCGCATGGTGGCCTGCACCTCTTCCTCGGTGCAGATGCCGTGATGCAGCCAGTTGGCCATGTGCTGGCTGGAGATGCGGCAGGTGGCGCGGTCCTCCATCAGGCCGATGTCGTTGATGTCCGGCACCTTGGAGCAGCCGATGCCCTGATCGACCCAGCGCACGACATAGCCGAGTATGCCCTGGGCGTTGTTCTCCAGCTCGGCGCGGATGTCCTCCGGCGACCAGTTGGGGCGGGGCGCTACCGGGATCGACAGGATGGCGCCGAGATCGGCCCGCGCGCGGCCTGCGGCCGCTTCCTGGCGCTCCTCCACCCTGACGCGGTGGTAATGCGTCGCATGAAGCGTCGCGGCGGTGGGCGAGGGCACCCAGGCGGTATCGGCCCCGGCCATCGGGTGGCCGATCTTCTGCTCCAGCATGTCCGCCATCAGGTCCGGCATGGCCCACATGCCCTTGCCGATCTGGGCGCGGCCGCGCAGTCCGCAGGCGATGCCGATATCGACATTCCAGTCCTCATAGGTGCTGAGCCAGGGCGCGGCCTTCATGTCCGCCTTGCGGATCATGGGGCCGGCTTCCATCGAGGTGTGGATCTCGTCGCCGGTGCGGTCGAGGAAGCCCGTATTGATGAAGGCGACCCGGTGGCGCGCGGCGCGGATGCACTCCTTGAGGTTGACGGTTGTGCGCCGCTCCTCGTCCATGATGCCGATCTTGATGCGGTTGCGCTCCAGCCCCAGAAGGTCCTCGACGCGGGCGAAGAGCGTGTCCGCGAACGCGACCTCTTCCGGCCCGTGCATCTTCGGCTTGACGATGTAGATGGAACCCGCCCGGCTGTTGCCGTAAGCCCCGTTGCCCTTGATGTCGTGCAAGCCGATCAGGCAGGTAAACACCGCGTCGAGAATGCCTTCAGGCGCCTCCCGGCCCTCGCCGTCCAGCACGGCCGGGTTGGTCATCAGGTGGCCGACATTGCGGCAGAGCATGAGCGAGCGGCCGGGCAGCACGATCTCGCCGCCGTCCGCGCCCGTATAGCGGCGGTCGGGATTGAGACGGCGCTCGACCGACCCGCCTTCCTTGTCGAAGCTCGCCGCGAGATCGCCCTTGATGAGGCCGAGCCAGTTCCGGTAGGCGAGCACCTTGTCCTCGGCATCGACGGCGGCGATGGAATCCTCGCAGTCCACGATGGTGGTGACCGCCGCTTCCAGCAGCACGTCCGAAACGCCGGCCTTGTCGTCGCGCCCGACCGGGTGGCTGCGGTCTATCGCGATCTCGACATGCAGCCCGTTATGCCGGAGCAGCACGGCCTCGGGCGCCGCCGGATCGCCCCGGTGGCCGGCGAACAGGCCGGGCTCAGCGAGCGGTGATGCGCCGTCCGGCAGGTCCGCGACAAGGGCGCCGCCCTCGACCCGGTAGGCGGCGACATCGCTGTGCGAGCCCGCCGCAAGCGGCGCCGTCTCGTCGAGAAAGGCGCGCGTCCAGGCGATGACCCGGGCCCCGCGCGCCGGGTTGTAGCCGCCGGCGCGCGTGGCGCCGCCGTCTTCCGGGATCGCGTCCGTGCCGTAGAGCGCGTCGTAAAGGCTGCCCCAGCGCGCATTGGCGGCGTTGAGCGCATAGCGGGCATTCGTCACCGGAACGACGAGCTGCGGACCGGCAATGTTCGCGATTTCCTCGTCGATATGGGAGGTTTCGATGCTGAAATCCGGCCCTTCCGGCGCCAGGTAGCCGATGTCCGCGAGGAAAGCCCGGTAGGCGTCCGCGTCGATGGGCTGGCCGCGCCGGGCCTTGTGCCAGGCGTCGATCTCTGCCTGCAGCGCCTCGCGGCGGGCCAGCAGGCCGCGGTTGACGGGTGCGAGATCGTGCAGCAGGGCGTCGAAGCCGCGCCAGAACGCATCGCTTTCGATGCCGAGGCCCGGCAGAACCTCGTTCTCGACAAAGGCGTGCAGCTCGGCGGCGACCTGGCTTTGTCCGACTCGCACTCGTTCAACCATGGAATTCAAGGCTCCGGAATGACGGGGTTGCCGGTCTATCAGGACCGATTGCCGGCGGCAATCGCATTGGCGCGGCGGGAAGCGAACAGGAAGGCGAGCGGCGCGGCGGCGACCGGCGCCAGCGTCAGCAGGTGGAAGGTGTTGAGATAGCCGATCATGCTGGACTGGAGAAACAGCGCGCGGTCCAGCCGGCCGAGATCGGCGCTGCCGGCTGCATCCGCGAAGGGCGCCAGCCAGGGGGCTCCGAGGCCGAAGTCGAACACGCTGATGATGCTTGTCAACGCTACCCGCGCCTCCGCGGCCGTGTGTGCGAAAAGCAGCAGGATGAGCGAGATGAAGATGCTGCTGCCCAGCATCCTGAGCAGGCTGAAGACGGCATTGCCCTGCGTCAGATAGGCCGGCGGCAGGGTGGAGAAGGTCAGGATCGCCAGCGGCGTGTAGGAGAGGCCGAATCCGAAGCCGTGCATCAGGTTCGACCAGAACACGTCCTCGCTTCTGAGGTTGATGTCGAGCGATCCCATCCACACGCCTGCGCCCGCCTGTATGACCATGCCGGTCGCCAGGCAGAGCCGCGGGGCATGGCGGGTGAATTGCGCCACGATGAGGAAACTCAGCAGGTTGCCCACCCCGCGCGTCGCGATGAGATAGCCGACCACCGCCTCCGGATAGCCGCGCAGCTCCTGCAACAGCGGCGGAAACAGGATCATGGGCGTGAACTGCAGCATGCCCATGACGAAGGCGAAAACGAGGCCCAGCACGAAATTGCGGTCGGTAAAGGCCGCCGGGGCGAAAAGCGGCGCCCGCGCGAGCCAGCTATGGACCAGGAAGAGGTAGAAGCCCGCCGCCGCTAGGGCGGCCATGACCGTGATTTCCAGCGAGTCGAACCAGTCATTGCGCTGGCCGCGGTCGAAGAAGAGCTGCGTGGCGCCTATGGCGACGGCGATCATGACGAAGCCCGCGGCGTCGAAACGCCGCGCCGTGCCCCGCTCCTTGTGGTCGATGGCCAGCAGGATCGGGATGCAGGCGGCAAGGCCCAGCGGCAGGATCAGGAAGAAGGCCCAGCGCCAGTCCAGCAGTTCGCCGACAATGCCGCCGAAGGTGGGTCCCAATATGGGCCCGAATACGCCTCCGACGCCCCACATCATCACGACGAAGGGCTGCTGCTCCCGGTTGAAGCTGCCGAGCAGGATCGCCTGGCCCAGCGGAAAGATCGGTGCGCCGCACGCGCCCTGGACGACACGGATCGCGATCAGGGTTTCCAGCGAGTCGGCGAAGCCGCAAAGCACGGACGCGCCGGTGAAGCCGAGCACGGACGCGAGCAGCAGATTGCGCTGGCCGAGCTTGCCGGAGAGCCAGCCGGTGAGCGGCGTGGCGACGGCGGTGGCGACGAGGTTGAGGGTGAGCACCCAGGAAATCTGGTCCTGCGTCGCCGACAGCGCTCCCTTCATCTGCGGCAGGATGACGGCGACGCTGGTGAGCGTGATGCCGAAAAGCAGGGTGACGGACTGCACCGTCACGACGATCAGCCACTGCCGGCCGGTGATCCGCGCGGGTGAGTCGGCGTTCACAAACGGTGGCTTTCTCGCGCGAAGCCCGCGAATGCGAGCGCCGCGGCGACAAGCAGGCCGGAGGCGAGGTAAAGCGCCATGCGGTCGCCGCCGGCATCCACCGCGAAGCCGAGCAGGACGGGGCCCAGCACATAGCCCGCGTCGCCCAGCATGCGATAGCTGCTCATGGCGGCGGCGTTCATGCCGGGAGGCGCGTTGTCCGCCGCATAGGCTGCCGGAGCCGCGCCGCCGACCGAAGTCGCAACGCTCCAGAGGGCGCAGGCCGAAGCGAACCAGAAATAGGAGGGCGCGAGCGCAAACAGCAGCATTGCACCTCCCGAAATCGCGGTCGCGGGCACGATCACGTTCTTGCGGCCGAACCTGTCCGCGACCATGCCCGCAGGCCAGGCGGCGAGCAGGCCGAGAACGCTGCCGAGCGCGATGCCGAACCCGATCTCGTCCGGACCGAGCCCAAGGCGGGAGACGCCGAGCAGCGGCACGATGGTGAACAGGCCGCCGGTCCGCGAAAAGGCGTTGACGAAGCCGACCCAGCTCACCAGCAGGAAGGCGCGGTTGGAAACGACAAGCCGCAACTGCTGCAGGAAGTCCGGGGCCGGGCCCTGGCCGGCGGCCTTTCCGTTGCCTGCCATGTCGCGGGTTTCGCCGACCGCGAACCAGGCGATGGCCCCGGCCAGGAGGCTGGCGAGCCCGCAGGCGACGAAAGGCGCTTCAAGACCCCAGTTGTTCGCCAGCCACCCGCCGGGGAACGGCCCGATGCCGACGGAAAAGATGAATGTGCCCTGATAAATGCCGATGGCGCGCCCGCGCCATTCGGGCCGGGTGATGTCGGCGAGCACGACATGGCCGGTCGTGATGACCGCGCCCGCGCCTGCGCCGGCGATGAAGCGCGCCGCCACGAATTCCGGGAAATCGGCAGCCCAGGCGCACCAGAGATTGCCGGTCGTCGAAAGCAGGCCGCCGAGGGCCAGCGCCGTGCGGCGCCCGAGCATGTCGGACAGCCGTCCGATGGGCATGGCGATGAGGAAGCGCGCGAGGCCGTATATGGCGACAGCCATGCCGACGGCGGATGCGGTGACGCCGAAGGCCTGCGCGTAAAGCGGCAGCACCGGCACGATGGCCCCGAAGCCGAGCTGGTTGACGCCGATCAGCACGCACATCCAGAACAGGCAGCGTCGCTCGGCTGGTGAAGGTCGCGGCATGGCAGGGATTGTAGCGGCGGAAATGCGTCTTCCGCGCGGGCCTCCGGGTCAGAGGAGTCCGGCGGTATCCGCCCGCAGCGTCACGATGGCCCTCATGGCGTCGATCAGCGGCGTCGGCACGCCTTCCGCCGCGCCGATTTCGCTGACGCAGGTGAGCAGTGCCGCAATCTCAGGCGGCTTGGCGTTTTCGAAGTCCTGGAGCATGGAGGTCTTGAAGGCGCCGAGGCTGCGGCCCAGCTCGACCCGGGCTTCGAGCGAAATGACCGGTTCGATGCCAATGGCGCGGCCGACGGCCGTGGTCTCCGCCATCAGCGCCATGGCGGCGTCCAGCGCGCCGTCGGGCGAGAGAATCCGGTCGAGCGTCGCGCCCGTGACCGCGCTGATCGGGTTGCCCGAGAGATTGCCGAGCAGCTTGCTCCAGACTTCCGCGCGGATGTCGTCCGAGCGCTGCACCTGGAAACCGCCGGCCTCGAAGGCGGCGGCGAGCGAAGACAGGTCCATGGCGCCCGGACTGCCGAGGATCACGCGGTCTCCGGGGCCGGCGTCGATACGGCCGGGCTCCGGCACGGTCGCCCAGAGATGCAGCACGGCGCCGACCGCCTGGCGCGAGGGGAGCGCGGCCTCGATCCGGCCCTCCGGATCCAGGCACGCGATCCGCCGGCCGCCGAGGCCGTGAAAGAACCACCAGGACAGGCCGTTCATGGCGGTGACGATGGCGGTTTCGGGGCCGATCATCGGCGTCAGCGACGGCGCGAGTCCCGCAAGGGCCGGCTCCTTGACGGCGATGATCACCGCATCCTGGACGCCGAGCGCGGCGGGGTCGTCATCGACGGCGATCCGGGCCTCGTGCCGCTCGCCCCTGAAGTCCAGAACCAGGCCGCGCGACCGCACCGCCTCCAGGGTTGCGCCGCGCGCGAGCCCGGATACCTCCGCGCCGCCGCGCGCAAGCAGGGCGGCGATCATGCCGCCCATGGCGCCAAGTCCGGCAACGGCGATTTTCATGGGTGCATCAGACAACGGCGGCGCCGCCGCAGACATTGATGACCTGCCCGGTGACATAGGACGCCGCCCGGCTGGCCAGGAAGACCGCGACCGAGCCGATCTCGTCCGGATCGCCGATGCGCCTGAGCGGCAGCGCATTGTTGACGCCTTCCAGCCGCACCGGGTCCGTCCACAGCGCCTTGGCGAAATCGGTCTTGATGAGGCCCGGCGCAATGGCGTTGGCGCGGATGTTCTTCGGTCCGTATTCCACGGCCACATTGCGCGCGATCTGGTGCTCGGCCACCTTCGAGATCGCATAGGCGCCGAGCGTGGTGTTGCCCTTCAGGCCCGCAATCGAGGCGATGATGATGATCGATCCCCTGCCGGCGGCCTCCATATGCGGCAGGGCGAGCATGCACAGCCAGTGGGTGGAGCGGATATTCGTCTCCATGATCTTGTCGAACGCCGAGTCCGGGATTCCAGCTATCGGCCCGTAATAGGGGTTGGCGGCGGCATTGGGCACCGCGATGGTGAGCTTGCCCCAGCGGTCCACCGCGCAATCGACCAGTTTCTGCAGCTGGTCCTTGTGGCCGACATGCGCCGGGCAGGACACGGCTTCCGCCCCGTTGCGGGCCCACTTCTCGTTGATTTCCGCCGTCACCGCCTGGCAGGCGTCCGCCTTGCGTGAGGAGACCACGACATGCGCGCCCGCCTCCGCCATGCGGCAGGCAATTGCCTTGCCGATACCCTTGGTGGAGCCCGTGACGACGGCGACCTCGCCCGTGAGATCGAACAGCGAATCGGATTGCGACATGGAGATGCGCCCGTTTCCTCGTTAGCTTTTGCGTGCGGGCCGGTTATGGCTTGTCGACGCTTCCGATACAACCGGGCAAGCCCTTGGCCTCCTATTTCCGCTTCGTCGCCGCGAACGCGCCCTTTCTCGGGTTCGGCCTGCTGCTCGCCTGTTTTTCGAGCTTCGGGCAGACTTTCTATATCGGCCTGTTCGGAGCGCCGATCCGCGCCGAATTCGGGCTCGACCATGCGGGCTTCGGGTCCCTCTACATGGCCGGCACGCTGGTCAGCGGGTTTGCCTTCGCATTCGCCGGGCGCGCGATCGACCGCATTGCGCTTCGCCGCTACGCGGCCTTCGCCCTCGCGGGCCTGGCTGCCGCCTGCGCCGTCATGGCAAGCGCGGCGAGCGTGGTCCTGCTGACGGCGGCGCTCTGCGGGCTGCGCTTTTTCGGCCAGGGGCTCGTCACCCACACCGCCCATACCGCGACGGCGCGGCATTTCGAACGGGACCGCGGCAAGGCGCTCAGCGTCGTCATGCTCGGCCATCCGCTGGGCGAGGCCCTCCTGCCGCCCATCGCCGTGGCGGCGGCCGCGTGGCTCGGGTGGCGCGAGGTCTGGTGGGCCGCCTCGGTCCTGCTGATCGTCGCGATCCTGCCGTCGGCCATGCTGCTGCTTCCCAGGATGCCGCCCCCGGCCCGCTCCGCGTCCGCACGCGCCGGGGCCTGGAGCATGCTGTTTCGCGACAGGCGGTTCCTGCTGACCCTGCCGGCGGTGCTGGTGCCTGCCTTCGTATCCACGGGATTCGCCTTCCACATCGCGCCGCTGGCCGCCGAGCGGAGCTGGGACATGAAGCTCGTGGCCGCCGCCTTCAGCGCCTTTGCGGTCGTCAAGGTCGCGACGTCGCTCGCCATGGGCCCCGCAATCGACCGCTTCGGCGCGCGTGCCCTGTTGCCGGCATTGCTGCTGCCGCTAACCGCCGCGTGCCTCACGCTCTCGGCGGGCGCGGCGCCCTGGATCGCGTTCCTCTTCATGGCCTTTCTCGGCATGTCGGGCGGCGTGACGCAGACCCTGCTGGGCGCCATCTGGGCGGAGGTTTACGGCGTCGGCCACCTGGGCGCGATCCGCTCGGTCTATTTCGTCTTGATGGTGTTCTCGAGCGCGCTCGCTCCGGCCGCATTCGGCCGCGCCATCGACGCGGGCGCCGGCCTTGCCGAAATCGGCCTCGCCTGCGCCGCTGTCATGGCCGGCGCCAAGCTGTTGCTGCTGGCCGGCGGCTTCAACCGCCGGTGAGCGCGTCGAGAACAGCCCGGGCGTGGCCCTTGACGCGCACCTTGCGCCAGATGCGCGCAATCCGGCTTTCCTCGTCGATCAGGAAGGTCGAGCGCTCGATTCCCATGTAGGTGCGGCCGTACATCCGCTTCTCGACCCACACGCCATAGGCCTGCGCCATCGAATGGCCTTCGTCGGAGCCGAGAAGAAAGGGCAGGCCGTGTTTCGCCTTGAAGCGGTCGTGTTTCGCCGGCGTGTCGGGCGACACGCCGAGAATGGCGGCGCCGGCCCGGGCGAATTCCTCCGAAGCGTCGCGAAAGGCCTGCGCCTCCGTCGTGCAGCCGGGGGTGTCGTCGCGGGGATAGAAATAGAGCACGAGCTTCCGCCCGCGATAGTCTTGCAGCGCGGCTGTGTTCCCGCCGTCGGCGGGCAGCTCGAAATCCGGGGCGAGGTCGCCTTCGTTCAGGCTCATTTGGCTTTACCCTTCCTCTAGATGATGCCGGAAGAACCGGCGCGTCAGAACGCCGTCCTGCTCGATCCGTTCGCAAACGCCGGCGAAGTCCGCGCAACCGCATCGTTCCGCCGCCAGCCGGGCCAGCGCCGGCATGTGCTCCGGCGGGGAGTCGCCGGACAGACGGAAGAGGGCCTGGAGGTCCGCGAGCCGCGCCGCCGTTGCGGCCAGTTCTTCCCAGGGCGCAGGGCCGCTCGCCAGCCCGGCCGTTTTCGCCGCGCGGAAGACCGCCGCCGCGGAGCGTTCCGCGACCGGCGGGTGCGCGGCCGCGTGTTTCAGCACCAGGTATTGCGCCAGGAATTCCAGGTCGATCAGGCCGCCCGGACGGTGCTTGAGGTCGAACGGCTCGCTGGCCTTGCGCTGCGCCGCCATCTTCGCCCGCATGTCGCGGACGGCTTCGCGCAAGCCGTCATGCGGCTGCGCCAGGACTTCCATGCGCAAGGCGTCCAGCCGCGACGCCAGTTCCGGCGGGCCGACGGCGACACGGGACCGGACCAGCGCCATGTGCTCCCAGGTCCAGGCGTCTTCCTTCTGGTAGCGCTCGAACCCGTCGATATGGATGGCGAGCGGCCCGTCATTTCCCGACGGACGGAGACGCAGGTCGATCTCGAAGAGCCGCCCTTCTCCCGTCTGGGCCGTAATCGCCGTTTGAAGGCGTTGCATCAGGCGATTGAAATAAGTCGAGGCCCATAAAGGCTTCGGGCCGTCCGAATGCGTCACTTCCTGGGGCGCGTCATAGACGGCGACCATGTCGAGGTCCGAACCCAGCGTCAGGTCTCCGCTCCCCCATTTGCCGTAGGCCAGAACGGCGAAGCTGCCGCCGGGGAAGCTGCCGTGCAGTTCGCTGAATTCGTCGAGAGTCGCCGTCAGCAGGGCCTCGACGGCCGCATCCGCGATTTCCGAAAGACCGGCCCCGGCCTGGCGCGCGCTGCGTTTGCCCTGAAGCAGGCCGAGACCCGCATCGAAGCGCGCATCGTTCGCCCAGCGCCGCACGATATCGAGCACATCCTGGTAGGTCTGCGATGCGCGGAGCAGATGGCGGAGGTCCTGGCGCAACTGGCCGTCCTGGGCGCCGCCGCCGGCGAGAATGCCCTCGAGCACGCCCGGATGATGGGTCATGTGCTCGGCGAGATAGGGCGAGTTGCCGAGCACTTCGGCAACAAGGTCGATGAGCTGCGGATTGGTCTGGAACATTGCGAAGACGGGAACGCCGAGCGGCAATCGGGCCAGGAAGCGGTCGAAATCCACCAGGGCGCGGTCCGGCTCGCGGGCGCCGGCGAGCGACTTGAGCAGGTTCGGCACCAGTTCCGTCAGGATTTCCCGCGCCCTTGCGCTCCGGGTCGCCCGTATCGAGCCGGAATGCCATGCGCGGACGATTTCGAACACCCGCTGGGGATTGCCAAAGCCCAGCTCGGCAAGCGTCGTCGTGGTGCCGGGATCCGGGTCCGTGCCGGTGAACACCAGATTGCCCGGCCCGGCCAGCGTGTCCGCCTCCGAGAACAGGCTGTCGTAAAGCTGGCGGACATTGTCCAGATGGCCCAGCAGCACATGCGCAAAGGCATCCTGCCCGCCATGCCCCATGAAGCGCGCGAAGCCGGCAAGGCCCCCCGCTTCCGGCAGTTCATGGGTCTGCCGGTCGTCGATCATCTGGATGCGGTGCTCGACGCTGCGAAGGAACCTGTAGGCGTCCTGCAGGCTGTCGGCCGCGCGGCGCTCGACATGCCCCGCCGCGACGAGGGCCTCCAGCGCCTTGCAGGTGGGGCGCACGCGCAAGCTTACATCGCGGCCGCCCCAGATCAGTTGCTGCGTCTGGACGTAGAACTCGATCTCGCGGATGCCGCCGCGCCCGAGCTTCACATTGTGTCCGGCGACCGCCAGCCGGTCATGGCCGCGATGGGCATGTATCTGGCGCTTGATGGAATGGATGTCCTGTATGGCCCAGAAGTCGAGGCTGCGCCGCCAGATGAACGGACGGATATAGTCCAGGAAGGCCTGTCCGGCAGCGAGGTCGCCTGCCACCGGCCGGGCCTTCAGCATGGCGGCCCGTTCCCAGTTCTGGCCCATGCTCTCGTAATAGGCTTCCGCCGCCCGGATCGGCACCGCCAGCGGCGTGGAGGCCGGATCGGGGCGAAGGCGCAGATCGACCCGCTGCACATAGCCGTCGGCGGTGCGCTCCTGCAGCAGGCGGACGAGGCCGCGGGCGAACCGGACCATCGACTGGCCGGCCCGGTCCCGCCGCTGCACGGGCAGGGCGGCATCGTCGTAGATCAGCACGATGTCGATGTCGCTCGAATAGTTGAGCTCGGCGGCGCCGAGTTTCCCCATTCCGAGAACCACGATACCCGAACCGTCCGGCTCGGCGCTGGTGTATTCGCGTCCGGTGGCGAGCAGATGGCGAACGGCCGCGTCCAGAGCGGCTGCTGCGAACGAGCTCAGCGTTCCGGTGACCTGTTCCAGCGTCCATTCGCCGGCGACGTCGGCGACGGCGACCGCCGCCGCAAGCCGGGCGCGTTCCTCCCGCAAGGTCCGCATCCAGCCGGCGGTGTCGCAATCGGCCGGAAGCTCCCGGAGCCGCGCGAACAGCGCTTCGACCGACCCGTCCGGCCCTTCGGCGGCGAGATTCCGCGAAAAATCGGGGAACCTCAGCAGGCAATCGGCAAGGAACGGGCTGGACCCCAGCACCGCCCGGATTGCGCGGCCCCGCGGGGTATCGCAGTCCAGCGGCCCGATCTGCGCCTGCCAGTCCTCCAGACGGCGGGCGGCCAATTCGGGATCAGCCGGAAGGGAGTGGTTCTCGACTGTCGTCATCGTTCCCATAGGTCCCATATAGTGAGGGACGGTCAAGCGGAGCGGATTATTGCGGGTAAGGCCTCGGCATGTCCTGTGGATATTGGCGGTCCTCGCGGTCTTCGTTTCGGCGCTGGCGGCTCTCGCGGTCTGGCGGCTGTCCCAGGGGCCGGTGAACCTCGCCTTGCTGGCGCCGCGCGTCGAGGCGGCGCTTTCCCGTCCCGAAGCCGGCTACCGGGTGGAGGTAGAGGCGGTCGAGGTCGCATGGGCCGGCTGGAGCCGGCTGCTGCGCTTCAAGGTTTCGGATGCGCGGCTCGTGACCCTGGAGGGCAGGCCGCTGGTGGAGACGCAGGGGCTGGAATTCGCCCTGGGCGCTAGCGATGTCCTGAGAGGCCGGATCGTGCCGAGGGAAGTGGAACTGCTCGGCGTCAGCGCCACGGTGCGCCGGCGGACCGACGGTGCGATCGGCCTCCTGGCCGCGGCGAACGCGGAAACGGAAGGCGGACCCCAGGAAATCGACCTCGGCGGACTGCTTGCCGCAGGCGCGGCGGACGGCGGACCCGGCCTTGCGGGCTTTGGCGTGCGCGGGGCGGTGCTCACGGTCGTCGATGACATCATGGGAATGGAATGGAGCGTGCCCCGGCTCGACCTTGCCTTTCGCGGCGACGGCAGGGAAACGGTCGCGGAAGGCACGGCGTCCCTGCGCCTCGGAGAGGCGGAAACGGACATCGGGTTCACGCTGTCTCCATCGGGAAACGCCGGCGGGCCGTCGCTTTCCGCCCGGTTGCACGGACTGCGCCCCCAGGACATCGCCGGACTCCATCCGCTGCTGACATGGCTCGGCTACCTGACCACGCCGCTGAGCGGCAGCGTCGCCGTCCATCTTGCGCCGGATTACGCCGTCATGGCGCTCGAAGCGGACCTGCAGGGCGCCGGCGGGGCCCTCGCCGATCCGCAGGATGCCGGGCGCGGCGTTCCGGTGGACGGGCTCATCATACAGGCTCGCGCCGTCGATGGTCTGACGCGGCTTGAGATCGAGACAGTCGAAATCAAGGCGCTCGGCCATACCGCGCGCCTGTCCGGCGGGGGCGCGCGGCAGGAGGAGGCGGTTTCGGCCTTCACGCATCTGGAGGACGTGCCGCCCGCCCTGCTGGCGCCGCTGCTGCCGCCGCGCCTTGCCGGGGCAGCGGCTTTGGACGCGGCCGTTTCGGGCACCGTGGCATGGACGCTCGATCCCGACTTCCGGCCCCGGACCCTGGACCTCGGACTGACGCTCGGCGCCGGCAGCCTGCATGTCGCCGGTCCGCAGTCGGAAGCCGTCGCCCTGGAGGGCGGCAGCGCGCTCGTTCAGGCGGACTTCCAGGCCGGGCAGATACTGGTCGAGGCGGTGAAGCTGGAGTTGAGCCGCGGCAGCATCGAGGCCAGAGGCAGCGGCAAGCGCGGCGAAGCCGGATGGAGCGTGCATCTGGAGGGCGAGGCCGCTGCGGTTCCGGTGGATGATCTTCGGCTCCTTTGGCCCCCGGATGTCGGAGCCCCCGGCCCCCGCCAGTGGGTGCTTTCGAACCTGAGCAAGGGCCTGGTGGATAGAGTCCGGATCGTTGCCGATGCCGAACTGGACCCCGAGGCCGACCTCGTGTTCGGGTCCCCGGCAATAGACGGCAGCCTGTCCTTTTCCGGGGTCACGGCGCGCTACTGGCATCCGCTTCCGCCGTTCGAGGACATCGACGGCAAGGCGGTCTTCGACTCGCGGTCGTTCCGGCTGACACTGTCCGGCGGCAAATACCGGGACATCGCGGTTGCGGGCGCAACGGTGGACTTTCTGGGGCTGGACCGCGAGAAGCCGCCTTCCAGACTGGCGGCGGATGTCGGTTTCGAGGGGCCGCTCGGCCAGGTGCTGGAAGTTCTGGACCGCGAGCCGCTCGGATACGCCGGCTACCTCGGAATGGAACCCGCGAGGCTCGGCGGCGATGCGGCGTTCCGCCTTCGGGTCGGCCTGCCTCTGCTTGCCGCGCTGGCCTTCGACGATATCGCGCTGGAAGCGGAAGGAGAGGCCTTCAATGCGCGCCTGCCGGTCGCCGCGCTCAGGATGAACCTCGAAGACGCCCGGATCGGCGTAAAGGCGGACAAGAAGCATCTCACCGTTTCGGGGGGCGGGTCACTCGGCGGGCAGCCGGCGACATTCGACGTCGAGCAGCGGTTTTCGGGCAACAGCCCGGTCGAAGCCATTTACAGGCTGCGCACGACCTTCGATGAAGAGGGGCAGGCGCGTCTCGGCTTCCGGCTCGCCCCCTATGTGAGCGGCCCCGTCGAGATCGACCTGACCGCAACGCAGAACCGGGACGACACAACCGAAATCAAGGTGAAGGCGGGCCTCGGGGCCAGCGGAATTCAGCTGCGGCGTCTGCGCTGGACGAAACCCGCCGGCGAGCCCGCCTGGCTGGAGGCAAGCCTTCGCACCGGGCCTGACGGACTGCTCGAAGCGTCGTCGATCGCCGCCGCCGGGCCGGGTCTGGAACTTGCCGGCCGGGCCCGTTTCGATATCGCCGACGCCAGGCTCCTCGAAGGCTCGCTGGACCGGTTGCGGCTGGGCGAGCGAACCGATCTCGCCGTCCATGTCGAGCCGCTGTCCGACGGTGCGGTCTCGATCGGGGCGAAAGGACCGAGTGTCGATCTTTCGCCCTTCCTGGACGGCGCGGACGGCGAGCCGGACGGGCAAGGAGGCCTCGACCGTCTCGACATTCGCCTGGATGCGGACCGCGCCTGGTTCGGGGGAGAGGCGCCGCTGCACGGCTTCGCCGCCGGACTCGGGTTGGAAGGGGGGCGGGTATCGGAAGCTGCGGTGAATGCCCGGACGGCCAATGGGCGGGCCGTTTCGCTCTCCCTTCAGCCGGATGGCGGCGGGGCCGCCCTGAAGATCGATGCGGAGGATACGGGCGCGCTGCTTTCCGCGCTCGGCTGGTACGACAATATGCGGGGCGGCCTGTTGCGCCTGACCGCCAGCGGCTCCGCCGGGGCGCCGGAGGACTATCGGGGCTCGCTGATCGTCAAGCGTTTCCGGATAAAGGACGCGCCGGTTCTGACCCGCCTCCTCGCAGCGGCGTCGCTCACCGGCATCGGCGATGCCCTGTCGAGCGATGCGGGCCTCCAGTTCGAACGGCTGGAGACGCCGTTCAGGATACAGGACCGCCGGATCGGCCTGGGTCCGGGGCGGGCCTTCGGCAATTCCATCGGTGTCACATTTCGCGGTGAATTCGACCGGGACCGGGAGACCGTCGCCCTCAACGGCGTGCTGGTGCCGGTCTATTACGTCAGCCGGGTGCTGAGAAAAATTCCCCTGATCGGGGACCTTCTGACGGGCGGCGGCGAAGGCCTGTTCGCCGCGAATTACGAGATGTCGGGCCCGGCGGACGACCCCAAGACCACGGTGAATCCGCTGTCGGTTCTCGCTCCCGGCTTCCTCCGCGGCCTCTTCGGGCCCCTTCTCGGTGCGGAAGGGCGCGACTGGGACCCGGAGGAAGACCCCGTCGGCAGGACGGACCAGTAGCCCGCGGCTTCGGCGTCAGGTCCCGACCCTGAGCGTTTGCGTCAGGCTCTTCAGGCAGGCGATCACGCTCGGGGCGACGATTTTTCCCGTCCGGGGATTTTCCTCCGAGGGCACGCCGGCGATCTCCAGCGTAAAGCGGACCGCCTCGGCCTCGACCTCGATCCTGTGCTGGTTGCGGTCCACGGCCGGGTCCGCCCAGATTTCCAGCTCCGTGCGGTCGGGCCCGATGCCGGCGAGCGACAGCGCGGCGGCGACATTGACGTTGGCGGGGAAGCCCCGCGCGCCGTCGCGGGCGCTGCCCCTGAAGACGCATTTCGCCTCGGTCAGGCCGTCCACCCCGATCCCGTTCTCGACCAGATGAGGCGCGCCGGCGAGCCCGCCGGGCGGTTTCCGCGTGACCATCGTGACGCGGTGGATGGTCCCCTCCGCCGCCGCCTTGACGGCGTCGAGGCCGAGAAGCGCGCCGGTCGGCACCACGATCCGGGCCCCGGTCTCCTTCGCCCGGTCGACGAGGTGCATGCGCGGCAGCAGCGCGCCGACGCTGGTCGGCATGAAGATCCGCGCCCGCTCGATGGCGGGCAGGGCGACCTCTTCGAAAACGGCGGCCGGCGCGCATTCCAGCACCAGGTCGGAGCAGGCCGCGAGGTCCGCTAGCGGAACGACCGGTACGGGTGCGCGAAACTCCGTCTGCCGCGCCTTTGCGCGAGCGGCGTCCCGCGCCGATACGGCGGCGAGCGCCAGGCCTTCGATGCCGGTGTCGATGGCGGCGGCGACCTGCCGGCCGATCGTGCCGAAGCCGCCTATGCCTACCCTGAGCGCCATGCCGCTGCCGCCTTCCCCTGCTTGCCGCGCGGGCCAGTCTAGCGCATCGTCCGGCCCGGCTGAACGAAGGAGCCCCGGATGACCGCGACCGTCAACCCGACCGACATGCGCATCCCGGACCCGGGCATTCGCGCGCTCTTCCATATCGAGGCGCGGTGGCAGGCCTGGCTCGACGTGGAGGCGGCGCTCGCCCGCGCGGAAGCCGATCTCGGGATGATCCCGCAGGCGGCGGCCGAAGAGATCGCGGCCAAGGCGAAGCTGGAACTGATCGACAGGGAAAGCCTGGACGAAGGCTTCCGGCGGACGGCGCACCAGTTGGTGCCGCTCGTCTGGGAGCTCTCTGAACTGTGCGAGGGCGACGCCGGCAAGTATGTGCATTGGGGCGCGACGACGCAGAACATCGTGCAGACGGGCGACCTGCTGCTGCTGCGCCGGGTACACGGGGTGCTGCTCGGCCAGATAGGCCGCGCGCTCGACGCGATGGCGGGGCTTGCGGAGACCTGGGCCGATGCCGCGCTTCCGGGCCGCACCCACGGCCAGCATGCCGTGCCCACCACATTCGGCGCCAAGGTTGCGGTCTGGATCGACGAGCTGGCCCGCCATGCGGAGCGGCTGCGGGGCCTCGAGGGGCGCACCTTCGTCGCCATGCTGGGCGGGGCGGCCGGCACGCTGGCCTCCTTCGGCGCGCATGGCTTCCGGGTGCAGGAGCGCATGGCCGCGCATCTCGGCATGGGCTCGATGCCCGTGCCGTCCCGCACCCAGGGCGACCATTTCGGCGAGTATGTGGCGATGCTGGCCCTGCTGGCATCGACCTCGGCCAAGATCGGGCGCGAGGTCTATACCGGCATGAAGCAGGAATTCGGGGAGCTGGAGGAGCCGGTGCCGCGCGGCACGGTCGGCTCTTCCACCATGCCGCAGAAGCGCAACCCCATCCTCAGCCAGGACGTGGTTGCGGCCGCCGCACAGGTGCGGGCCGCCCTTCCGTTGGTGCTGGAGGGCATGCAGACCGAGCACGAGGCGGACCGCGCGACCTCCATGCTCATCCGGCGCGGGCTGGAGCAGGCCTGCGTCGGGGCGGGCGACATGCTTTCGCGCCTCGTCGCGATCATGGAGGGCCTGACGGTGAAGCCCGAGCGGATGCGCGCCAATCTCGACCTCTCGGACGGCCTCATCATGGCGGAGCCGCTGATGCTGGCGCTCGGCGAGACGCTCGGCCGGCAGGAGGCGCATGATGTCGTCTATGAGGCCGCGCAGGCGGCGGCGCGGGGCGAGGGCCGGTTCCGCGACCTGCTGGCCGCCGACCCGGAAATCGCCGCCCATCTGGACGGGCCGCGCATCGCCGCGCTGCTCGACCCGGCGCGCTACACCGGCGAGGCCCCGGCCATGGCGCGGGCGCAGGCGAAGGCGGCCCGTGCGCTCAGCCTCGAACTGCGGAAGTGAACGCCTGCCAGCGCTCGGCCTGGTCGCTGTCAGGGATCGGGCGGTAAGGCGCCACGCGGTCCACCAGCCCGTCATAGCGGCTGCGGAGCCTGTCGCCGATCTCGCCCGGCTTGCCGATGATCGCGATGTCCTCGACCAGGCTGTCGGGCACGAGCGCGGCCATTTCGTCGAACGCGCCCTGGCGCACCAGCCCGCTCAGCGTCCTGCCGAGGTCGGCGAGGCCGTGATGCTCCAGCATGCGCCGGTAGTTCGGCGTCGAGCCGTAGAACGAGATGTCGCGCCGGACCTGCTCGAAGGCCGCGTCCATCTCATCCTGGCTGTCTCCGGTAACCAGCCAGACCATCGTTTGCAGGTCCAGGTCGTCCACCGTCATGCCGCGGGTCTTTGCGCCTTCGTCGATGGCCGGCTTGACCACTTCGTTCAGGTAGGAGACCGAGTGCATGGGATGGATGTGGAAGCCGTCCGCCGCTTCGCCCGCCGCCCGGCACATGCGCGGATTGACGCCGGCGAGGTAGATCGGGATATGCGGATGGTCGATGGGGCCGGGGTTGAAGAACGGGTTCATCAGCCGGAATTGGTAGAAGGGGCCTTCATAGCTCGGCCGCGCGTCCGTCTGGAAGGTGTCGAAGATCGCGCGCATGCAGCGGATATAATCGGTGACGCGCGCCGCCGGCCGGTCGAACGGCATGGAGAAGCGCCGCTCGACATGGGCGCGCACCTGCGTGCCGAGGCCCAGATGCAGCCGCCCGCGAGAGGCGCGCTGGATGTCCCAGGCCGTGCCGGCCATCGAGAAGGGACTCCGCGCGAAAGCGACCGCGATATTGGTGCCGAGCTCCAGCTTCTCCGTCGCCGTAGCCGCCACGGCCAGCGGCAGGAAGGGGTCCTGCGCCGCCTCGAAGGTCCAGGCGGCGTCGAATCCCAGCTCCTCCAGGCGCTGCGCCTGCGCGGGGACGCGGGTCAGGTCGAAACCGCGCAATTGCGCGTCGATCTTCAGGGCCATGAGCGGCCTCCCTGTTCGATTCGGTTGAAACGCCCGGTCAGCTTCGGGGCTGTTTCCAGACCTCGTAGGCCGCCAGCGTTTCCTCATTGGGCGGATAGGTCCCGGCGACGGGGTGGCCGGCGCGGATGCGCTCCTGGACGAAGGTCTCCAGCCGCTCCTGCTCGATGCCGTCGGCCGCCACGCTCTCCGCCATCGCCTTCGGTATCACCACGACCCCGTCGCCGTCGCAGACCACGACATCGCCGGGAATGACCGCCACGCCGCCGCAGCCGATCGGGGTCTGCAGGTCGCCCATGGCGAGGCCGGTGATATTGGGCGGCGCCGCCCTGCCATTGCTCCAGACGGGCAGGCCGGTCGCGATCACGGCCTCGGCGTCCCTGACCGCGCTGTCCGTCACGCAGCCGGCGACGCCGCGCACCCGGAGGCGTTCGGCCAGAATGTCGCCGAGCGTGCCGACATTGCCATTCCCGAGCCCGTCCATGACGAGCACGGCGCCCTCCGGGCATTCGTCGATGGCGCGGCGCTGCGGATTTTCCCCCGCGCTCAGGATTGCGGGATCGGACAGGTCCTCGCGCATGGGGATGAACCGCACGGTATAGGCCTCGCCGACGACGCGCCCTTGCCCCGGAGCAAGCGGCGCCACGCCGCGCATTGCCGTCGCGCGCAAGCCGCGCTTGAGCAATTGCATGGTGATCGTGGCTGTCGAGCAGCCGGCCAGCGCATCGCGAATCCCGGCGTCCATTCCGTCCTTCTCCGCCGCAGTGTGAAGGGCGGCATGATTAGGCAGGAACGCGGGGCGGGACAAGCCCTGCCGCGCCCGGACGCGCCGATGTCGCAGGGGCCGGCAGGCCGCGGGCGATGGGTTAGAATGGCGCCTTCCCCGAGACCAGCGGAGGCCCGCGCCCATGACCGCCGCCATCGACCTCTACACCTGGCCGACGCCCAACGGCCACAAGGTCCACATCATGCTGGAGGAGACGGGCCTCGGCTACAATGTCATCCCGGTCAATATCGGCAAGGGCGAGCAGTTCGCCCCCGACTTCCTGAAGATCAGCCCGAACAACAAGATGCCCGCCATGGTCGATCCGGAGGGGCCGGGCGGCAGGCCCTTCGCGCTCGCGGAATCCGGCGCAATGCTGATCTACCTCGCCGAGAAGACGGGCCAGTTTCTCTCGACCGACCCGGCGGAGCGCTACCGCACCCTGCAATGGCTGATGACCCAGATGGGCCATGTGGGCCCGATGCTGGGCCAGATAAACCATTTCCGGAACTATGCGGTCGAGAAGATCCCCTACGCCATCGACCGCTATGTCAACGAAGGCACGCGGCTCTACAACGTGCTCGACGGCCGCCTCGGCGAAAGCGAATGGCTCGGCGGCGCCGACTATTCCATCGCCGACATGGCGACATATCCCTGGCTCCGCAGCTGGGAGAACCAGGGCCAGAACCTCGAGGCGCATCCCAACCTCGCGCGCTGGTTCCGGGAGATCGAGGCGCGCCCGGCCGTGGAGCGCGGCTGCGCCGTGCTGGCCGACCGCCGCCGGCAGGGCGCGATGACGGACGAGGAGCGCGAGAACATGTTCGGCGCGACGCAATACCGGAAGCGCTGAGGCGAAGAAGACTGCCGGTGTCCCGCCCCACATCCCGTGATGCTCTCTTCTCCCCTCCCGCTTGGCGGGAGGGGTTGGGGGAGGACCTCTCAGCGGGTACGGGCCGTTGCCGGACTTCGCCCGCCGCTTCCGCTGGCGCGAAAGCGGGCCCCCACCCGGCCTCCCCCGCAAGCGGGAGAGGAGGGTTTCGGTAGCTGGCGGCACAGGTTCCAATGGACGACCGCTGGTATGAGACAAGCACGACAGGGAGGGAACGCGGCGATGGCCGGCCTTTGGTATGAGGAATTCGAGATCGGGAGGGAGTGGAAGCACCCGATCACCCGCACGGTGACGGAGATGGACAACATCCTGTTCACGGCGCTCACCCACAACCCGCAGCCGCTGCATCTGGACGAGGAATTCGCGAAGGAAAACTCGCAATTCGGCCAGCGGATCGTGAACTCGATCTTCACGCTCGGCCTGATGATCGGCGTGTCGGTGGAGGAAACCACGCTCGGCACCACGGTCGGCAATCTCGGCATGACCGACTGCGTCTTCCGCAGCCCCGTCTTCCACGGCGACACCATCACCTCCTTCACGAAGGTCCTCGACAAGCGCGAGAGCCGGTCCCGCCCGGAGGTCGGCATCGTCACCTTCGAGCACTGGGCGGTGAACCAGCGCGGCGAGGAAGTGGCCCGCTGCAAGCGCCAGGGCATGATGAAGAAGCGCCCGTCATGACCGGCGCGCTCAGATGCTTCCTGTTCGTGCCGGGCGACAGCGCGCGCAAGTTCGAGAAGGCGCGCGGGGTGCCGGCCGACGCGCTGATCCTCGACCTGGAGGACTCGGTGGCGCAGGCCAATCTGCCTGTGGCGCGGCGGATGGTGCGGGAACGGCTCGAAGCCAGCCGGGACGACCGCGCCCAGCAGCTATGGGTCAGGATCAACCCGCTCGACACGGACCTCGCGCTGCCGGACCTCGCGGCGGTGATGGCCGGCGCGCCGGACGGCATCGTGCTGCCCAAGACCTTCTCCGCCGCCGAGGCGGTGAAGCTCGACAACTATCTCTCGGCGCTGGAAGCGCGGGAGGAGGTCGCGCCCGGCTCGACGCAGATCCTGGTCGTCGCCACCGAGACGGCGCGCTCGCTCTTCACCATGGACAGCTTCACCGGCGCGAGCCCGCGCATCTACGGCATGACCTGGGGCGCGGAAGACCTCTCGGCCGCGCTCGGCGCGTCCACCAACCGCGCGCCGGACGGCCGATATGAGGACGTGTACCGGCTGGCGCGCGCGCTCTGCCTGGCGGCCTGCAAGGCGGCGGGCACGGAGCCGGTGGATTCGGTCTATCCCGATTTCCGTGACCTGGACGGCCTGCACGCCGAGGCGCTGCAGGGCCGCCGGACGGGCTTCACCGGCAAGGTGGCGATCCACCCGGCGCAGGTGGACCCGATCAACACCGCCTACGCGCCGACCGCAGACGAGATCGCCCACGCCCGCCGCGTCGTCGAGGCGATGGAGAACGCCGGCGGCGCCGGCACTGTCGGCCTGGACGGCAAGATGCTCGACATGCCCCACCTCAAGGCCGCCCGCCACGTGCTGGCGCTGGCCGAGCGGGCGGGCGCGGGGTAGAGTGGTTCATCATGTCGGACCTGTCTCATGTGACGATGCGGCTCGGCGGGTATTACGCCCCGGAGGAGGCGCGGGCTTGGCTCCACGCCCCGCACCCCCAACTTGGCGGCGAGCGGCCGGTCGATCTGGTCCAGGAAGGCCGCACGGAGGAGGTAACCGCCATCCTCGACCGCCTCGACGCGGATGCCTATCTCTGACTGCGGCCGCAGGAGCGGCGCGGGGCGGGCCGCTATTGAGGAAACCTTAACGGGATGGCGGCGGCCTGCGGCGCGGGGGGACCGGCGCACAGGAGAACGCGGCCTCCGGTGACAAGCCCGCCCTGCGCCCGTAGCCTGGGGCCATGCGGAGCGCGCCCTGGACGGAGGAGGAGAACGACCTGGTCGTCGCGGACTATTTCGCGATGCTGGCCGACGACCTCGCCGGGCGGGACTACAGCAAGACCGGAAGCCGGCGCGCCTTGGTGCCCCGCCTGCGGGGCCGGTCGGAAGCGTCGGTCGAGTTCAAGCGCCGGAACGTCAGCGCGGTGCTCAAGGGTCTTGGCGAGGACTGGATACCCGGCTACAGGCCCGCGTTCAATTTCCAGGCGGCGCTCGCCGATGCGGTGGCCCGCTGGCTGGCGGCGAACCCGGCCTGGCTGGAGCGGATGCCGGCCGGGCGCCGCGCCGAGGCGGGCGGCATGGCCGAGGCGGCGTCGCTCTGGGTGGGGCCGCCGCCGACGCTCTCCAACCGCCCGCCGCCGGAGGAGCTCGGGCAGATGCTGGCCGTCGCGGCCCGGTTCGACGCGGCGGGCCGGGACGAGCGCAACCGCGCGCTCGGCCGCGCCGGCGAAAGGCTCGCGCTGGCGCACGAGCGCGCGGCGCTGGCGGGCGCGGGCCGCAGCGACCTTGCGGAGGCGGTGCGCTGGGTGGCGCAGGAGGAGGGCGACGGGGCCGGCTACGACATCGCCAGCTTCCAGCCCGACGGCCGCCCCCGGCTCATCGAGGTGAAGACCACGAACGGCTGGGAGCGCACGCCCTTCCACATCTCGCGCAACGAACTGGCGGTGGCCGAGGAACGGCGCGAGGAATGGCGCCTGTTCCGCCTCTGGAACTTCTCGCGCGAGCCGAGGGCGTTCGAGCTTGCCCCGCCGCTGGAACGGCATGTGTCCCTCATGCCGACGGTATTTCAGGCGAGTTTTTCATAGAGGGCGGCAGGCCCGGAAGCGGTTCAGTCCATGAACGTCATTAGCAACGTCAACGTTTTCGTCTATGATTCCATCTATCGGAGCGTCTTTGCGCGGGGTCGGAAAATGCCGGGTGCGGTAGCGGAAAAGAACGCCGTGGCGGAAAAGCTGGAGCTTTTGAGGAAGCGAGCCGCCATCCGGGCGGTCGATGTGGCCAACATGCTGGGGACCACGCCCGAGACGGTGTCCAGATGGAAGCAGGGGCGCGCCTGGCCCAGGCCGGGCAAGGAGAGCCTGCTTGTCGATCTCGAATATATCGTAGAACGGCTTTCGGAATTCTATACCGAGCCGACGACCGCGCGGGCATGGTTGTATTCGAGGCACAAATATTTCGACGGCCTTCGGCCCGCCGATTTGATTCAGGAGGGACGAATCGAGGAGGTCCTGGCAGCCATCCAGACGATGGCCGCGCCCACATACACGTAGGTTCGGGACCGGACGCCGATGCTGGAACGCGACCCGGAGCTGTTGGAGTATCTGGAGGGCTGCCGTCATGGGCGGTTCGATGAAATCGTTAACAGGGTCGTATGGGCCGATGGAAGTTCGATTCAAGGCAGTAGTAGCGCGCGGGGGCGCTGGAATAGTCCAGAAGGTCAATTCGAGATATTGAATACGTCGTTGACGGCAGACGGAGCCGACGCGGAGTTCGAAGCGTTCTGGTCGCTGTTCGAGCAAAGACCCGACAGGCGGGCGTTGAACTGGAAATTGCGGGTTCGTCTCCGGCGCGTTGTGGAATTGGGTTTCGAGGAATTAGGACAACTGGGCGTGAGACAAACGGACTATCGAAGCCGGAATTATTCGCGCACCCAAGAAATTTCAGATGGCCTGAATTATCTTGGATGCGATGGTCTGATCGTTCCTTCGGCGCGTTATGATTGCAATAATCTTATTGTCTATATGCAGAATTTGAGCAGGGATTGTATCCTCGAAGAGGTGGAGTCGAAGGAATTTTTATGGTCAGAATAAGTGTACATGCCGAAGATTGGCAGAACGCAGATTTCTTCTAAGGGTCCGTTTGAGCACTGGTTCCTCGCGGTATCCGCCGCGCGCGGCGTTGCTTGCGTTGCAGGTCGTTGAGTTTCAGGAAGCGCGCTACGGTGGAGAGGCTGACGGCGACGCCCTCGGCGGCCAGCGCGGCGTGGAGGCCGCGGGTGCCGATGTCCGGGTGCTTTTCCAGGAGGCGGAGGACCCGCGCGCGCTCCGCTGTGATGAGCGACGGGCGGCCGCCGTCCCGGTCCGCCCGGACATGACCGCGCGCCCGGAAGCGCCCGAGCCACCGCCACACGCTGCCGGCGGCCACATCGTATTTCCGCGCGGCGGCGCGGATGGTCATGCCGCGCTCCAGCACTGCCGCCACCGCCCGGCGCCGCAGGTCCTCGCTGACCGCCTTGCCCTGCCGCGAGCCTCCCAGCCCGCCCGCTGCGGCTTCCGTCATCCCTCCTCCCGGCCGCTTTGTGCGCGGCTTCCGTTTCAGGTGTTTTCGATTTCCAGCGTCGTCTGTCACGCGCCCGGCCGCCCGCTGGACGCACCTATCTCGTTGGGCGGCCGCCGGCCTCCGCCCCCGATAGGCATGGGGGTGCCCGTCGGGCGCTGGCGCGCGCCCCGGGCTGCATTCAGGTCATCGCTTCGCTCGCTTGCCGAGTGTTATGGATTTGGGGTATATAGAGAACAAATAGGGTGAATACAAGTCAAAAAAGAGAAAATATCCTGATTTCGTGCATTTGCCCGGAGCGCGGGCCGTCTCCGGGGGCGCGATCCGTTCCGATAGAACCGCATTTCGGTTCAAGTCCGAAACCGTCACCCCGGCCTCAGAGCCGGGGCCATCCGTGGCTCCCGATATGCCGCAGCGGGCGGAGAGCAGGACAAACCGCCCGTGCCCGCCGGGAAAGCCGGGGCTGGACCCCGTATCAAGTCCGGGGTGACAGTTTGGGGCAGGCCGGCGCTGTTTCCCGTCGAACGGGCGGTGCTACGCCCGACAGGTCCGATTCCTTCACAGGCTCCTTCGCCGGGGTGACGATCGGGCCTTGCGGCCGCCGCCCGTTTCAGAACGCCGGATACCGCGCCTAAAGCGGCTCCAGGCGCCAGATCCGGGCGTCGTTCTCGTCCAGCAGCAGGTAGATCAGGCCGTCCGGGCCGGTGCGCACGTCGCGGATGCGGTTGCTGAAGTCCGTCAGCAGGCGCTCTTCGTGGACCACCCTTTCCCCGTCCAATTCCAGCCGGACGAGGAGCTGGGCGCGGAGCGCGCCGACGAAGAGGTTGCCGTCCCAGCGCGGGAACCCGGCGCCGCGATAGACCGTCAGCCCCGACGGCGCGATGGAGGGCGTCCAGTATGTCGCGGGCTGCTCCATGCCCGGCCGGGCGGTCTCGTCGGTGATCTTCGTGCCGCTGTAATTGCGCCCGTGGGTGATGACCGGCCAGCCGTAGTTCCGCCCGCGCCGCACCAGGTTGACCTCGTCGCCGCCGCGCGGCCCGTGCTCCTGCGACCAGAGGTGCCCCGTGGCGGGGTCGAAGGCGAGGCCCTGCGGATTGCGGTGCCCGTAGGACCAGATCTCCGGCAGCGCCCCCGCCCGCCCGGCGAAGGGGTTGCCGGGCGCCGCCGCGCCGTCGGGATCGAGCCGCAGGACCGCGCCGGCATGGTTGCCGAGGTCCTGGGCGCTCGGCCGGTAGCCGCGGTCTCCGACGGTGACGAACAGCCTGCCGTCATTGGAGAACCGCAGCCGCGAGCCGAAATGCCGGCCACCGCGGGCCGCCGCGCGGGCGGTGAAGACGGTCTCGAACCCGTGGAGCCGGCCGCCCTCCAGCCGCGCCGTGCTGACGGCGGTCGTCCAGCCGTTGGCCGTCTCCGCGATATGGCTCAGATAGAGCCTCCCGCTGGCCGCGAAGCCGGGGTCGAGCGCGATGTCCATCAGCCCGCCCTGGCCGTAGGCCTCGATACGGGGCAGGCCCGGAAGCGGGTCCGACGGCTTCCCGCCTGTCTCAAGGAGGCGGAGATTGCCGTCCAGCTCCGTCACCAGCAGGCGTCCGTCGGGCAGGAATGCCATGCCCCAGGCCTGGTCGAAGGGGCCGCCGACGGGAACTAGGCGGAAGGCGTGCTTTTCGGAGCGGTATTCGCGCGGTTCGGCGGCGTCGGCGGGGCCGCCCGCAGCCGCGCCCAGGCAGAGCAGGGCGGCGAGCGCAGCGGCCCGGATATGGCGGCCGGACCGGCAATGCCAACGGTCATCGATCGGAACCCGCGCCACCGGCTGCGCCGATCCCCTCTCCCCGCTTGCGGGGAGAGGCCGGGAGAGGGGCCCGGCCGCAGGCCGGCGGGCGAAGCCCCGCAGGCACCCGTCACGCCGAGAGGCCCTTCCCCGACCCCTCCCGCCGGGCGGGAGGGGAGAAAGACCGAATGCCCTCAACATGGGTCCTGCATGGCGTGCCCCGGCATAAAGGAGGCGCCCGGCGGCTTTCGCCGGTTACAGCGCCGCGGGCTCCTTCTTCCGGGCCTTCGCCTTCGGTTTCGGCGGGGCAGGGGCCGGGTCGGGATAGGCGAAGGTGAGGCCGTCCTCGCCGGCGTCCACCTCCACCGTTCCGCCCTTGGCGAGGCGGCCGAACAGCAGCTCCTCGGCGAGCGGCTTCTTGATGTGTTCCTGGATGATGCGGGCGAGCGGGCGGGCGCCGTATTCGGTGCTGTAGCCCTTTTCGGCCAGCCATTCGCGGGCCGCGTCGGTCAGCAGGATTTCGACCTGGCGGTCGTCGAGCTGGCCTTCGAGCTCGGCCACGAATTTGTCGACCACCCGGTGCACGACCTCCATCGGCAGGTTGCCGAAGGAGATGATGGCGTCCAGCCGGTTGCGGAACTCCGGCGAGAACAGCCTGTCGATGGCCTCCTTGTCGTCGCCCTCGCGGACATTGCGCCCGAAGCCGATCGCCGCCTTTGCGAGGTCCGACGCGCCGGCATTGGTCGTCATGATGACGATGACATTGCGGAAATCGACCTGCTTGCCGCTGTGGTCGGTCAGCTTGCCGTGGTCCATGATCTGGAGCAGCACGTTGAACACGTCCGGGTGCGCCTTCTCGATCTCGTCGAGCAGCAGCACCACATGCGGGTTCTTGTCCACCGCGTCCGTCAGCAGGCCGCCCTGGTCGAAGCCGACATAGCCGGGCGGCGCGCCGATCAGCCGCGAAACGCTGTGGCGCTCCATGTATTCCGACATGTCGAAGCGCACGAGTTCGACGCCGAGGCAGCGCGCAAGCTGGCGGGCGGCCTCCGTCTTGCCCACGCCCGTCGGGCCCGAGAACAGGTAGCTGCCGATGGGCTTCTCCGGCTCGCGCAGGCCGGCGCGCGCCAGCTTGACCGCGCTCGCCAGCGCCTCGATGGCGGGGTCCTGGCCGAACACGACCGTCTTCAGGTCGCGCTCCAGCGTCTGCAGCGATTCGCGGTCGTCGCGGCTCACGCTCTTCGGCGGGATGCGGGCGATCTTGGCGACGATGCCCTCGACATCGCGCACGCCCACGGTCTTCTTGCGCCGGCTGGGCGGCAGCAGGAGCTGGGCGGCGCCGACCTCGTCGATGACGTCGATGGCCTTGTCCGGCAGCTTGCGGTCGTTGATGTAGCGCGCCGACAGGCTGACCGCCGTGCGGATCGCCTCGGTGGTGTAGCGGACGCCGTGATGCTCCTCGTAATAGGGCTTGAGGCCCATCATGATCTTGATGGCGTCCGGCACCGACGGCTCATGCACGTCGATCTTCTGGAAGCGGCGCACCAGCGCCCGGTCCTTCTCGAAATAGTTGCGGTATTCCTTGTAGGTGGTCGAGCCGATGCAGCGCAGCGTGCCGCTGGCGAGCGCGGGCTTGAGGATGTTGGAGGCGTCCATCGAGCCGCCGCTGGTGGCGCCGGCGCCGATGACGGTGTGGATCTCGTCGATGAACAGGATCGCGCCTTCCAGCGCGTCGAGCTCCGCCAGCACCTGCTTCAGCCGCTCTTCGAAATCGCCGCGGTAGCGCGTGCCCGCGAGCAGCGAGCCCATGTCGAGCGCGTAGATCGTGGCGTCGGCCAGGACTTCCGGCACGCCGCCCTCGACGATCTTGCGCGCCAGGCCCTCGGCGATGGCGGTCTTGCCGACGCCCGGGTCGCCCACATAGAGCGGGTTGTTCTTGGTCCGCCGGCAAAGGATCTGGATCGTGCGCTCGACTTCCAGCTCGCGCCCGATCAGCGGGTCGATCTTGCCGGCGTCGGCCTTCTCGTTGAGGTTGACGCAATAGGCCTGCAGCGCCTCGGCGGGCTTGCGGCCGCCCGGCTCGCCGCCCTCGTTCTCCTGCCGCTCCTCCGCGCCGCGCACCCGCCGGGGCTCCGACTGGCCGGCGCTCTTGGCGATGCCGTGGCTGATGTAGTTGACGGCGTCGAGGCGCGTCATTTCCTGCCCCTGCAGGAAGAAGACGGCGTGGCTCTCCCGCTCCGAGAAGATCGCCACCAGGACATTGGCGCCCGTCACCTCCTCGCGCCCCGACGACTGCACGTGGATCGCCGCGCGCTGCAGGACCCGCTGGAAGCCGGCGGTCGGCTTGGGGTCCCCGTCGCGCTCCACGACGAGGTTGTCGAGCTCCTCGTCCAGGTAGCCGGTCACCTCCGAGCGCAGATTGTCCACATCGACCGAGCAGGCGCGCAGCACCGCCATGCAGTCCCGGTCCTCGGTGAGCGCCAGCAGCAGGTGCTCCAGCGTCGCATATTCGTGCCGGCGCTCCTTGGCGTAGGAGAGCGCCCGGTGAAGCGTCTGTTCGAGGGTGCGCGACAGCATCGACCGGCTACTCCTTCTCAAGCGTCAGCTGCAGGGGGTGTTCGTGCCGCCGCGCGAAATCCACGACCTGCGTCACCTTGGTCTCGGCGACTTCGTAGGTATAGACGCCGCAGACCCCGATTCCCCGCTGGTGGACCATCAGCATGATATTCGTCGCTTCCTCGCGGCCCTTGTTGAAGAAGGCTTGCAGGACGTGGACGACGAACTCCATCGGCGTGTAGTCGTCATTGAGCATGATGACCTTGTACAACGACGGCTTCTTCGTCTCCGGCTTGGTCCTGACGAGTACGCCCGTATTCGGGCCCTCGTCTCCGCCTCGCCGTTCGTCGCTCATCCTTTCATCTCCCGCCCCGGGGGCCGCATCCGCGAGCCTAGCATAACCCAGCTATCGAAGTAGGAGTAAGCCGTATCCGTTCAAGGTCTCGCGGAGGTTTCGGGTGAAGGAAAAAAATACCATCCGGCATTGCGGCGAACCCGGATTGACTTTATGTGGGCCAAGGAGGGCCCATGAAGGCGATTCTCTCTGTTCTGCTTCTGGCGGCGGCCATTCTGGCGGCCGGCCCCGCGCCGGCGGCGCGCTATGCCGCGGTCGTCATCGACGCCGACAGCGGCGCCGTGCTCCACGGCGAGCGGTCCACGGCGCGGCGCTATCCGGCATCGCTGACCAAGATGATGACGGTCTATCTCATTTTCGAGCGGCTTCGCAGCGGCAAGTACAAACTCTCGACCCGCATGAAGGTGCCGCACCGCGCGACCCTGCAGCCGCCGTCCCGGCTCGGCCTCAAACGGGGTTCGACGATCACCGTCCGCGACGCCATCAGGGCCCTTGTCGTCAAGTCGGCGAACGACGTCGCCACGACCGTCGCCTACTTCATCGCCGGCAGCGAGCGGAAATTCGCGAAGGTGATGAACCGCAAGGCGCGAGAGCTCGGCATGCACCGCACCTCGTTCCGCAACGCCTCCGGGCTCTGGCATTCGAAGCAATGGACCACGGCCCGCGACATGGCCCGGCTGGCGCGCGCCCTCATGCGGAATTTCCCGCAGTATTACGACTATTTCTCCCTGAAATCGTTCAAGTTCAGGGGCCGCACCTACCGCTCGCACAACCGCCTGCTGCGGCGCTATTCCGGCGCTGACGGGCTGAAGACCGGCTACATCTCCAAATCGGGATTCAATCTGGCCTTTTCGGCCGTTCGCAAGGGCCGCCGGCTGATTACCGTGGTCATGGGCGGGCGTACGGCCCGCTCGCGCGACCGCCATGTCGCGAAGCTGACGGACCGCATCTTCGCCCGGCTGAAGCCGCGTCCGGCCGTTAGTGAAAGCGGCCTCGTCTGGGCCGTGCAGGTGGGCGCAGTGCGGAACAGGTCCGCCGCCCGCGGCCTTGCGCGCGCCGCAGCGCTGAAAGTCGGCACACCGCAGGGAGGCGCCTGGGGAGCCTGGCCCAGGGCGCGCCGCAATGGCGGCACGATCTACCAGGCGCGCCTGGTTGGCTACAGCAAGCGCGATGCCCGGCAGGCCTGCCGCAGCCTCAAGAAGCGGCGCACGGACTGCTTCGTCGTCCGCCATGGCGCAGCTCCCGCCATGGCGCCGCTGCCAGTGCCGTCGCCCGGGGCCGCGCCGCCGCCGGCCTCGACGGCGACTGCTGCCGCCGCGCCTGCGCCTGCGCCCGGTTCGCCTTCGCCGGCGAAGGCGAAGCAGGCCGCGCCGGCCACGCCGGTATCCAGGCTGCCCGCCATGGCCGCGGTGCCGAAGCTGCCGCCGGCGCAATCGGCGCGCGCGGGAGGATACGCGGTGCAGGTCGGCGTCTATGCCAGCCAGAAACGGGCGCGCCGGCAGGCGCTGGCCGCTGCGGACCTGCTGCGCGGCCTGCCGAGCGGGGTTTATGCCGGCGCCTGGCCGATGAGGGCGTCCAGCGGGCGCAAGCTCTATCGGGCCCGCCTTACCGGGTTCGTGGAAGACGACGCCAGACGCGCCTGCGCCGACCTCCGGCGCAAGAACCGCGACTGTCTGGTCCTGCTTCACCGCACGGGGCGCAAGGCGCGCGCGTGACCCGCCGGGGCAAGGCGCCGGTGAGCCCGCCGTCCGCGGTGGCCGCTGCCATCCGCGCCGTCGAGGCGGAAGCGGCGGTCAGGACTTCGCCATGCGGCGACGGCGAGATGGTCTGGCGGGTCTTCGGCGAGCCGGGTGCGCCGCCGCTCATGCTGATGCATGGCGGCTACGGCTCCTGGTGGCACTGGTTCCGCAATGTCCGCTCGCTCGCGCGGGGCCGCCGGGTCTATGCCTGCGACACGCCCGGCCTCGGCGAGTCCGCCCCGCCGCCCGACCGGAGGGACATCGACTCGATCGGGAGAATCGTCGCCGACGGCCTGCGGCATGTCCTTGAGGAGCGCGGCCAGCGGGTCGATCTCGTGGGATTTTCCTTCGGCGGCATTGTGGGCGGCCATGCTGCGCCCTACTTGCCGGACCTGCTGAACAGCTTCACCATGGTCGGCGTCGGCGCGATGGGGCTGCGCCGGGCGCGGGGGCCGGCGCTGGAGCGGTTCCGACGGGACATGACGCCGGCCCAGCTGAGGAGCCTTGCGCGGCGCAATCTCGAAATCCTGATGCTGGCCGACCCGCGCGCCGTGGACGACTTCGCGGTCCACATGCAGGTCACCAACACGATGCGCGCCGTCACCAAGAGCCGCTGGGTGAGCGCGACGCCGGCGCTTCGCGGCCGCCTGCCGCTCATCGAGGCGCCGCTGGCCGCGATGTGGGGTGAATGGGACTGGACCGCATGGCCGTTCTTCCGCGAGCGCGTCGCCGCCGTTCGCGCCATCCGGCCGGACGCGCGCATCGCCATGGTGCCGCGCGCCGGGCACTGGGCCATGTACGAACAGCCGGAGGCCTTCGAGCAGGCGCTCCGGGAGGTTCTGCCCGAGCGGCATTGAGCCGATTTCGAGGAGGGTCTGGAGCGGGAGACGAGATTTGAACTCGCGACCCTCACGTTGGCAACGTGATGCTCTACCTCTGAGCTACTCCCGCGTCAGGCTGCGCAACATAGGCAAAATCGCGCCGGGCGCAAGCGCAAAGTCCGGATGCGTTCCGGCGTGGGGACGGGGGAGCGCGGAAAGTCGGGAGCAGGGCAGGCAGGGGCATAAGATTAACATTGTTTTTTTGTAAAAATGTAATTTATGGTAATGGAATTAGGCGGTGAGGGAGGTTCGTCATGGCGGTCATCAAGGTTGCGGACGAAGTCTGGCTGGCGGCGGCTTCGCTTCATCGCCGGCATCCGGACAGGGAAGACTTCTCGGTCTCGGAGATCGTCGCGCAGGCGGAGGCCGGGAACGCGACCGGCGCCGGCTCCCTGCGGCCAGGCGTACAGATTCACGCCTATCAGCATTGCGTCGCCAACCGCAGGCCCAACCCGGCCCGGTTACGCATGCTGACGGAGACATCGAGGGGGCGCCGCCGTCTCTACCGGCCGGGCGACGACTGCCATCCGGACCGGCTTTCCGGCGCGTCGCTTCCCGAGCGGGAGGCGCTGCCGCCTGCCTGTCGGGAACTGCTCGATTGGTATCATGACGACTATCTGACGCGGGAAACCCACGGCGCCGGCGAGGAGGCGTTATCCATGAACGAAGCGGCGAGCGAGTGGCCCGTTGCCGACCCGATTCTCGCCCTGGCGGGCAGCGGCAGGGAGATATGGGCGGATGAGGACGCCGACGCCTATGTCCGGCGCCTTCGCGAGGGTTGGGAATGAGCCGGATCTTCTGGGACACCAACCTGTTCATCTACCTTTTCGAGGGCGCGGACGAAGAAGCCGAGCGCGTTGCGGCGCTTCGCAGGCGAATGATCGAGAGGCGGGACCAATTGCTCACCTCCACGCTCACGCTTGGCGAGCTTCTCGTCAAACCTCTCGATGCGGGGCGCAGGGACCTGGCGCGCCGCTATACACAGGCGATTGAAACGGCGGCCGCGATATTGCCCTTCGACCGGGCCGCGGCCCGTGCGTTTGCCGAAATTCGCCGGGACCGCTCGATCCGGCCGCCGGACGCCATCCAGCTGGCTTGCGCGGCGGCGGTGGGCACGGACCTGTTTCTTACGAACGACAGACGCCTTGCCCGCAAGCATATCCAGGGCATTCAGTTCATCCAGTCGCTCAACGAGGCGGTGATCTAGCCCGCATTTCTCCCCAGGGTCTTGGAAACGCGGCGATGGTGTGGCGGGGGCAAGGCCTTGCCAAAGCCCCGGGCGGCGTCCATTTTGACCGTTCCACTCGGGGGAGCCGCCATCCCGCGGCTGAGAGGTCCCGCAATCGGGACGACCCCAGGAACCTGATCCGGTTAGTACCGGCGGAGGGAGCGTGTGGGCGAGGCTGCGCCGGACATAGAATTTGCCGTCGATATTCGCGGCGCCGCGCTTTCCTATGGGGGAGCGCCGCTGTTCGACGGGCTCGACATTCGCCTGGAGGCCGGGCTCTGGACCTGCCTGCTGGGTCCGAGCGGTGTCGGCAAGACGAGCCTGCTGCGGCTGATCGCCGGTCTTGACGGCGCAGCCGCCGGCCGGGTGCGCACCGGCCCTGTCGCTTATATGGGCCAGAACGATTTGCTGCTCCCCTGGGCCAGCGCGCTGGACAACGCGGTGCTGGGCGCCAGGCTGCGCGGCGAGAGGCCGGACTTCCAACGGGCGCGCCGCCTGCTTTCCGAGGTCGGCCTTGCGGCCTCTGTGGGGGCCCGCCCGGCGACGCTCTCGGGCGGCGAGCGCCAGCGGGTCGCGCTGGTCCGCACGCTGATGGAGGACCGGGCGGTCGTGCTGATGGACGAGCCGTTCGGCAGCCTCGATGCGATCACCCGCCACGCGGCGCAGGACCTCGCGGCGCGCATGCTGGCGGGGCGGACCGTGCTGCTCGTTACGCATGACCCGCTGGAGGCGCTGCGTCTCGGAGACCGTATTTATGTCCTGACCGGCCGGCCGGCGGCTCTGGAGGCGCTGCCGGCGCCGGACCTTGCACCGCCGCGCGATGTGCGCGACCCGGCGGTTCTGGTAGCGCAAGGCGACCTGCTTGCGAGGCTCGCGGCATGAAAGCGGCCCTGCGCATGGGAATCGTTACGGCGGGGCTGCTGGTCGTCTGGCAGGCGATTGTTTCCGTCACCGGGGCGCAGCCCTTCATCCTTCCGGGACCGCCTGCCGTCGCGGCGGCGCTGGCCGGTCATTCGGGGCTTCTCCTGTCTCATGCCGGCACGACGCTGGCGGAAATCCTGCTCGGCCTCGTCCTCGGCGCGGCGCTCGGCGCATTTTCGGCGCTGGTGATCGCCCATGTCCGTCCGGCGCGGCTATGGCTGCTGCCCGTCCTGGTCGCAAGCCAGGCCGTTCCGGTGTTCGCCATCGCGCCGGTTCTGGTGCTCTGGCTCGGCTACGGCATGGCCTCCAAGGTGGCGATGGCGGTGCTCATCATCTTCTTTCCGGTGACGGCCGCCTTCTATGACGGCCTTTCCCGCACAGACCCAGGCTGGCTCGACCTCGCGCGCAGCATGGGCGCCTCGCGCTGGCGCCAGCTGGTCCATCTGCGCATCCCCGCGGCCCTGCCGGCCTGCGCGTCCGGCCTGCGGGTCGCTACGGCGGTTGCGCCCATCGGCGCCGTGGTGGGCGAGTGGGTCGGGGCGTCCGCAGGGCTCGGCTATCTCATGCTGCACGCCAATGCGCGCATGCAGGTGGACCTGATGTTCGCCGCGCTGGTCGTGCTCGCGGCGATGGCGCTCATTCTCTACTTCACCGTCGACCGCCTGCTCCGCCTCGCGGTGCCCTGGCAAGCCGACACCCTTTGGCAAGATCAGGAAAAGGAGCCTGTTCAACCATGAAAATCCGCCTCCCGGCGCTTGTCGCCGCGTGCCTGCTCGCCGCTCCTCCGGCGGCGGCGGAGGAGAAGCTCACCGTGCTGCTCGACTGGTTCATCAATCCGGATCACGGGCCGCTCTATGTGGCGCAGGAGCGGGGCTATTTCGCCGAGGCCGGCCTGTCGGTGGAGTTCGTGCCGCCCGCCGACCCGAACGATCCGCCGAAGATCGTGGCGGCCGGCAAGGCGGACCTCGCGGTCTCCTACCAGCCGCAATTGCACATGCAGGCGGCCGCGGGCCTGCCGCTGGTGCGCATTGCTACCCTGGTGGCCACGCCGCTCAACACGATCGTGGTGCTTGAGGACAGCCCGATCCGCACGATCGCCGACCTCAAGGGCAAGCGGGTGGGCTATTCCGTGGCGGGGCTGGAAGACGCCCTGCTCGAAGGCGTGCTCCAGCCCCACGGGCTCACGATGGACGATATCGAGAAGGTGAACGTCAACTGGTCGTTGTCGCCGTCGCTCATCGCGGGCCAGGTCGATGCCGTGATCGGCGCGTTTCGCAATTTCGAGCTGAACCAGATGGATATCGTGGGCCATCCGGGCCGCGCCTTCTATCTCGAAGAAGAGGGCGTGCCGCCCTATGACGAGCTGATCGTCGTCGCGCACAAGGACACGCTCGACCGTCCCGCCTACCGCGCCTTCGTGGACGCCGTGGAGCGCGGCGTCCAGTACATGATTAACCATCCCGAGGAGTCCTGGGCGCTGTTCATCGCCGGCGACCGCAAGGACCTCGATGACGAACTCAACCGGCGCGCCTGGCGGGACACGCTGCCGCGTTTCGCGCTCAGGCCGGCGGCGCTCGACCGGCGGCGCTATGAGCGGTTCGCCGAATTCGTCGTGGAGCGCGGCCTGGTGGAAGCCCTGCCGCCGGTGGAGACCTACGCGGTGGAGCTGCAATAGCCGGCGTCGCCGCTCAGACCGTCGTCTTGCCCTTGAAGCCGCAGAGATCGGCGACCGTGCAGGCCGGGCAGTCGGGCTTTCGCGCCTTGCAGACATAACGTCCGTGCAGGATGAGCCAGTGGTGGGCATGCAGCTTGCGGTGCGCCGGCACGCGCCGCTCGAGCTTCTTCTCCACGTCCAGCGGCGTCTTGCCGGGCGCGAGGCCGGTGCGGTTGCCGACGCGGAAGATATGCGTGTCCACCGCGATGGTCGGCCGGCCGAAAGCCGTGTTGAGGACGACATTGGCCGTCTTGCGGCCGACGCCGGGCAGGCGTTCCAGCGCCTCCCGGCTATCGGGCACCGCGCTCCCGTGTTCCTCGACCAGGATGCGCGAAAGCCCGATGACATTGCGCGCCTTGGCGTTGAAGAGGCCGATGGTGCGGATATGGCGGCGCACGCCGTCCTCGCCGAGCGCGAGCATCGCCTCCGGCGTGTCGGCCTCGGCAAAGAGGGTCTTCGTGGCCTTGTTGACGCCCGCATCGGTCGCCTGGGCGGACAGCACGACCGCGACCAGCAGCGTGTAGGGGTTGACGTAGTGCAGCTCCCCCTGCGGCTCCGGCAGGGCGGCCGCCAGGCGGTCGAAGAAGGTGCCGATATCCGCCTTTTTCATGCGCCCGGGCGCGGGGTGAGGAAGCCGACGATCTCCCTGACCTCGCTCATCGTTGCAGAAGCGATGTCGCCCGCCCTCGCCGCCCCGTCGGCCAGCACGCCGTCGATATAGCCGGGGTCGGCCGTCAGGCGGCGCATCTCGGAGGTGACCGGCGAGAGCACTTCCACCGCCAGCTCGGAGAGCGCGGCCTTGAAGTCGGAGAAGCCGCGTCCGCCGAACTCGCGGCAGACCGCCGCTTCATCCACTCCGGCAAGCGCGGCGTGGATGCCGATGAGATTTTCGGCTTCCGGCCGGCCTTCCAGTCCCCCCGGCTCGCTCGGCAGCGCCTCGGGGTCGGTCTTCGCCCGGCGGATCTTTTGCGCGATCGCGTCGGCGTCGTCCGACAGGTTGATGCGGGAATTGGCCGAGGGGTCGGACTTGCTCATCTTCGCGGTGCCGTCGCGCAGGCTCATCACCCGGGTCGCGGCGCCGAAAATGCGCGGCTCCGGCAGCACGAACGCGTCGCAATCGTAGTGGCGGTTGAACGCGCCCGCGACATCCCGCGCGAGCTCCAGATGCTGCTTCTGATCCTCGCCTACCGGCACATCGCTTGCGCGGTAGAGCAGGATGTCGGCGGCCATGAGCACGGGATAGGCGAAGAGCCCGACCGCGGCGGCGTCGCGGCGCTTGCCGGCCTTTTCCTTGAACTGGGTCATGCGGTTCAGCCAGCCCATCGGAGCATGGCAGTTCAGCACCCAGGCAAGCTCCGCATGGGCGGACACCATGCTCTGGTTGAACACGATGCAACGCTCGGCATCGATTCCGGAGGCGATATAGGCGGCGGTCACCTCGCGGGTGTTGGCGGCCAGTTCAACGGGGTCCTGCGGGACCGTGATGGCATGCAGGTCGACGATGCAGAAAATGCAATTGAAGTCGAAGTCCTGCTGCATCCCCACCCAGTTGCGGATGGCGCCCAGATAGTTCCCGAGATGCAGGTTTCCGGTCGGCTGGATGCCGGAGAAAATTCGCTTCATGGTCCACCGTTCCATAATCGGCGGGCGGTTTATCCGCACGGGAAGGCCGGGGGTCAAGGGCGGCGCCGTCTCGACGGGGCAGGCGGGCGCGGCTATATGGTGAAGCCATGACCAGGGTCGAGATGTACTCCAGCTCGTGGTGCCCCTTCTGCCACCGGGCGAAACGGTTGCTGAAGAGCAAGGGCGTCGAGTTCGCCGAATACAATGTGGACGCCGCGCCGGCCCTGCGCAGCGAGATGATGAACCGGTCCGGCGGCCGGCGCACGGTGCCGCAGATCTTTATCGCCGGCGCGCATGTGGGCGGCTCCGACGAGCTGGCGGCCCTGGAGCGGGCAGGGCACCTCGATGCGATGCTGGAGGGAGCCGCGCCATGAGCGCCTTCACGGTCGCCTGTCTTCAGAACACGGCGGAACGGGACACGGAGCCGACGCTCACCGCGCTCGGCGACATGGTCCGCCGCGCGCGCGACATGGGCGCGGACCTGATTACCGCGCCGGAAGTCTGCTCCTATCTGGAGCCGCGCCGGCGCCTGGTGCTGGAAAAGGCGGAACCGCAGGACAGCCACCGGGGGCTTGCCGCGTTCCGGGAATGGGCCCGGGAGACGGGCGCCTGGCTGCTGGCGGGCTCGATGGTCACGCGCACCGAAGAGGAGCGGCTCGCAAACCGGTCATACCTGATCGACCCCGCCGGCGAAGTGGCAGCCACCTACGACAAGATCCACATGTTCGACGTGGATATCGGCGAGGGCGACCGCTACCGGGAAAGCCGGACATACAGGCCGGGGGAAAGCGCGGTGACCGTCGCCACGCCGCTGGCCGTACTGGGCCTCACGATCTGCTATGACATGCGCTTCCCGGCGCTTTACCGGGCGCTGGCGCAGGCCGGGGCGGAGGTGATTACCGTGCCCTCGGCGTTCACGGTGCCCACCGGCCGGGCCCACTGGCATGTGCTGCTGCGCTCCCGCGCCATCGAGACCGGCTGCTTCATCGTGGCGCCGGCGCAGGTCGGCGAGCACGCCGAGGGCCGGCGCACCTTCGGCCATTCGCTGATCGTCGCGCCTTGGGGCGAGGTGCTGGCGGACGGCGGCGAGGAGCCCGGTATCGTGACTGCGGAAATCGACACGGCGCGCGTCGCGGAGGCCCGGGCCCGCGTGCCCTCCCTTTCCGGCGACCGCCCCTTCGACCTGCCACCGGCCTGGAGCGCGGCGGCGGAGTAGTTGCGGGCGGCGCATGACGCCCTTTTCCCGAAGTCTGGAGGCCTTCCCCCATGAAGCTCGGTCTGTCGATCGGTTATTCCGGCGCCCGGCTCGATTTCCCGACGGAGTTGGTGAAGCTCGCCGACAGGATCGGCTATGACACGGTGTGGACGGCCGAGTCATACGGCACCGACGCCATGACGCCGCTCGCCTATCTGGCGGCCGTCACGGAGCGGATCAAGCTCGGCACCGGCATCATCCAGCTTGCCGCGCGCACGGCGGCCAATGCGGCGATGCAGGCGCAGACGATCGACGCGCTGGCGGGCGGCGGGCGGATGATCGTCGGCATCGGCGTTTCCGGCCCGCAGATCGTCGAGGGCTGGTACGGGGAGCCCTGGGGGCGGCCCTACTGGCGGATCAAGGACTATGTCGCGATCATGCGGAAGATCTTCGCGCGCGAGGAGCCGGTGACCCATGAGGGCCGCGAAATCTCCTTGCCTTATTCGGGCGAGGGCTCCGCGGACATGGGCAAGGCGCTCAGGATGATCCTGCATCCCAATCCGGACATCCCGATCTATCTCGGCACCGGAGCCGAGTCGACGGTGCGCCTGACGGGCGAGATCGCCGACGGCTGGCTGCCGCTCGGCTTCGTGCCCGGCTCGCTCGACGAATACCGGCCCTGGCTGGAGCAGGGCTTCGCGCGCGCCGGCAACGGCAAGGGCTTCCACAATTTCGAGATCGTCGCCTCGCCGCATGTCATCCTGGGCAACGACGTGAAGGCCGGCCTGGCGGAACTCAAGCCGCGCGAGGCGCTCTATGTCGGCGGCATGGGGCACCGGGACAAGAACTTCCACAACCAGATGATGTGCCGCCGGGGTTTCGCCGACGCGGCCGAGCGCATCCAGGAACTCTACCTCGACGGCCGCAAGGAGGAGGCGGCCGCGGCCGTGCCGGACGAGTGGGTGGACATGAAGGCGCTCATCGGCCCGGCGGCGCGCATCAAGCAGCGCTTCCGCGCCTGGGCCGACAGCGGCGCCACCGCCATCACCGTGCGCACCCGCAACGAGGAGGCCGTCCGCGTCGTGGCCGACGCCGCCCGGCTGAACCGGTAGGGAGGTCCGGCTGTCCGCCGCGCTTCAGTCCCGCGCCTTCATCAGGCGCTGCTTGTCGCGCTTCCAGTCGCGTTCCTTGATGGCGTGGCGCTTGTCCACCTTGCGCTTGCCCCGGGCGAGGCCGAGTTCCAGCTTGGCGCGCCCGCGCTCGTTGAAATAGAGCCTGAGCGGCACGAGCGTCGCGCCCTCGCGCCGGACGGCGCCGGCCAGCCGGTCGATCTGGCGCTTGTGCAGCAGGAGCTTGCGGGGGCGTTTCGCCGTGTGGCCGAAATGGCGGGCCGGCTTGTATTCCGGGATATGGGCGTTGACGAGGAAGACCTCGCCCGACCGCTCGACCGCATAGGCCTCGACGATGGAGCCGCGCCCCTCGCGCAACGACTTCACCTCGCTGCCGGAAAGCTGCATCCCGGCCTCGAGCACGTCCTCGATGAAGTAGTCGTGCCGCGCCCGGCGGTTCTGGGCGACCAGCCGGACGGGCATCGGGTGAGGCTAGCCGATCAGTTCCAGGCCCGTCATGGCGCTGCGCACCTGGGCCTGCGTCGCCGGCGCGGCGGGCGTGAGCGGCAGGCGCGTGTCCGGCGCGCAATGCCCGAGCAGATGCGCGCCGTATTTGGCGCCCGCCGGGCTCGGCTGGAAGAACATCGCCTTGTGCAGCGGCATCAGGCGCTCGTTGATCTGCATCGCCGTTTCCAGCGCGCCCTGCTGCCAGGCGTCGTGCATCATCGAGCAGAGCTTCGGCGCGACATTGGCGCTGACCGAAATGCAGCCGACGCCGCCCTGGATCAGGAAGGGGAGCGCCGTGCCGTCCTCGCCGGAGAGCTGGCAGAAGTCCGGTCCGGCGGCGATGCGCGTCTCGAGCGGGCGCTGGAGGTCGGTGGTCGCGTCCTTGACGCCCACGACATTCGGCAGCTTCGCGAGTTCCGCCATGGTCTCGACGGTCATGTCCACCACGGAGCGCGGCGGGATGTTGTAGATGATCATCGGGATCTCGACGGCGTCGTTGATCGCCTTGAAATGCTCGTAGAGGCCGTCCTGGTTCGGCTTGTTGTAGTAGGGCGTCACCACGAGGATGCCGTCGGCGCCGGCCTGCTTGGCGTGCTCGGCGAGGTCGATGGCCTCCGCCGTCGAGTTGGAGCCCGCGCCCGCGACCACCGGCACGCGGCCCGCCGCCGCCTCGATGCAGAGTTCGGTCACGCGCTTGTGCTCGTCATGGCTCAGGGTCGGCGATTCGCCCGTCGTGCCGCAGGGCACCAGCCCGTGCGTGCCTTCGGCGATCTGCCATTCGACGAAGTCCTGAAACGCCTTCTCGTCCACCCCTCCGTTGCGGAACGGGGTAATCAACGCCACCAGCGACCCCTTGAACATGGCCGGACCTCCTCTGCTTGCCTCGGCGAAACATAGTTTCACCCCCGGCGCGCGGCAAGCTAGTCTGGCGCCGGACAGGCCGCAACGGGAAGCCGCAACGCATGCTGGGCGAGAACAACCTCCACGACATCCGCGCCTGCGTCTTCGACGCCTACGGCACGCTGTTCGATTTCAACGCCCCGCTGGCCGCAAGGCGGGCGCGGATCGGGCCGGCGGCCGACCGGCTTTCCGCCCTCTGGCGGCAGAAGCAGATCGACTACACCTGGCTGCGCTCGCTGATGGGCAAATATGCGGATTTCTGGCAGGTCACGGGCGAGGCGCTCGACTATGCCCTGGCGGCCTGCGAGGTGGACGACCCGGCGCTCCGGGCCGAGCTGATGCAGCTCTATCTCGCGCTTGACGCCTTCCCGGACGCCCGGCCCTGCCTGGAGGCGCTGAAGGGCCGGCGGATGCGCACGGCGGTCCTCTCCAACGGCACGTCCACCATGCTGACGGCGGCGGTCAACGCCAACACGCTGACGCCCCTGCTGGACCGCGTCCTTTCCGTGGACGCCTGCGGCGTGTTCAAGCCGCACCCGTCCGTTTACCAGCTTGCGGTGGACGAGCTGGACGCGCAACCGGCCCAGGTCTGCTTCGTTTCGGCCAATGGGTGGGACGCCGCCGGGGCGGCCGCCTTCGGCTTCCGGGCCGTGTGGATCAACCGCGCGGGCGCGCCGGTCGAGACGCTGCCCTTCCAGCCCGTGGCGGAAATCCGGGGGCTCGACGAGCTGGCGGGCCTGCTGCCGTCCTGAGCGGCGGCGCACCGCATTCCCTTCTGAAGGAGCAAGGACGAATGAACCGTGTGGACGGAAAGGTTGCGCTGGTAACGGGCGCGGGACGCGGCATCGGGGCCGGAATCGCGCGGCGTCTGGCGGAGGCGGGAGCGAAGGTCGTCGTCTCCGACCTCATCGAGGAGAACGGCCACCGGACGGTGGAGGAAATCGGGGCCGCGGGCGGCGAGGCGCATTTCATCGCCCAGGACGTGACCGACGAAGCCGGCTGGGAGAGCGTGGTCGCCGAAGCCGAAAGGCGTTTCGGCGCGCTGAACATCCTCGTCAACAATGCCGGCGTTTACAGCTACGCGAAACTTGAGGAGATGTCCGTCGGGGACTATCGCCGGCTGATGGATGTGAACGTCATGGGCGTCTTTCTCGGCATCAAATACGCCTTCCGCTCGATGAAGAACACGCCCGCCGGCGCGGACGCCGCCAGCATCGTCAACATCTCTTCGGTCGCGGGCCTCGTCGGCTCGCCGCTTTCGGCGATCTACAGCGCCTCCAAGGGCGCGGTCCGCCTGCTGACCAAGTCGGCCGCGCTCGAGGCCGCGCAGCTCGGCTACAACATCCGGGTGAACTCCGTGCATCCGGGCCTGATCGAAACCGACATGGCGGACCAGGTGCTGGACCGCTGGATCAGCACCGGCATGTCGGACAATGCCGCGCGCCAGTTCGTCATGGACCAGCACCCGATCAAGCGCCTCGGCGACCCGGTGGACATCGCGGCAGGCGTCCTCTTCCTCGCCTCGGCGGACAGCGCCTTCATGACCGGCGCGGAGCTCGTGATAGACGGCGGCTGGACCGCGCGTTAGCGCTCGGGCCTCACGCCGCCAGGCGGTCGGGCGGCGCCGCGAGGTTTGCGGCTGCGGCGAGCACCTCGGCGCCCGCGCCCGGCAGGTGCGCGTTCTCCGCCAGGTGGCGGCGGAAGGCGCGGGCGCCGGGGCAGCCCTGGAACAGCCCGTGGACATGCCGCGCGAGCGCGTGCAGGCGGACGCCCTCCGCCGCCAGCCGTTCCGCATAGGGCAGCAGGGCTTCCACCGCCTCCTGCCGCGCCAGCAGCGGGTTCTCCGCCCCGAACAGGCGGCGGTCCGCATCGGCGAGCAGCCAGGGGTCGGAATAGGCGGCGCGGCCCAGCATGACGCCATCGACTGCGCCGGCCGCCAGCAGCGCCTCGGCCTCGCCGAGATCGGCAATGCCCCCATTGATCACGATGCAGAGGTCCGGGCGCTCGGCCTTCAGGCGGAACACCAGTTCGTAACGCAGCGGCGGCACTTCCCGGTTCTGCTTCGGGCTGAGCCCCTTCAGCCACGCCTTGCGCGCATGGACGATGAAGACGGTGACGCCGGAAAGCGCATGGACCGTTTCGACGAACCGTTTGAGCGCCCCGTCGTCCTGGTCGTCGATGCCCACCCGGCACTTGACCGTTACCGGGACCGGGACCGCCTCGCGCATGGCGGCGAGGCAGCGGCCGACAAGCTCCGGCTCTGCCATCAGGCCCGCGCCGAAGCGGCCCTTCTTCACCCGGTCGCTGGGGCAGCCGCAATTGAGGTTGATCTCGTCATAGCCCAGCCGCTCGCCGATGCGCGCCGCCTGCGCCAGCGCGGCCGGCTCGCTCCCGCCCAGTTGCAGCGCGACGGGATGCTCGGCCGGGTCGAACCCCAGCAGCCGGTCCCGGTCGCCGTGAATGACGGCCCCGGCCGTCAGCATCTCCGTGTAGAGGCGCGCGCGCCGCGAGAGCAGCCGGTGGAAGAAGCGGCAGTGCCGGTCCGTCCGGTCCATCATCGGCGCGACGCACAGGCGGTGCATGGCTGCTATCCCGCAACGGCCGCCGCTCCGTCCTGCCAGGGCAGGAGCGCGGCGTGGATGGTTTCGAGCGCGGGCGCGGGCACGCCGGCCTCGCGGGCGAGCGCCACCGCCTTGCCGGCAAGCCAGGGCAGTTCGAGGCGCGTGCCCCTGATGAGGTCGGCCGCCATCGAGGCAATGCCGTCATCGCCGAAACTGGCGGAAAGCCGGGCCGCCTGCTCGCCCGCATCCTCGTCGAGCGGCACGCCGCGCGCCCGGCCTATGGCGGCGACCTCGGACGCGCAGATGCCGATCAGCGCTTCGGTTTCGGGGCAGCGCCGGACCACGCCGTTATTGCCGCGCACGACGGCGTTGACGGAGCTTACCGCCACCAGGAAGACGAATTTCTTCCATATATCGAGCTCGATATTCGGGCTCGCCACGGCCTCAATGTCTGCAGGCCCGCATACCGCCGCAAGCGCCTCGACGCGCGCCGAGGACTGTCCGTCCCATTCGCCGAACACCAGGCGGTTGAAGGGCGTGTGCTGCTCGATGGCGCCGGGTTCGCCGATGAAGGCGTTTATGAAGGCAGTGCCGCCGATAACCCTGTCCAGCCCGAGAATGGCGCCGAGCCGCTCGCGGGCGTCGATGCCGTTCTGGAGCGGCACGACCGTGGTCTCCGGGCCGACCAGCGGGTGGGCCGCCTCGCCGGCGCTTTCGAGGTCCCATTGCTTGACCGCGACAAGCACAACCTCCGCCGCGCCGATCTCCCCGGGCCGGTCGGTCGCGAAGGCCGGGCGGACATTCAGGTCCCGGGGCCCGCCATTGACCCTGAGGCCGCCGCTCCGGATCGCTTCCAGATGCGCCCCGCGCGCGACCAGCCCGACTTCGTGGCCCGCCGCCGCCAGGCGCGCGCCGAAGACGCCGCCGACCCCGCCCGCGCCGACAACGGCGATCTTCATGCGAGCGCGGCCGCCGCCCGCTGGATGCGCCGGCAGGCCTCCTCGAGCGTCGCGTCGTCGGTCGCGTAGGAAATGCGGAAATGCGGCGATACGCCGAAGGCCGACCCCGGAACCGTCACCACCCCTTCGGCGTCGATCAGGTAGGCGCAGAACTCGTCATCGCTGCCGATGACCCGCCCGTCCGGCGTCCGCTTGCCGATGCAGCCCGCGCAGGACGGATAGACGTAGAACGCGCCTTCCGGCCGGTTGCAGGCGATGCCCGGGGCCTGGTTCAGCATCGAGACGACAAGGTCCCGCCGTCTCTGGAAGGCGGCGGCGCGCTCGGGAATGAAGTCCTGCGGGCCGTCGAGGGCGACCACTGCCGCTGTCTGGCTGATCGAGGAGGGGTTGGTCGTGCTCTGGCTCTGCACCATGCCCATGGCCTTGACGAGTTCCAGCGGGCCGGCTGCATAGCCGATGCGCCAGCCAGTCATCGCATAGGCCTTGGAGACGCCGTTCACCGTCAGCGTGCGGTCCATCAGCTTCGGCTCGACCTGCGCCGGGGTCACGAATTCGAACCCGTCATAGACGATGTGCTCATACATGTCGTCGGTCAGCACCCAGACATGCTCATGCGCCAGCAGCACGTCGGTAAGCGCCTTCATGTCGTCGCGGGTGTAGGCGGCCCCCGAAGGGTTGCTCGGGCTGTTGAGCAACACCCACTTGGTCTTCGGCGTAATCGCGGCTTCAAGCTGCGCCGGGGTCATCTTGAAGTCCGCTTCCGCCCTGCATTCGACGACGACGGGCTCGCCGCCGCAGAGCAGCACCATGTCGGGATAGCTGGTCCAGTAGGGCGCGGGGATTACAACCTCGTCGCCGGGATTAAGGCTCGCGACGAAAGCGTTGTAGAGCACATGCTTGCCGCCATTGCCGACGGTGACCTGGGCGGGTTCGTAGTCGAGGCCGTTTTCGCGCTTCAGCTTGCGCGCGATCGCGGCCTTGAGCTCCGGGCGGCCGTCGGGCGCGGTGTATTTCGTGTCGCCGGACCGGATGGCGGCCACGCCGGCGTCGGCCACGTTCTCCGGCGTGTCGAAATCCGGCTCGCCGGCCGCCAGACCTATCACATCGTGACCCGCAGCCTTCATCTCCATCGCCTTGGCGTTGAGCGCCACGGTCGGGGAGGGGCGGATGACGGAAAGGCGTTGTGCGACGATGGCCATGGAAACGGACTCCTGTCGGTTCGGCCGGGAACTGCGCGCCGCTTCTACCCCGTTTGAGCCGGCTGCGGAACCGCTCAACCGGGTATTTCACCGATTTCACAACGGGCGCGGACCGGCCGCCCGGCGTGTGCGGCGAGCATTGACCTTATTCGGCTCCGAACTGGCGGTCAACGGGTTTGTTCATAAAATTTTGAAATATTTCTTAGAAAATCCTTGAAGCTTGTTGGTTGATTGCTATATGGAGCAGGGCAGGAAGCGGCATCCGCGGACCGCTTCCCACTCGTGCCGGCCCGGTGCGGAACGACCCCGATTCAGCCGACAGGCGAAGTGCGTCTTGTGCTTGCCTCGCGCGCGGGCAATCAGGCGCGCGAGCCGCGCCGCCGCGAAACGCGCGCTGGCGCGCGCACAGGCGCCCGCGCAGGATACGCGCGAATCAGGGTCCCGCCGGTCCGGGAAGCCGGGCGGCCGGAAGAACGGAACGAAGACGGATCGGGAGGACAAACCCATGCCGAACACGCAAGACGGGGGGACAGGATGGAATATCCAGGATGCTGTCCAGGACGGCGGCCCGTATGCCCGAACGGGCTGCCGGACATACGCCATGCGCATGCAGATCATGACATCGCATGACGGAACATGACATTTCATGACACTTGCAGTGGAGTGGGCTCGTTGCGGGGTTCGAAAAGGAGGAAGCGGAATGGATTTGCCGACAATGGGTGTGGGGTCCTACGCGGCGCCGGGCTGGCTGTTCCTGTTCCGGGAGGCCATGCGCGCGGGCCGGACCGGCGCCGAGGACGTCGAGGAAGCCTTTGACGACGCCACCCGCATCGCGATTGCCGACCAGATCGAAGCGGGCGTGGACATTCTGTCCGACGGCGAACTCCGCCGGAGTCGGTTCGTCTATGAGATGTATGACCGGCTGACCGGGATCGAGCGGGTTCCCGCCGGCCGGCGGCTCGGCGTGCCGGGCTATGACCGCGCGCCCCATTTCACCGCCAGGGAACGGTTGGCGGCGCCCGACGGACTCGGCATCGCGGCCGAATTCCGCCGCCTCAGGGAGCTGGCGCCGGGCAGGCGGCTCAAGGTTGCGTTTCCCGGTCCGCTTACCTTCATGCCGAAGATCGCGCCCGAAGGCCCCTATGGCGGCGACGCGGCGGCGCTACTCGACGACATTGCCGGCATTGTGAGGGATGAACTCGACAGGCTCGCCGGCGAAGACGCGGAGCTCGTCCAGATCGACGAGCCGGGTTTTACCGACCTCTCGCACGGCCTGGACAGCAGGGCCTGCGCCGAAGCGATAAACACCGCCATCGCCGGCCATGCGGACCGTGTCGCGGTTCATGTCTGCTTCGGCAACAATGCGTCCCGCCCCTATTCGCCGCGCGGTTTCGCCCGCCTGCTGCCGGGCATGGCCATGCTGGACTGCTCGATGCTGGTGCTGGAATTCGCCAACCGGGAAATGGCGGACCTCGACACATTGCCGGCTTTGGCCGAGCGCTTCCGGATCGCGGCCGGCGTGATCGATGTGAAGTCGTTCCACATTGAAACGCCCGGGGAAGTGGCCGCGCGGCTCGAGAGGGTGCTGGAGGCGGTGCCGCGGGATCGCCTCTGGGTTACGGCCGATTGCGGCTTCTCGGCGCTGCCCCGCTGGCTGGCGCGGGAAAAGCTGCGTGCGATGGTCGCAGGAACCCGCCTCCTGCGGGGCGAAGTCGCGGATCAGGCCCAGCCGGAGAGATAGATGACCTGGAACGTCGCCGTCTGCCGGGCGGTGTATTGCGAGGCGAGTTCGGCGAACAGCGCGCGGCGCGCGAAATGGCGGGGCCGCGCCGCCAGCGCATTGGTCTCGCCCATCGCGCGGAGGTCGGCCATCAGCTTGAAGGGCGACTCGTAAGTGACCCGGATGGTGTCCAGATCGGCGACCGGCAGCTCGAATCCGGCGCGCTGCAGCAGCCCGGCGGCGTCGCGCAGGTCCGCGAAAGGGGAAACCCGGGGCGCCGCGCCGCCGGACGCAGCGGCGTCGGCGGCGAGCAGGCCCTGGCGCAGCTCGGTCAGCGTTTCGCCGCCGAAAAGGCTTGCGAGGAAGAGGCCGCCGGGCCTGAGCGCGCGCTTTATCTGGGCGAGCGCGCCCGGAAGGTCCTGGGTCCAGTGCAGGGCGAGATTGCTTGCAATCAGGTGGAAGCTCCCGGCCGCGAAGGGCAGGTTGTCTTCCTCGCCGACGGCGCCGACGCCGCCCCCGGCGCGGCAAAGCGCCTCCGAGGCCTCCAGGCGGATGAGGGTCTCGATGCCGCCGCGCCCGCGCAGCGCGCGCGCCAGCACCCCGTCGCGCGCGCCGATATCGAGCGCGAGCGGGAAGCTGACGGTCACATCGTCGAGGCGGTCAGCCAGCCGCTCCGCCACCTCGCGAAACAGGAAATCCGCGCCGGGGGGCGCAGCGGCGGCGCGGTCGCGGTGGCGGCGAAGGGCGCCCCGGTCGAAGAGTTGCGGTATCATCGAAGCCCCGCTGCGCCGGAAGGAAGCCCCATGAACGAGAACTATAGCGCGATCTCGGCCGAAGCGTTGCGCGAGGCACTGGAGGGAGAGGACGAACTGGCCATCATCGACTTTCGCGAGGAAGGCTCGTTCGCGCCGGCGCATCTGCTGCATGCCTGCAATGTCCCGCTCTCCCGGCTGGAGCTCGAAATCCGCGGCCTCGTGCCCCGTGCGGGGACCCGGATCGTCGCCACCGACAATGGCGAGGGACTGGCCGGGCGCGGCGCGGCGCGGCTTCGCGAGCTCGGCTACACCAATGTCGTCCTGTTCGCGAACGGCGTCGAAGCCTGGCGGCGGGCGGGCTACGAGGTCTTCTCCGGATTCAACGTGCCGAGCAAGGCGTTCGGCGAATATGTCGAGCACGCCTATGACACGCCGTCGGTTTCTGCCGACGAACTCAAGGAAATGCTGGACGGCCCGGACCCGGTGGTCGTGCTGGACAGCCGGCCGATGGACGAATTCCGCAACATGAACATTCCGACCGGGACCTGCTGTCCGGGGGCGGAACTGGTCTATCGCGTCCACGATCTCGCGCCGTCTCCGGATACCACGGTGATCGTCAATTGCGCGGGGCGGACGCGCAGCATCATCGGGGCGCAATCGCTTATCAATGCGGGCATTCCGAACCGGGTGGCTGCCCTCAGGAACGGCACGATGGGCTGGCATCTGGCCGGCCTGCAACTGGAGCGCGGCAATGAGCGCCCGGCGCCGGAGCCGAGCGCGGCCGGGCTGGACGCGGCGCGCGCCTGCGCCGCGGCGGTCGCGGCGCGTTTCGAGGTGCCGGTCGTGCGCGAAATCCGGCCCGCGCCGGAACGGACGACCTATATCTTCGACGTGCGCCATCCGCACGAATTCGAGGCGGGGCATCTCAAGGGCTCGCGTTCGGCGCCCGGCGGGCAGCTTGTGCAGGCGACCGACCGCTACGCGGCGGTGCGGGGCGCACGCATCTTCCTGGTGGACGACAACGGCGTTCGCGCCGCCATGACCGCGCACTGGCTGCGGCAGATGAACTGGGACGCGGCCGTGCTGGAAGGCGCGCTGGAGGGCGGCCCGCTGGAGACAGGGCCTGCCGCTCCCGACATTCCGGGTCTGGCCGATGTGCCGACGGTCGGCCCGGAGGCCGTCGAAGGCGCGGTCGTGGTCGATTTCGCCGACAGCCGCAGCTATGCCGAAGGCCATATACCGGGCGCATGGTTCGCGATCCGCTCGCGGCTTGCCTCGGCCCGCCTGCCGGACGCGGAACGCTATGTCTTCACCTCGCCGGACGGGCGGCTGGCGCATCTGGCCGCCGGCGATTTCGACCGCCCGGTCGCCGTGCTGGAGGGCGGCACGGAGGCATGGACCGGGCCGCTGGAAAGCGGCGCCCGGCATATGGCGGATACGGCCGACGACGTGTGGCTGAAGCCCTATGAGCAGGGCGGGACCGTCGAGGAGAACATGCAGGCCTATCTCGACTGGGAGACCGGCCTGGTGGAACAGCTGGACCGCGACGGCACGACGCGGTTCTGGAGCCGTCCCGCCTGATCCCGGCCGGTGTTTCCCGGACCGGGGGCTGCGGCATTTGGGCGGCGGTTGCTGGACCTCGCGCTGCCGCCGCGCTGCGCCTTCTGCCGGGGCCCGGTCGCAGACCCGGCGACTCTCTGCGGGGCCTGCTGGTCGGACCTCGAGTTCATCGTCGAGCCGTTGTGCGACAGTTGCGGGCGGCCCTTCGCTTTCCAGGCGGAGGCCGGCTCGCTTTGCGGCGCGTGCATGGCGAAACACCCTGCCTATGACCGGGCAAGAAGCGCGCTGGTTTATGGCGGTAACGCAAGAAATCTCGTCCAGAACTTCAAGTTCCGGGACGAGACCGGCCTGGCGCCGCTGTTGTCGGCATGGGCGCGGGAAGCCGGCGCTGCGTTGCTGAAGGATGCGGACTGGATCGCCCCGGTGCCGCTTCACTGGATGCGGCTATACCAGCGGCGCTACAACCAGGCCGCGCTGCTGGCGGGACGGCTCGCCGCCGGAGGCGAAGCCGCCTTCGCTCCCGGCCTGTTGCGGCGCGTGAGGCGCACGCGCCCGCAAACGGAGCTCGGGCGCAACGAACGGGGGCGCAATGTCGCCGGCGCATTCCGCGTCGCGCCGGCCTGGCGGGACCGGGTTCGCGGCGCGCGAATCGTCGTCGTGGACGATGTGTTGACGACCGGGGCGACGCTCGAGGCCTGCGCGCGGACCCTCAAGCGCGCCGGCGCGGCCCGTGTCGATGCCCTGACCGTGGCCCGTGTCGATAGCCCGGACCGGGTTTAGCCGACGACTTCGCAGGCGCTGAAGAAATAGGCGATCTCGCGCGCCGCGCTCTCGGGAGAGTCGGAGCCGTGGACGGAATTCGCCTCGATCGATTCGCCGTAGTCCTTGCGGATCGTGCCCTCGGCCGCATTGGCCGGGTTGGTGACGCCCATGATCTCCCGATTGAGTTCGATGGCGCCCTCGCATTCCAGCACCTGCACTACGACGGGCCCCGAGGTCATGAAGGTGCAGAGATCGTCGAAAAAGGGCCGCTCGCTGTGCTCGGCGTAGAAGCCTTCCGCCTGCTCCCGCGTCAGCCGGATGCGCTTCTGGGCCACGACCCTGAGCCCGGCCTTCTCCAGCCGGGCGGTGATCTCTCCCGTCAGCTGGCGTCGGGTCGCGTCGGGCTTCACGATGGACAATGTGCGTTCGGTCGCCACTTCAGGTCTCCTCCCCAGCATGGCGGGCGCGGCGTTATAGCCATGCCGCCTTGCCCGCACAACGGCGCTATTCGGACTGCGGCCAGCCCTGCGGCCCGAACCGCAGATATGCGGGCCGGCTTCCCTCGTCGCGGAATGCGGCAAACCGGTCGCGGGCAATGTCGCGCATTGCGGGGTCGCGCCGGTCGAACAGGTATGCGGTGCCGGCGAATCCCTCGCGTCCGTCCAGCGGCGCGTCGTCCACCAGGACGAGCAGGTCGGCCGCGTTGGGATTTCCGGGCGCCGCCGTCAGCCATACCGGATGCTCGGCGGGGTCGCCCTCGCATCCATGCGGCAGGAAGCTGTCATTGCGGTAGGTCCACAACCCCTGGTCGAGCGCCGCCACCCGTTCGTCCTGGCCGAGGCGGACGCAGACCCGCCGGCCCTCGGCCAGCGCAGCTTCCAGCAGCCGGCCGAGGCCGAGGTCCAGCGGCGCGCCGTCTAGGTCGTAGAAGACCGGCGGGTCAGCTTTCGCAGACATCCCGGACCAGCCGGTCGAGCAGGCGCACGCCGTAGCCCGTCGCTCCCTTTGGCACCGTCGGACGCGCCTTGTCGGTCCAGGCCGTGCCGGCGATGTCCAGGTGAGCCCAGGGCGTATCGCCGACGAAGCGCTTCAGGAACTGCGCCGCGGATATCGCGCCCGCCTCGCGTGGACCGATGTTCTTCATGTCGGCGATGTGGGACTCGAGCATCTTGTCGTAGGCGTCATGGAGCGGAAACTGCCACAATTTTTCGTCCACGGCCGCGCCTGCCGACATCAGCGACTCTGCCAGCGCGTCGTTGTTGGAGAACATGCCGGCATATTCGTGGGCAAGCGCCATCACCATGGCGCCGGTGAGCGTTGCCAGATCGACCACGGCATGCGGTTCATATCGCTCGATGACATAGGCCAGCAGGTCCGCCAGGACGAGGCGGCCCTCAGCATCGGTGTTGATAACCTCGACGGTCTGTCCGGAGTAGCTCGTCACGACGTCGCCGGGCCGCTGGGCCGTCGCCGAAGGCATGTTTTCCACCAGGCCCACGATACCGACGACATTCGCGGCCGCCTTGCGCCCGGCTATGGCCTTCATGGCTCCGGCCACGGCGGCGGATCCCCCCATGTCCCATTTCATCTCTTCCATGCCGCCGCTAGGCTTGATCGAGATGCCGCCGGTATCGAACGTGACGCCCTTGCCGACGAGGGCGATCGGCGGCTCCTCCCCGCCCTGCCAGCGCATGACGACGACCCGGGCCTCGCGCGCGCTTCCCTGCGCCACGCCCAGCAGTGTCGCCATTTTCAGGTCTTCAAGCGCCGCCTGGTCGAACACCTCCACGGAAACGCCGAGCGCCTCCAGTTCGCGAAGCCCGTCCGCATAGCTCTCCGGATAAAGGACATTGCCCGGCTCCGAGACGAAGTCGCGCGCGAAGGCAACGGCCTCGACAATCCTGGCGCCGTCCTGCTCGTAGGACCGGCGTGCTTCTTCGGCGTCCGGCGCCGCGACCACAAGTTCCGCGAGCGCCGGCTTGTCCTTGTCCTTCAGTGTCGTGCGGTATTTGTCGAACCGGTAGGCGGCAAGGGCTGCGCCGAGGCCGGCAGCGGCAGCGGAGCCGGTCTGCGGCCAGACCAGTGTCGCCGAACTGGAACCCGACCTGGCGAGCGCGGAATAGACGGTGCCGCCCACATCTTCAGCGAGCCGGGCATCCAGCTCCTCTCCGACACCGACGACCAGCACCCGCTCCGCGTCCAGGCCGAAAGGTGCCATCACCTCGATCGTGGCCTTCGCCTCGCCGTCGAAACGAGAAGCCGCCATCGCTTGCGAAAGGGCGCCGGATGCGGCGGCGTCCGCCTCGGCCGCCAGGCCATCCAGGGCCCCTCCCTTTGCAACTGTGAGCACCAGGGCTCCCGAGCGGGGCAGGGCGGGAGCGGCGAAAGAAACCTTCATCGTGACCCTCATGCGGCTTGTCTGATTTTCGGTAAAGCAGCATACAGGCACGCGATGCGCCAGACCGATCTTTATGTCCTGCGGCGTTTGCTTGTCGCGCTCGGCGCCGCGGCCGGCGCTCTGGCCCCTCTGCTGCTGCTGGCGACAGCGCTGCGTTTCGTCGATGACATCGTGGAACGCGGCATTGCCATCGAGATGTTCGCGGCGCTCGTGATGCTGGCGCTGCCGTATCTCGCGAGTGTGGGGCTGCCTTTGGCGCTGCTGATTTCCGTCCTGCTCGTCTATGTCCGGATGGCTTCCGACAGCGAGGTGATCGTGATGCGCGCGGCCGGCGTCAGCGACCTGCGTCTGGCGGCGCCCGCATTGCTGCTGGGACTGGTGGTGATGGGAATCGTCACCTGGAATGCGCTCGTGTTGGCGCCCGCCTCGGAGAGGGAGCTTCGAGACCTCCAGTCGATCCTGAGGGACCGTTTTTCGGTGCTGTTCGTCCGGCCGGGCGTCTTCCGGCAGATCGGCCGGGACATGACGCTGTTTGTCCAGGACGGCGTCGGCACCAGCGAGTATTCCGGAATTCTGCTGCAGGACGACAGGAACCCCGACCGGCGCATAACCTACCTGGCCGAAAGGGGGACCGCGACGATAGCGGACGGCGTGCCGACGCTGGTCGCATTCAATGGAAGCCGGCAGGAAATCGACCGAAAATCCGGCCGCCTGACCCTCATATATTTCGATCGCAACACGATTGAACTGAACTTGCCGGCCATTCCGAAGAGGTCGCGCAGCCGGCGGGAGCGGAGTTTGGGCGAGCTTCTGAATCCGTCCGTCGAAGAGGTCGGACAAGCAAATGTCGCGAAGCACAAGGCGGAGGGGCATTTTCGACTCGCCAGCGGCCTTATGCCCGGCGCCGTGACCGCCGTCGCGCTTGCATGCCTGCTTTTGGGGGGCATAAATCGCCGCGGCCAGTCCTTCAGGCCGGCCCTGGCTGGCGCGCTTGCCTTCGGCCTTCTTGTGGGAGCTTTCGCAGTGAAGGCGGCGGTGGCGAAGCTGCCGGCGCTTGCGGGCCTCCAATATGCGATCGGGGCGGTGCCTATCCTGGTCGGGTTCGCGCTCCTGGCAATGGGCGGTCGCCGCCGTCCGCTGCCCGTCTGAAGAGAGGCGCGGCGAGAATGGGACAATTCGGAGTGCTCTCCCGTTATCTGGCCCGGCGGTTTTTCCTGTGGGTCTGCATCGTGCTGGTCGTATTGGCTGCCCTCGTCTGGCTGATCGGCATGATTGAGCTGTTGCGCCGGTCCGGGTCCAGAGACGAAGCGACGTTTGGAATCGTGCTGGAGATGGCGGCGCTGGAATTGCCGGCAATGCTTGAACTCCTGCTGCCGTTCGCAGTGCTCTTCGGCGCCTTGTTCGCGTTCGACCGTCTTGGACGGCACAACGAATTGACGGCTGCGCACGGGGCCGGCGTCTCGGTCTGGAAGGTATTGTTGCCGGCGCTGGCGGTCGCATTCGTGCTGGGCGCGGGAGCGGTGGTGTTTTACGGCCCGCTTGCAGCGGCCGCCCAGGGGCGCTTCGATCGGCTTGAGGCGCGGTATTTCGGCAGCGCCGCTCCCGTGTCGTCGATTTCCCAATCCGGACTCTGGCTGCGGGAAGTCGATGACGGGGACCTGACCATTCTGTTTGCCGACCGGGTCGACAAGGAACGCATTCTGCACGATGTCGTGGTCTATCGTTTCGAGGGGCTGCGCCACTTCCGCAACCGCCTGGATGCCGGCTCGGCGGAATTGCGCGATGGATACTGGTTCCTGAAGGGCGTTTGGGACGCCGGCTCCGGCGGTGCGCCTGCCCGCCGGGTTGCGGAGAGGATTCCTACAACGCTCAGCTGGGAGCATATCGAAGACGGTCTGACAGGCCCGGCGACCATGTCGGTCTGGAGATTGCCGGCATATATCGAAGCGCTGGAGGAGGCGGGCTTTCAGGCGCGAAAGCACCGGCTCCGGTTTCATGCCCTGCTCGCGTCCGTCGTCCTGACTGCGGCGATGCTCCTGATCGGGGCGGCGGTCTCGATCCGGTCGCGGCGGCGCGGCGGGACAGCCGTAATGCTCTCCGCCGGCGTCGGGGCCGGTTTCCTGCTGTTTATCCTGTCGGATGTCGTGTTTGCGCTTGGCCTGTCGGGGCGGGCGCCGGTCGTGCTGGCGGCCTGGACGCCGGCAGCGGCGGCGGTGATGCTGGGCTGCGCTGCGCTCTTGCATCTGGAGGACGGCTAACGGCATAACTGCAACTGCCGAGACAGACGGAAACGGCGAAGATGCGTAGCGTGTGCCTGCGGTTTGTTTTCTTGTTCTGCGGTCTGGCCGCCTGCAGTGTTGCCCAGGCCCAGCAGGCCGGTCGGATTGTCGCGGTCGTCAACGACGACATCATCACCCGATACGACGTGATTGCCCGGCTGGGCATCGCGTTGTCCTCCTCTAATGTCCGGGACACTCCGGAGATTCGCCGCCGGCTCGGATCCCAGATTCTGCGAACCCTTATGGATGAACGCCTGCAAAGCCAGGAAGCGGGGCGGCTCGGGGTCCGCGTGAGCGAACGCGAGATCGGGCGGCAGATCGAGAACATCGAGAAGCGCAACAATCTTCCGCCCGGAGGACTGGTCCAATTCTTCCGCAACAACAGGCTCGATTTCGAGGCGCTGAAGGAGCATCTGCGGGTAGAGGCCGCCTGGAACACGGTCGTGGCCCGGCGGATCGCGCCGCGCATCGAGGTCGGAGCGGGCGAGATCGATGCGCGCCTTGCGGAACGGCGCGCCGCCGCCGGATCCACGGAATATGTCGCTTCGGAAATCTTCCTCGAGCTGGACGACCCGGCAAGGGAAAGCGAGGTCCGCGCCGCAGCGGACGGGATCGTGGCGCAATTGCGCGCCGGCGCCTCCTTTGACGGGCTGGCCAGACAGTTCTCGCAATCCTCTTCCGCGGCTATCGGCGGCGACCTCGGGCGGGTGCGGGCCGGGCAGCTCGACGCCCGTCTGGAGGCCGCGCTCGACGCCCTGACCCCAAATGGCGTTTCTGCCCCGGTTCGCCTTGAGGACGGGTTCTACATCCTCCTGCTTCGTGAGCGGAGCGTCGTCGAGAGCGCGGCGGGCGAAGACGCCACGGAACGGGCCGGTATTGAGCGGCGGTTGCGCGTGGAGCGCATCAGCCGGCGGGCTGACCGCTATTTGCAGGACCTGCGCCGGTCTGCACTGATATTTCGCCGGAGATGACCCCTTGCAGCCGCTCGCGCTGACCATGGGCGAACCGGGCGGCGTCGGCGGAGAGCTTGCGCTCAAGGCCTGGGCTGCGCCCGGTGTTCCGGCCTTCTTCTTGGCAGGCGATCCTGGGTGGCTGGCCCGGATAGATCCCGCTGCTCCCGTCCGCGAGATAAGGCGCCCCGGCGAGGCCGCGCAGATATTTCCGGATGCCTTGCCGGTGCTGCCCCTGCCGCTTACGGCGCCGGTCAGGCCGGGAACGGCCGACCCCGCGCATGCGCCCGCGGTTGTCGCTTCCATCGAGCGGGCGGTGGCGGCGGTTCGCGCAGGCGAGGCTTCGGCGGTTGTCACGCTACCGGTCCAGAAGGAAAGCCTGATAAGCGCCGGCTTCGCCCATCCGGGCCACACCGAGTTCCTGGCCGAGCTTACCGGCGCCCGGCGCCCGGTCATGATGCTGGTCGGCAAGCACCTCCGAACGGTTCCGATGACCGTGCATATTCCGCTTTCGGAGGTCGCGGGCCGGCTGACGGCAACCCTTGTCGAAGACACGGCGCGCATCGTCGCGCACGACCTGCGGGCCGATTTCGGCATTGCCGCGCCGCGGCTCGCGCTGGCGGGGCTGAACCCCCATGCCGGGGAGGGCGGGGCACTGGGGCTGGAAGAGGACGCGATCATGGCTCCGGCTGCGGCCAGGCTCCGCCAGGAAGGATTCGACATTCGAGGACCGCTCCCGGCGGACACGCTCTTCCATGCTGAAGCGCGAGCCCGGTATGACGCCGCGCTTTGCCCCTATCACGACCAGGCGCTGATTCCGGTGAAGATGCTCGATTTTCATAATGCGGTGAACGTCACGCTCGGCCTGCCGATCGTGCGGACCTCGCCCGACCACGGAACGGCGCTCGACATTGCCGGCGCCGGCCGCGCGCGGCCCGACAGCCTGATTGCGGCCCTGAAACTGGCCGGCCAGATGGCAGAGCGCCGGCAAGGTGTCTGACGGCAAGCTGCCGCGCCCGCAGGACCTGATCCGCCGGTACGGACTGGGCGCCCGCCGCGCGCTTGGCCAGCATTTCCTGCTCGATCCCGGCATTGCCGACCGCATCGCCCGTGCGGCGGGTCCTCTGGAGGGACGGACGGCGGTCGAGATCGGGCCCGGACCCGGCGGCCTCACGCGCGCGCTGCTGGAGGCCGGCGCCGAACGGATCGTTGCAGTCGAGCGTGACGCCCGCTGCGTGGAGGCGCTCGCGGAACTGGCGGCGGCCGGCGAGGGACGGCTTCGGGTGCTGGCCGCCGACGCGCTTGAGGTGGACCTTGCCGCGCTCGGCCCCGCGCCGATCAAGGTCGTCGCCAATCTGCCATACAACATCGCAACGCCCCTGCTGGTCGGCTGGCTGCGACGCCCGGACGGTATCGAATCCATGACGCTGATGTTCCAGAAGGAGGTGGCCGACCGGCTGCTGGCATTGCCGGGCAGCAGGGCGCGGGGACGGCTCTCGGTTCTCGCGCAATGGCGCGCCGAAGTCCGCCACTGTTTCGATTTGCCGCCCGGCGCTTTCACGCCGCCGCCGAAAGTCTCCTCCAGCGTGGTTGCGCTGACGCCGCGCCTTTCGCCGGTCCCGGCGCATCCGGGCGACCTGGAGACGGTCACGGCCCGCGCTTTCGGAGGACGGCGGAAGATGCTCCGGCGCACGCTCGGCGACCTGCCCGCCCGCGCAGGACTGGACGGAACCATGCGCCCCGAGGAGCTGACGGTGGACGACTTCTGCGCGCTTGCGGTGGCGCTGCGGGATACGGACCCCCAATAGCGCCGCCGCATTCTGGCCTCGCGTTCGCCGCCGGAAAGGGAACACCCATCGAACACGTCATGCGATGTCATGTTTTGTCATGCGGGCCCGGCGGGACCCCCTGCGATGTGTCATGGAATGTCATGTTCTGCATGCGCACGGTGCATATCCTGTGGTCCGTTCAGGCATGGCCTCAGGCCCTCTTGCTCCCTCCTTCGCCTGGCTGGCGCATGATCGGTTCGGGTTGAAACGGTGCCGAATGCGCAATCCCGATTGTCACCCCGGACGGAGCGCAGCGGAGATCCGGGGTCCAGGGCGTCGAGGTTGCTGTCCGGTTGCGCCGCCAGTGCTGGGCCCCGGCTCGGGGGCCGGGGCGACAATTTCGGACCTGTCCCGGAATACGGTCCGGTCGGAACGGATTCTTCGCTAAAGAAGGCTCGTCCTGGACATCGACCCGAGGGCGAGCCGGGGCGACGAAGGGGACGCGCCGTCCGGAGCCGCCGAAGATATGTGCATACGGCAGCCTGCAGGCGGGAGAGGAGGGTCCGCGCGTCCTGCCGGTCTCCCAGAAGCCGTATCCATCTGCGTCCCGCATGTTGTTCACTCACCCCGTTTCGTTCCACTCCGTCTCGTTCTTCCCGCCGCCCGGCTTCCCGGAGCGGCGGGACCCTGTTTCGCGCGTATCCTGCGCGGGTGCCTGCGTGCGCGCCGGCGCGCGTTTCGCGGCGGCGCGGTTCGCGCGCCTGATTGCGCGCGCGAGACGCAGGGCGCACCTCTCCCGTGCGTTTCTCAGGGTTTTTTTCGCGCCGGCGCGAATGGCGAAACGAAGCGGCTCCGCGGATGCCGCCTCTCTCCTCCTGCTACCTATAATAGCACAGAATTTCTCAGGTCAAGTATCTAATCAAGAATTATTTCTTGAACAGAAATCGGGATGCGGTGCAACCGCCCGGGATATCAGCCCCGGGGCGCTCCAGGGTGACGAAGGGAACCGCGCCGCCGTTCAGTCCAGGTCGCGCGCCCGTTCGCGGAGGACGAATTTCTGCACTTTTCCGGTGGAGGTCTTGGGCAGGGGGCCGAACACGACATGGCGCGGGGCCTTGAAACGGGCCATGTTGTCCCGGCAGAAGGCAATGACCTCCGCTTCCGTCGGCTCGGCGCCCGACAGCGGCTCGACGAACGCGCAGGGGATCTCGCCCCATTTTTCGTCCGGCCTGGCCACGACCGCGGCTTCGAGCACCGCCGGGTGCCGGTACAGGACCTGCTCCACCTCGACGGACGAGATGTTCTCCCCGCCGGAAATGATGATGTCCTTCGACCGGTCCTTGAGCGCGATATAGCCGTCCTCGTGCATGACGCCGAGATCGCCGGTGTGGAACCAGCCGCCGGCGAATGCCTCCGCGCTCGCGTCCTCGTTCTTCAGGTAGCCCTTCATGACGACATTGCCGCGCATCATCACCTCGCCGATGGTCTCGCCGTCGCGCGGGGTTTCGGTCATCGTCGCGGGGTCCATCACCGTCAGGCCCTCGAGAACCGGATAACGCACACCCTGCCGCGCCTTCATCGCCGCGCGTTCGGCGCCGGGCAGTGCGTCCCAGTCCCTGTTCCAGGCCGAGACCACGGCGGGGCCGTAGCATTCCGTCAGGCCGTAGGTGTGGGTGATGTCGAAGCCCATCGCCTCCATGCCCTCGAGCGTCGAGGGCGGCGGCGGCGCGGCCGCAGTCATCACCTGGACGCGGTGGGCGAAGCTCCGGCGTTCGTCCTCCGGCGCATGCAGCAGCATGTTGAGCACGATCGGCGCGCCGCAGAAATGCGTCACGCCCTCGGCCGCAATCGCGTCGAAAATTCCTTTGGCCTCCACGCGCCGGAGGCAGACATGCGTGCCGGCCTGGGCGGTGATCGTCCAGGGGAAACACCAGCCGTTGCAATGGAACATCGGCAGCGTCCAGAGATAGACCGGATGGAGTTGCATCTGCCACGCCATCGTGTTTCCGGTCGCGTTCAGCCAGGCGCCGCGATGGTGATAGACCACGCCCTTCGGATTGCCTGTCGTGCCGGAGGTATAGTTCAGCGAGATCGCGTCCCACTCGTCCGCCGGCGGCGCGTATGCGAAGCCGGGGTCGCCTTCGGCCAGAAACGCTTCGTAGTCGAGGCTGCCGATCCGGTCTCCCGGCCCGTCATATTCCGGATCGTCGATATCGACGGTCAGGATGTCCCGCCCGAGTTCGGCGAGCGCCTGCCGGACCGTACCCGAGAACTCCCGGTCAACCAGAACGGCCTTCGCCTCGCCATGTGCCAGCATGAAGGCGATGGACGCCGCGTCGAGGCGGATATTCAGTGTGTTCAGCACGGCGCCCGTCATGGGTACGCCGAAATGGCATTCCAGCATCTCCGGCGTGTTTGCGGCCATGACGGCCACGGTATCGCCCTTGCCGATGCCGCGCCGGGCAAGCGCGCCTGCCAGCCTGTGGCAGCGTTCGCGCGTCTCTTTCCAGGTGAACCGGCGCGTTCCATGCACGACCGACGGATGCTCCGGGAACACCCAGGCGGTGCGTTGCAGGAATGAGAGCGGCGTCAGCGGCTCGTAATTGGCGCTCTGCCGGTCCAGGCCCCGGTCATAGGCGCTCATGGCAGAATTAGTATCCCTCGCGCTCCAGACGCTTGCGCATCATCTTGCGATGGCGGCGGACGGCCTCCGCCTGTTCCCTTGCGCGCTTTTCAGAGGGCTTTTCATAAGAGCGGCGCAATTTCATTTCCCGAAAAATGCCTTCGCGCTGCATTTTCTTCTTCAGCGCCCTTAGCGCCTGATCGACATTGTTGTCACGAACGGTAACATGCACGGGTGCTCACTGCTCCTTTGGCATTGGTTCGAAGGGGCGGGTTTATAGCACGGGGAATGGCATTGCAGAAGGCCGGTCCGGCATGCGCCATATGCCGGCCGCCGTGGCAGGGGCATCGTGGTTGAACAGGAAAGCAGGGAACGGCTGCGCGAGCTTGTGGTGGAGGCGGCCCTGCCTCATGTCGCTTTCGACGGCTGGACCATGGCTGCGCTTCGCGCCGGGGCCGGGACTGCCGGTCTCGACGAGAGCGAGGCCGCGGTGCTTTTCCCCCGGGGGCCGATGGAGGCCATCGAAGTGCATATGGCGCTCGCCGACCGGCATATGGTCGAGGAGGTATCGGCGCTCGATCCCCCGCCGGCGGGCGCGGCGGCGACCATCCGGGCCGCGCTCCGCGCGCGGCTGGAGCGAAACGCGCCGCATCGCGAGGCTATCCGGCGGGCCGCGGCACGGCTCGCCCTTCCGCACAACGCGCCGCTGGCGTTGAGGTCGCTCTACCGCACGGTGGACGCGGTCTGGCTGCTGGCCGACGACCGGAGCACGGACTTCAGCTACTACACGAAGCGCGCGACCCTGGCGGGTCTCTACACGGCGGTCCTCCAGGTCTGGTTGAACGACCGGTCCGAGGATCTGGAAGCGACCTGGGCGTTTCTCGACCGCCGGCTCGAGGATGTTGCGCGCATCGGCAAGGCGCGGGCGCGGTTGCAGCGATGCGGCGCGCGGCTGCCGCGCTTCCGGGCCTTCTCACCGCGATTTCGGTAAGAGGCGGTTCACATGCCCCATCTTGCGGCCGGGACGGACATCGCGTTTCCCGTAGAGGTGTAGCCGGGCTCCCGGCTCGGCGGCCAGTCCGGCCCAGGCGAGGACATCGTCCCCGAGCAGGTTGACCATCTCGGCGTCGCTCAGCCGCGCCGGGTCGCCGAGCGGCAGGCCGGCGACGGCGCGGACGAACTGCTCGAACTGGTCGGTCCCGCAGGCGTCCTGGGTCCAGTGACCTGAATTGTGCGGCCGGGGCGCGATCTCGTTGGCAAGCAGCCTGCCGCTCCGGGTGACGAAAAACTCCACCGCAAGCAGCCCGACAAGGTCGAGCGCCTCCGCCGCCCGCGCCGCCAGCGCCTGCGCCTCAGCTGCAATGGCCGACGGGACAGGCGCCGGCACGAGGGAGCGCCTCAATATGCCCTCCCGGTGGTCGTTCTGCGCGACATCGAACACGGCAATGGAACCGTCCGCTCCCCGCGCCGCGATCGCCGAGACCTCGGCCGAGAAATCGACCAGCGCCTCCGCCACGCCGCGTTCGGCGCCGAACGCCTGCCAGACGGCGTCGGCGTCGAAATCCTTGCCGAGCCGGACCTGCCCCTTGCCGTCATAGCCGAGCCTGGCGGTCTTCAGGATGCCGGGGCAGGGCGCGCGGCGGAGGTCGGCGGCCGAACGGACTTCGGTCCAGGCAGCCGTTTCGAGCCCGATGCTATTGAGAAAGCGCTTCTCCACGGCGCGGTCCTGGCTGGTCCGCAGCGCGTCCCAACCGGGCCTCACCGGCACTCTCGCGGCGACACGGGCCACGGCTTCGCAGGGGACGTTTTCGAACTCGAAGGTGGCCACGTCTATGGACGTGGAGAAGGCATCGAGCGCTTTCTCGTCGTCGTATCCGGCAATCGTCGCCGCCGCCGAGACCTGGACCGCGGGGCTGTCCGCCTCGGGGCAGAAGACATGGCAGCGGTAACCGAGGCGGGCGGCGGCAAGGGCGGTCATGCGGCCGAGCTGGCCGCCCCCGAAAATGCCGATGGCGCCGCCCGGCGCTATCCTTGTCATCGGGGCGTTTCAGCGACCGCGGCGGTCTGCCGGTCGCGCCAGGCCTGAAGCCGTTCCGCGAGCGCCGGATCGCCAAGCGCGACGACGCCGGCCGCGAGCAGCGCGGCATTGACCGCGCCGGCTTCCCCTATGGCGAGCGTGCCGACCGGCACTCCGGCGGGCATCTGCACGATGGAAAGCAGGCTGTCGAGGCCGGAGAGCGCCCGGCTCGGCATCGGCACCCCGAAGACCGGCAGGATCGTCATGGAGGCCACCATGCCGGGCAGGTGCGCGGCACCTCCCGCGCCCGCAATCACGGCCATCAGGCCGCGGTCGCGGGCCGAGCGGGCATAGCTGTAGAGGCGGTCGGGGGTCCTGTGCGCGGAGACGATGAGCGACTCATGCGCCACTTCGAGCGCGTCGAGGGTTTCCGAGGCCCGCTTCATCACCGCCCAGTCCGACTGGCTGCCCATGACGATACCGATGCGAATAGCGGCCTCGCCCATGATCCCGTCCCTCTCTCTGCTGGAAATCCGCCGGCGGCGGGCCGGCGCAGGAAACACCCTTCAGGCGATCAGGTCCGGATGGCCCTGCGCCTCGAGTCTCGCAATCATGTCCCGCAGCCACAACTTTCGTTTTTTCAGCCGCTGCACCTGCAGCTGGTCGAACGGAACCTTCTCGGTGAGCGCGGCGATGGCATAGTCGAGATCGGCATGTTCGGAACGCAACGCAGCGAGCCTCGCGGCTTTTGCGTCGGCTTCCGTCAGACTGGACATTCCACCTATGCTCCGTCTCTCTATCCACTATAGCAGAGGCTGGAACGGTGAGCGAGATAAGGCGCATTGGAATCCTGACCAGCGGCGGCGACTGCGCCGGGCTGAACGCCGCCGTCCGGGCCGTGACGCTGCATGCGCACGGGAACCTCGGATGGACGGTGGTCGGCATCCAGAAGGGAACGCTCGGCCTGCTGTCGCGGCCTCTACAATACGAGACGCTGGACCCGAGGCGTTTTACGGGCCAGCTGCTCCGCATGGGCGGCACGGTGCTCGGCACGACCAACAAGGGCGACGCCTTCGACTACCCCATGCCGGACGGCTCCCGGATCGACCGGTCCGGGGAGATCATCGAGGGCTACCGGCAGCTGAGGCTGGACGCGCTGATCGGCATTGGCGGCGACGGGAGCTTCGCGATATTGCGCCGGCTGGCGCAGCAGGGCGGCATCCGCCTGGTCGGCATTCCGAAGACCATCGACAACGATGTGGGCTCGACCGAGTCGGCCGTCGGCCATGCCAGCGCCGTTGCGGCCGCCACCGAAGCACTCGATCATCTCCAGCCGACGGCGGCGAGCCACGACCGGGTGATGGTGCTGGAAGTGATGGGCCGGGATGCCGGCCATATCGCGCTCTCGGCGGGCATTGCCGGCGGCGCGGACGCCATCCTGATACCGGAGATTCCGGCCGACCTCGCGCATGTCGCCGCGAAGATCCAGGCGCTGAAGGCGCATGGACGCAATTTCGCGCTGGTGGTCGTTGCGGAGGCCGTGCGCACCGAGACGGGCGAGGCCATGCGCCAGGCCGCCGGCGAGACGGCGAGCTACGGTGGCATTGGGCACTGGGTGGCGGCGCGGCTCGAGGAACTGACGGGCGCGGAGACCCGCGTCGCCGTGCTGGGACACATCCAGCGCGGCGGCAAGCCGATTGCGCAGGACCGGCTCATCGCATCCGCACTCGGCGTCCACGCCGTGGACGTCCTGGCGGAAGGCCGCCACGACCGGCTGGTGGCGTGGCGCAACCGGATCGTTATCGACGTGCCACTGGAGGATGCGATCAGGACCTATGCCGCCGTCGATCTGGAGGGCCCGCTGGTGCATACCGCGCGTTCGCTCGGAATCTCCCTCGGAGACGGCGCCTCTACGCCCTGAGCCGCTCGTTTTCGGGGTCGTGCGGCGATTCCGGGATCACGCGGGCCGGTCTCTGCGCGCCCAGGATGTCGATGGTGAGCCCGGTGCCGACCGCTGCCGCCTCGGGATGCACATAAGCCAGCGCCAGGCTCCGGCCGACGGTATGGCCGAAAACGCCGGAGGTCGCCCGGCCGACCATCTCTCCGTTCAGGTATAGCGGCTCGTTGCCCCAGGGGTCCGCGTCTTCCGCGTCCACTTCCAGCGTCACGAAGGCCTGCGGCACGCCTTCCTCCCGCTGCTGGACGAGCGCATCGCGACCGATGAAGTCCGGCTTGTTCAGCGCGATGAAGCGGTCCAGCCCGGCTTCGAAGGCCGAGTATTCGGTCGTCAGGTCCATGCCCCACATGCGGTAGGACTTTTCGACCCGGAGGGACTCCATCGCCCGCATGCCGACGCCGCCCATGCCGAAGTCCGCGCCGGCCGCCATGAGCGCGTCGTAAAGCCCGGTCTGGTATTCGATCGGATGGTGGAGTTCCCACCCGAGCTCGCCGACAAAATTGACCCTGAGCGCGCGGACCGGGGCCATGCCGACGCGGATATGACGGCCGGTAAGCCAGGGGAAGGCCTCGTTGGAGAGGTCGGTTTCGGTCAACTTCTGCAGCACGGAACGGGATTGCGGACCGACCAGCACCAGGACGCCGTGGCGTTCGGTGATGTTGTCCAGGCTGACCGAACTGTCGCCGGGCAGGGCCTTGGCTAGGTAATCGTGATCGAAACGCTCCGCGGCCCCGGACGATACGAGATAGAACTCTTCCGGCCCGTCGCGCATGATCGAGAATTCCGAACGGACGCCGCCGGTCGAGGTCAGCGCATGGCCGAGGCGGAGCGCGCCCGTTCTTTTCGGCATCCGGTTTGCGAGCAGGCCGTCGAGAAAGGCCTCCGCGCCGGGGCCCGAAACCCGGAACTTGGAGAAGCTGGTGATGTCGATCAGCCCGACGCGCTCGCGCGCGCACCGGCATTCCTCGCCGACGGGTCCGAACCAGTTGGTGCGCCGGAAGCTCCACTCGTCGCGCGCAGGAACGCCCGCCGGCGCGAACCAGTTGGGCCGCTCCCACCCGTAGCGCTGCCCGAACACGGCACGGGCCGCCTCGTGCCGGCTGTGGACGGGGCTCGTCTTCGCCGGCCGGGCCGCCGGGCGCTCCTCGTCGGGATAGTGGACGGTGAAGACGTTGCGGTAGGCCTCCTCGTTCTTCTCGACCGCGTAACTCTTGTTGGCGTAGGCGCCGAAACGGCGGGGGTCCACGGCGAGCATGTCTATGGGAGGCTCGCCGACTTCCATCCACTCGGCGAGAAAGCGTCCGGCGCCGCCCGCCGCGGTCACGCCGAAGCTGAACCCCTCGGCAAGCCAGAAGTTCCTGAGCCCGTAAGCCGGGCCGATCAGCGGGTTGCCGTCGGGCGTATAGGGTATCGCGCCGTTCACCACGTCCTTGATGCCGGCCTCGCCGAAAATCGGCACCCGCGCGATGGCGGCCTCGACATGGGGCTCGAGGCGTTCCAGGTCGCCGGGGAACAGCTCCTGGCCGAAATCGTCCGGCACGCCGTCCACGAAACAGGCCGGCGCGCCTGCCTCATAGGGGCCGAGGATCAGCCCGTCGCGTTCCTCGCGCAGATAGTAGGAGGCGTCGCTTTCCCGCAGCACCGGCATCTCGGGCAGCCCCTCGGCATGGCGGGCCGTCAGCGCGGGGTGGGAGTCGGTGACGATATACTGGTGCTCTACCGGGATGACGGGCACGTCGATCCCGACCATCGCCAGCGTCTGGCGGCACCAGGCGCCCGTCGCCGTCACGACATGCTCGGCGACAATCTCGCCCTTGTTCGTGACGACACGCCAGGCGCCGTCCAGCTCCGGGCGGATATCCACGACCTTCGTGTGGCGGTGAATCTGCGCGCCGCCGGCCCGTGCGCCGGCGGCGAGTGCATTGGTCAGGTCCACCGGAGCCACATGGCCGTCATGCGGGTGGAAGAGGGCGCCCACCAGGCCCTGCGTGTTCGCGAGCGGCCAGAGCGCGCGGATTTCGTCGAGCCCGATCATCTCGAACGGCACGCCGATGGTGTTCGCGGTGCCGCAGTATTTGCGATACTCGTCCATGCGGTCGCGATTGGTCGCCAGCCTGAGATTGCCGGTGACGTGGAAGCTCACATCCTGCCCGGTCTCGGCTTCGAGCATCTTGTAGAGATCGACCGAGTATTTGTGAATCTGGCCGACGCTGTAGCTCATGTTGAAGAGCGGCAGCAGGCCCGCCGCGTGCCAGGTGGAGCCGGCCGTCAGCTCGGACTTCTCCAGCAGCACGGTGTCGGACCAACCCAGCTTCGCGAGGTGGTAGGCAACCGAGACGCCGACGCAGCCGCCGCCGATAACCACAGCCCGGGCGTGAGTGCGCATGGGTGGGGCTCCTTCTCTCACAGGTCCGCGAAACCTGCCGCAAGCGGCCGGCGGCAAGCGTTCCATTCGCGACATCGACTATGCCTGTCACGACAAGCTGTCGCATAGGGGAAACTCTTCGTCGCGCGCGGACTGCAAGCGGCCCCGGGCGCGCGGGACCTTCGCGGGCATGAAGATCGACGGCTTTTCAATCGAGACGACGCCGGGCGGCGCCCGCAAGGTCGGCTCCTTCGCGGCGCTGGTGCCCCAGGGCACGCGCGTCTTCGTCACACATCTGCCGGATGGCGCGCTCGACGACATCGTCAGGACGGCGGCGCGCCTGGCGGGCGCGGGCATGGCGCCGGTGCCGCATATCGGCGCGAGGCACCTGGAGAGCCGGGCCGTTCTGGAGCGGTATCTGGATGCCCTGCGCTCGGTCGGCGTGCGGGAAGCGCTGCTGGTCGGCGGAGACCGAAGCGAGCCGCTGGGCCCGTTCTCCGGGGCGGGCGACCTGATCGAGCCGGCGGCAGGGCGGTTCGAACGGCTCTATTTCGCCGGCCACCCGGAGGAAGACCGCGACGCCGCGCTGCTCGCCAAGATCGCCGCGGCGCGCACCGCCGGCGCGGAGCCTGCGATTGTCACGCAGTTCGTGTTCGAGGCTGAAGCCGTATTGAGATGGGAAGAGCGGATTGCCGGCCTCGGCAATACGGCTCCGATTCGCGTGGGCCTGCCGGGCGTGGCCAGTCCCGGCGCATTGCTGAAATACGCGAAGATGTGCGGCGTCGGGCGCTCGCTCCGCGGCCTGTGGCGCGACGGGCGCCTGCTGCGTGTGGCCGGCCGCTGGACTCCGTCCGGCCCGATTGCCGGCCTGCGGGATGCGCCCCCCTCCGTGGAAGGCCTGCATTTCTTCCCGTTCGGAGGCTTTGCGGAGACGGCGGCCTATCTGGCCGAGGCGAGGCACGCCCCGTCCGAGAGGCGGTGGAACCAGTCATAGGCGGTATGGCGCGCGCGGCCGTCCACATTGGGTGCGCCTGGACCGTCCGAGACATCGACGGTGCGCAAGTCGATGCTTATGCGGGTGCGCCCGGTCCGGTTCGGCCGGCTGGCGTGGAGATGCGCGCCGGAGAAACAGATCAGTTCCCCGGGTTCGATCAGCACGGGCTGGCCGGGTTCCTCCGGCCTTGCGGCTTCCGGCAACAGGGGATAGCTGCCCCCTGCAGCCCGCAGGGCCTCGATATCCCAATCGGCGCTGCTGTTGGGAACCGGGCGGTCGAAATAGTCGGGCCAGATCTCCATTGTTGTATCCGGCTCCAAAGGAAACAGCGGCGCCCACCAGTTCAACTGGGTCATGAGATTCGAGCCCCAGCTGTCCCGGTGCGGAGGCAGGTCGCGCAAGCGGCGAGTCCGGCAGGCCGCACGACCGGGCTGAAAGCGCAGGATCGCCCGGTCCCGATAGGTCGTCTCCGGGTCGAAACCGAGTTCGGTGAAGAGCGCGCGGAGCAGATCCGGCACCGCCTTGGAATGCATGAAGTCGCGCCGCGCCGCCAGGGCCTTCTCGCGCCACAGCCCGCAGTCGAGGCGTCCTTCGTCGCGGACGGGATCGTCGAAGGCGGCATAAGCGGTCCCGCGCGCGTGGTCGAGCAACGCGTCAAGCGCGTCGAGTTGCCGGAACACAACAAGCTCGCCGCGGAAGGCGCGCTCGGCAATGGCCGTCATGCCTGATTCGCGTCGATCAGGTTCCGCCTGATTTCGCGCGAAGCCTCGATCAGGCGCTCGATCTCCTCGCCCTCGCCCCAGCGAATGGCCCGCTGAAGGCGGGAAATGTCCTCCAGCAGCCGGCCGCAGACATCCAGCAGCGCATGGCGGTTGTTGAGGAAAATGTCGCGCCACATGGTCGGGTCGCTGGCCGCGATGCGGGTGAAATCCCGGAAGCCGCTGGCCGCGAATTTGATGACTTCCTGGCGGAGGTCCTGTTCCAGGTCGGCGGCGGTTCCCACGATCGAGAAGGCGACCAGATGGGGAAGGTGGGAGGTGATCGCGAGCACGTGGTCGTGGTGAGCCGGGGCCATGTTTTCCAGCATCATGCCGGCCCGGCGCCAGAGCTCGCCCACCTTTTCGACCGCCTCGGGGGCCGTGCCGGGCGGCGGGGTAAGAATGCACCAGCGGCCCTGGAAGAGCTCGGCGAACCCGGCTTCCGGCCCGGAATGCTCGGTGCCCGCCACGGGGTGCGCCGGCACGAAATGCACGCCGTCGGGGATATGGGGCCCCAGGTCGCGGACCACCGTTTGCTTCACCGAGCCGACATCGCTGACAATCGCCCCGCTCCGGAGCCGGGGCGCGATGGCTTCGCCGATGGCGGCATAGGCGCCGATGGGCGTGCAGACGACCACAAGATCGGCCCCGTCGGCGGCTTCCGCCGGGTCGTGGGTCGTTTCGTCGGCGATTCCGAGCCTATCGACGGCGGCCAGCGTTTCCGCGCGCCGGGCGCAGGCGACGATGCTGCCGGCGAGATGCTTCTGTTGCATCACCCGGGCCAGGGACGAGCCGATCAGGCCGATCCCGATCAGCGCAACCCGTTCGAACATCGGCTCGGTCACGAAACGAGCGTCCTGAGGGCGGCGACGACGGCGCGGTTGTCCTCCTCCCGCCCCACGGTAATGCGCAGCCCGTCCGGGAAGCCGTAGCCCGCGACGCGGCGCGGGATCACGCCATGGCTCTGCAGGGCGGCCAGGGCGGCCTCCACGTCCGGGAAGCGGACCAGGATGAAATTGCCGACGCTCGGCAGCACCTCAAAGCCCAGGGCCCGAACCTCATCCGTCAGCCAGGGAAGCCACCTGTCATTGTGCATGCGCGAGAATTCGACATGCCCGGCGTCCCGTATCGCCGCCACGCCGGCAGCCTGGGCCGCGGCGTTGACATTGAACGGCCCGCGCACGCGCTGGAGCACGTCCACGACGTTGGGCGGGCAATAGGCCCAGCCGAGCCGGAGCGCCGCCAGCCCGTAGATCTTGGAGAAGGTGCGCGTCATGACAGTGTTGCCGCCGGCCTCGACCAGTTCGCGCCCGTCGGCATAGTCGTTGCGGCCGACATACTCGGCGTAGGCTGCGTCCACCACCAGCAACACGCTCTCCGGCAGCCCCTCGCGCAGCCGGACCAGTTCATCGCCGGAGATATAGGTCCCCGTCGGGTTGTTCGGGTTGGCGACGAAGACCAGCTTCGTGCGCGTCGTCACCGCTGCCAGGATCGCATCGACATCGGTTGTGAAATCGCTTTCCGGCGCGACGACCGGATGGGCGCCGGCGGCGCGCGTCGCAATCGGATACATGGCGAAGCCGTGCTCCGGGTAGATCACCTCATCGCCCGGCCCCGCATAGGCATGGGCCAGCAGGGACAGCAGCTCATCCGAGCCGGAGCCGCAGACGATGCGCTCGGGTTCGAGCCCATGGACCTCACCGATGGCGGTGCGCAGTTCACCGGCTGCGCCGTCCGGGTAGAGATGCAGCGCGGATGCAAGGCGGGAGAATGCCTCCACCGCTCGCGGCGAGGGGCCCAGCGCGTTTTCGTTCGACGACAGCTTGGCGATATTCTCGACGCCCTCGATATCGCTTTCGCCGCCGACATAGGGCGCAATCTCCAGCACGCCGGCGCGGGGGGCAGGCAGGGTCATCCTGCGGTCTCCTTGAGGTCGATCGGAACGGCATAGGCGCCAAGGGGAGTCATATCGGCGCCGATCTCCCGTGCGGCAACCAGGAACCGGTCGTCGCAAGCCGTCAGGACCTCGCCTGTGGCTTCGGCTGCGATGGCGACGGCGAGGTCGTCGCCGCTCGGGTCCGGCGGATTGCGCGCAATCACGAGCGCCCCGGGCGCGCCTACCGGGTATAGGCCGGGAGCGAACGGAAGGCGGGCGACAATGTGGAGGGGAGGATCGAGTTCGGCCAGCAACGGCCACCAGGGTTCGTCATCGTCGAGCGACGCCACACCGACTGTGGCTTCGCCGGCCGCAACGGCGTGGACGACGGCGCAAGCGCCCGAAGCGCGGGAATGACGGGCCGCGCGGAAATGGTTCCGGGCGCGCTCCCAGGCATTCGCGCTGCCGCTCACGACATTCAGCGGATGGCCTTCTATCGTGAAACTGGCCCCGATTACCTCCCGCCAGACGCTCAGCAACGAAGCCGTCGGAAAGGGCGCGCTATCGGCGGCGGCCAGCCGGCGCATCAACGCAGCCTCGCGTCCGGGGCGATAGACATCGGCCAGGCCGCGGGCGCGCTTGTCCATGCCGACAAGCCCGACCACCCGCGCGCGCTCGCGCAGGCTCTCCAGAATCGCGAGGTCGCAGCGGTCGATCTCCTGCCGGAAGGCGGCGAGTGCTTGTTCGGCGGCGCTATCGTTCATGGGCGGGCCTCTTAGACCCGCGCGGACGGGTTGACAATGCGGCGGGCCGTATCGATACCGGCGCGTCCCGATCAGGAAAGTGCGCCTCATGTCCCGCTATCGCATCGCATCCATTCCGGGAGACGGCATCGGCAAGGAAGTCGTGCCTGAAGGCGTCGGGGTTCTGGAGGCGGCCGGGCGGCGCTTCGGCATCGATTTCGATTTCGAGACCTTCGACTGGTCCTGCGAGCGCTACGCCGAGACGGGACGCCTCATGCCGGAAGACGGCCTCGACCGCCTGGCGGCGTTCGACGCGATCTTTCTCGGGGCCGTCGGCTGGCCGACCGTGCCGGACCATGTATCGCTGTGGAGCCTGCTGATCCCCATTCGCCGCCGCTTCGACCAGTATGTGAACCTGCGTCCGGTGCGCCTCCTGAAGGGAATCAGTTCGCCGCTGGCGGGCCGGGGGCCGGAAGACATCGACTTCTACGTCATCCGCGAGAATTGCGAGGGCGAATACTCCGAAATCGGCGGCCGCCTTTACGAGGGCACCGATGCGGAGACGGTGGTTCAGGAAACGGTGTTCACCCGGCGCGGCGTGGACCGCATCCTGCGTTACGCCTTCGAACTGGCGGAAACGCGCCCGCGCCGGAAAGTCACCTCGGCCACGAAGTCCAACGGCATCATCCACACCATGCCCTACTGGGACGAGCGCTTCCGGGTCATGTCCGCCGAATATCCCGATGTGGCGACGGACCAGTACCATATCGACATCCTGACGGCGCATTTCGTCCAGCACCCGGACTGGTTCGACGTCGTTGTCGGGTCGAACCTGTTCGGCGACATCCTCTCCGACCTCGGTCCGGCCGTGGCGGGGTCCATCGGCATCGCGCCGTCGTCCAACATCAACCCTGCCGGCGACATGCCGTCCATGTTCGAGCCGGTGCATGGCTCGGCCCCGGACATCGCCGGACGCGGCGTCGCCAATCCCATCGGCCAGATCTGGTCCGGCGCGATGATGCTGGAGCATCTGGGCCATGAGGATGCGGCCAGGGCCATCGAAGGGGCCATCGAAACGGTCCTGACCGGGGCGGGGCCGCTGACCCCCGACATGGGCGGCAACGGTACGACCGCGGAACTCGGCCGCGCCATAGCCGAAGCGCTTTAAGGCGCTCCGGCAAAACGGGGGGATCATGGAAACGGGCGAAGCAGGCCGGCATGTGCGGTATGCCGCAGACGAGAAACCGCCGGCGCCTCTGGCGTTCGGTCTCGGCCTGCAACTCGCGATGCTCACCATCGCCGGGATTGTCCTCACGCCGTCCATCGTGATCCGGGCGGGCGGAGGAAGCGACACCTATCTCTCCTGGGCGGCATTTGCGGCCGTCGCGGTATGCGGCGTCACGACCATCGTTCAGGCGGTGCGCGTCGGCCGCATCGGCGCCGGCTATGTCCTGTTGATGGGCACTTCCGGCGCCTTCATCGCCGTGTGCATCGGGGCAATGGCGCAAGGCGGGCCGGCGCTGCTCGCCACGCTCGTCATCATTTCGTCGTTCTTCCAGTTCGCGCTGGCGGCGCGCCTGTCCCTGGTCCGGCGCATCTTCACGCCGTCGGTCGCGGGCACCGTCATCATGCTGATCGCGGTCACGGTCATGCCGATTATCTTCGACATGCTGGGCAAGGCGCCGGAGGGCGCGCCGGCGCTCGCCGCTCCCGTATCGGCCGGCGTCACCATCGCCGCCATCGTGGGGATTGCGCTGGCCGCGAAGGGGGTCTGGCGGCTCTGGGCGCCGGTCATCGGGGTCGTGGTCGGGTCGGCGGCAGGCGGCGCATTCGGCATATACGACTTCGCGCGCGTTGCCGAGGCGGCCTGGATCGGGTTTCCCGAAGGAGGGTGGCCGGGGTTCGACCTCGATTTCGGGCCGGCTTTCTGGGCGCTGCTTCCGGCATTCGTCCTGGTCACTCTGGTCGGCGCCATCGAGACGGTGGGGGACTCCATCGCCATCCAGCATGTTTCCTGGCGCGAGCGCCGGGCGGTTGACTACCGGGCGGTGGAAGGCGCGGTCGCCGCGGACGGGATGGGCAACCTCCTGTCGGGCCTGTTCGGCACGATCCCGAACACGACCTATTCGACCAGCATATCCGTGACCGAACTGACCGGTGTAGCCGCGCGCCGGGTCGGCGTCGCCGTCGGCCTCATCTTCCTTGTGCTGGCCCTGCTGCCGAAGGCGCTTGCGATCGTGCTGGCCGTTCCCGGCCCGGTTGTCGCCGCCTATGCGACCGTGCTGCTGGCGATGCTCTTCGTGGTCGGCATGCGGATCGTGGTGCAGGACGGCATCGATTACCGCAAGGGGATAGTCGTGGGCGTTTCCTTCTGGATCGGCGTCGGCTTCCAGAACGGCGTGATTTTCCCGGAATATTTCGCGGAGTTCGCCGGAGGACTGCTCCAGAACGGCATGACGGCCGGCGGCGCCGCCGCCATTTTCCTGACGATATGCCTGGAAGCGGCGAAACCCCGCCGGAGACGCATGGAAACCGCCTTCGACGACTCGGCCTTCCCGGCCGTCAGCGGCTTCCTCAGGCAATTCGCGTCGCGCAACGCCTGGTCCGGCGACACGGCGCAGCGGCTGGACGCCATCGGCGAAGAGGCGCTGGCGACACTCATGCAGGGGAGCGGCGAAAGAGGAGAGCGGCGGCCCCGGCGCCTTCGCGTCTCGGCATCCCGCGACGATGGAGGAGCCATCCTGGAGTTCATCGTCGCGTCGGGCGAAGACGGCAACCTCGAGGACCGCATCGCCCTGCTTGGCGAGCATACGGCCGGCACGCCGGCGGAGCATGAAATCTCGCTCCGGCTGCTGCGGCACCTCGCCTCCTCGGTGCGCCACCAGCAGTATCACGACACGGACATCGTGACCGTCCAAGTAAAGGCGGTGGAGTAGGGCGGGGAAAGCGGCCGGCACTTTTCCTGCCTGCCGGCTTCCGTTACCGTCGCGCCGGCAACATCGGGAGACGGCCATGCCCGGGATGGCGGCTACGGACATTCGCGTGGTGCCGACAGGTGGCGCGCTGGGCGCGGACATCGTCGGAATCGATCTAGCGCAGAATATCGGCGATGCCGATTTTCGCCGGATAGAGGACGCCTGGCACGAGCATCTGGTGGTGCGTTTCCGGGGCCAGGCGCTGGATGACGATGCTCTCGCCGCGTTTTCGCGCCGCTTCGGCGAGCTGGACATGGCGCCGACGGGGCGCGGCGGCAAACCGTTCAATCCCGACCGGCCCGAGATCGTCGTGGTCTCCAATATCGTCGTGGACGGGAAGCCGGCCGGCGCGCTCGGCAATTCCGAGCTCGTCTGGCACCAGGACATGACCTACAACGACATTCCGCCCAAGGCGAGCCTGCTCTATGGCATCGAGGTTCCGGAGGCCGGCGGCGCCACGCAATTCTACAATCTTTACAAGGCCTACGACGCACTGCCTGACGCGCTGCGCCAACGGGTTGAAGGCCTGACCTGCAAGCATGACGCGACGCGCTCGTCGGATGGCCGGCTTCGCCACGGCTATGAGGAAGACTATTCGAATGAAGACCGCCCGGGGGCGGTCCATCCGCTGGTTCTCGTCCATCCCGGGACGGGCCGCAAGGCGCTCTGCGTAGGGCGCCGCCCGAACGCCTGGATTGTCGGTTTGCCCGACGATGAGAGCGATGCGCTGCTCGATGAAATCTGGGCGCATATCGAGCGTTGCGGCTTCGTCTGGACACAGGACTGGCGGGCCGGAGACCTCGTGATCTGGGACAATCGCTGCACGCTGCACCGGCGCGACACGCTGCCCGCCGGCAGCCGGCGCCACATGCACCGCACCCAGGTCCGCGACACGGCCCGCCCGGTGGCCGCGTAGCCGGGCGGCTTGCTAGCCGAACATCTCCGAGAGGCGCAGTTCGGCGATCCGTTCGACCTGTCGGCACGCCTCGGCGAATTCAGCCCCCGAATCGTTGGCGAGGCGCCGTTCGAACGCCTGCAGGATGCCGGCCCTGTCGTGATCGCGCACCGCGATGATGAACGGGAAACCGTGCTTCTCCATGTAGGCCCGGTTCAGGTCGGTGAAGCGGGCGCGCTCGGCGTCGGTCAGCGCATCCAGCCCGGCGGACGCCTGTTCCGCCGCCGATGCCTCGGTCAGCCGGCGGGCCGCCGCCAGCCTCCCCGCCAGGTCGGGATGGGCTTTCAGCACGCCGAGCCGTTCGTCCTCGCCGGCGGACCGGAACTTCCGCGAGAGCGCGCTCAGCATGCCGACGGCGGTGTCATGCGCAGGCCCCAGCTCGTCCTCCCAGGCGCGCTCCGCGATCCACGGCGAATGCTCGAAAATGCCGCCGAAGCGGGCAATGAAGGTTTCACGATCCATCGCCGAAGGCCGTTCCCGCACCGCAGGCGGCGGATGCACGGCCTGCCAGTGGCGGGCGATGTCGATGCGCCGCGCGAACCAGACGGCCTCGTGCCCCGCCGCGTATTCGATGAACCGCTTCAGGGCCATGATGCGCCCCGGCCGCCCGACCAGCCGGCAATGCAGCCCGACCGACATCATCTTCGCGCTGCCAGTCTCGCCCTCGGCATAGAGCGCGTCGAAGCTGTCGCGCAGATAGGCGAAGAACTGGTCCCCGGAATTGAAGCCTTGCGGCACCGCGAAGCGCATGTCGTTCGCATCCAGCGTGTAGGGGACGATCAACTGGTCGCGCGCGCCGATGCGAACCCAATAGGGCAGGTCGTCGGCATAGGCGTCCGACACATAGTCGAACCCGCCTTCCCCGGCGGCGAGCGCAACGGTGTTGTCCGAGCAGCGGCCCGTGTACCAGCCGCGCGGCCGCTCGCCCGTGACTTCCGTGTGCAGGCGCACGGCCTGTTGCAGATGTTCGCGCTCCTCTTCGAGCGGCATGTCCCGGTATTCGATCCATTTGAGGCCGTGGCTCGCGATCTCCCAGCCGGCGGCCTGCATCGCCGCCACCTGGGCGGGCGCGCGCGCCAGCGCCGTCGCCACGCCATAGACCGTGACCGGGATGTCGAAGCCGGTGAACAGCCGGTGAAGGCGCCAGAAACCGGCCCGCGCGCCGTATTCGTAAATCGACTCCATGTTCCAGTGCCGCTGGCCGGGCCAGGGCGCCGCGCCCACGATCTCGGAAAGGAAGGCTTCCGAGGCCGGATCGCCGTGGAGGATGCAGTTCTCGCCGCCTTCCTCGTAATTGATGACGAACTGGACGGCGATCCGGGCGCCGCCGGGCCATTTCGGATCGGGCGGCTCGGGCCCGTAACCGTGCAGGTCTCTTGGATATCGCAATGCCGCTCTAGCCCTCCGGCCGCCCGGGTTTCGTGGCTTCCGCCTTGTTGATTGTAAAAATGCGGATTGCTAGCGTGCAACCGCGCGGCCTCCCGACAGGAAGGCCCTTTGCGAGTCCGAGGGGGCGACCATGCCCGACGGCCGGCTGACCACTCATGTGCTGGATACGGCGCTCGGCCGTCCCGCTGCGGGCCTCGCGCTCCGGCTCTACAGGCTGGACGGGGGCGACCGCCGCCTGCTCGGGTCCGCCGTCACCAATGCCGACGGGCGAACGGACGGGCCCTTGCTCGACGGCGATGCGTTCGCTCCCGGCGCCTATGAGATCGAATTCGAGGCGGGCGACTATCACCGCGCCATGGGTGCGGGCGCGGACAGGCCGTTTCTCGACACGGTGCCGGTGCGGTTCGGCATTTCGGAAGCCGGGGCCAGCTACCATGTGCCGCTGCTGCTCTCGCCCTTCGGCTATTCGACCTATCGGGGCAGCTAGGCCATGACCGGGGTGCGCCGCGAACTCCGGTTCCTGGTGAATGACGAGGAGGTCGCGCTCGGCGATGCCGGCGCCGGCGACAGCCTGCTCGACTTCCTGAGGCTCCGCCGCGGCCTCTGCGGCACCAAGGAAGGCTGCGCGGAAGGGGATTGCGGCGCCTGCACCGTGCTGGTGGGCCGGCTGCGCGGCGGAGATATGCGCTACGAGGCGGTCAACAGCTGCATCCGGCTGCTGCCGAGCCTCGACGGCTGCCATGTCGTGACCATCGAGCATCTTTCCGGCACGGAAGGCGGCCTGCACCCGGTCCAGCAGGCGATGGTCGATTGCCACGGCAGCCAGTGCGGCTTCTGCACGCCCGGCATCGTCATGGTGCTGGTTGCGCTCTGGCTGGAGCAGCCGAGGCCGTCGGAAGCCGAGGTCCGGCGGGCGCTCCAGGGCAATCTCTGCCGCTGCACCGGCTATGCACCGATCCTGCGCGCGGCGGCAGCGGCCGGCGACTACGGTCTGCCTGAAGACGATGGACTGCTGCGGAACCGCGAGGCGGTTGCCGCGCGCCTGGCGGCAATGGCGGACGGAAACCGGGTCGAACTGGCCGGCGGCAGCGTTGTCGTTCCGGCCGACGAGGACGATCTGGCGGACGCGCTGGAAGCGGAACCGGCGGCCACCATGGTTGCGGGCGCGACCGATGTCGGCGTGTGGATCAACAAGGACCTGCGGGACATTGCGCCGGCGGTGTTTATCGGCCATCTGGACGGGCTCGGCCGGATTGCCGTGAAGGCCGGGACAATCGTAATCGGGGCGACGGCGTCCTATTCGGATGCGGAGGCCGCCCTGACGAAGGCCGTGCCGGGCCTCGCGGACTATTGGAGCCGCATCGGCGGCTGGCAGATACGCAATATGGGCACCGTCGGGGGCAACATCGCCAACGGCTCGCCCATTGCCGACCTGCCGCCGGTGCTCATCGCGCTCGGAGCGGAGCTGGTCCTGCGAAAGGGCCGGGGGCGGCGCGCCATGCCGCTCGAAGCCTATTTCCTGGACTACGGCCGGCAGGACCTGGAGCCCGGCGAGTTCGTGGAGGCGGTGCGCGTGCCGGTTCCGGCGGAGGATGCCCGGCTCGGCTTCTACAAGGTCTCCAAGCGCCGCGACGAGGACATCTCTTCGGTCTGCGCCGGCTTCATGGTCCGCGTCCGGGACGGCTGCATAGAAGAGGTGCGGCTGGCTTTCGGCGGCATGGCGGCGACACCCAAACGGGCCGAAGCCGCCGAAGCGGCGCTGCGCGGCCGGGAGTGGGGAGAAGCTGCCATCGAGGCTGCGGGGCAGGCGCTGGGACGGGACTTCACGCCGATTTCCGACTGGCGCGCCTCGGCGGAATACCGGGCGCTGGTCGCGCGGAACCTGCTCAAGCGCTTCTATCTGGACCGGTCGGGGACGGTTTCGCCGTGACCGGCCCCGCACTCCGCGAACATATGCACCGCGCGCACCGGCACGACTCCGCCGCCAGGCATGTGACGGGCCTCGCCGCCTATGCCGACGACATGGTGGAGCCGACCGGCATGCTGCATGCCTGCCTCGGGCTCTCGACGGCGGCCCATGCCGGCATATCGGAGCTGGACCTCGCGGAAGTCCTGAGCGCGCCGGGCGTGGTCGGGGTGCTGACGGCGGCCGACATTCCGGGTGAAAATGACATCAGCCCCGTCGGGGCAGGCGACGATCCGGTCTTCGCGGACGGCGTCGTTTCCTTCTACGGCCAGCCTATGTTTGCGGTCGTGGCGGCGACCCGGGCCGAGGCCAGGCGCGCCGCGCGCCGCGCGCGGGTCGTCTATGAGCCGCGGCCGGCCGTCTTCGAGGTGGAGGACGCCCTCGAAACCGTGTCGGAGCCGCTGACGCTTGCGCGGGGAGATGTCGAAGCTGCGCTCGAAGCCGCGCCGCGCCGCCTTCAGGGCACGTTCCGGGTCGGAGGCCAGGACCATTTCTACCTGGAGAGCCATATCGCGTTCGCCCTGCCGGGAGAGGACGACGAGGTCCGGGTGGTGTCATCGACCCAGCATCCGAGCGAAGTGCAGCATATCGTGGCCCATGTGCTTGCGGTTCCATCGAGCGCGGTGACGGTGAACGTGCGGCGCATGGGCGGGGCGTTCGGCGGCAAGGAAAGCCAGTCGAACCTGTTCGCCGCCGTCGCCGCGCTCGCCGCCCGGAAATTCGGCCGCGCCGTCAAGCTGCGCCCGGACCGGGACGACGACATGACCGCGACCGGCAAGCGCCACGACTTCCGCGTCGATTACGATGTCGGGTTCGACGATGAGGGGCGCATCCTTGCCGTGGACAGCGTGCTGACGGCGCGTTGCGGCTTTTCCGTGGACCTGTCGGGCGCGGTTTCGGACCGGGCGCTGTTCCACGCCGACAATGCCTATTTCTTCCCCGCCGTGCGCCTGCGCTCGCGGCCCATGCGCACCAACACCGTCTCCAACACGGCCTTCCGGGGCTTCGGGTCGCCGCAGGGCGTCATGGCGGCCGAACGGATTGTCGAGGAGGTTGCATACGCCACCGGCCGTTCCCCGCTCGATATCCGCAAGGCCAATTTCTACGGCGGCCCCGGCAGGGACCTGACGCCCTACCACCAGCCGGTCGAGGACAACATCCTCCCGCGCCTGGTCGCGGAAATCGAAGAGCGGGCGGACTATGCGCCGCGCCGGCAGGCGGTTCTGGACTTCAACGCAAGGGGCGGCGTTCTGCGCCGGGGCATCGCGCTCACGCCGGTCAAATTCGGCGTGTCCTTCACGGCGACCTGGATGAACCAGGCCGGCGCGCTCGTGCATGTCTATCGCGACGGCTCCATCCACCTGAACCACGGCGGCACGGAGATGGGGCAGGGGCTCTTCATCAAGGTCGCCTCGGTGGTCGCGGACTGCTTCCAAGTCGATCTCGACTGCGTGCGGATCACCGCCACCAGCACCGGCAAGGTGCCGAACACCTCGGCGACCGCAGCCTCCACAGGATCGGACCTGAACGGTATGGCGGCCTTCGAGGCAGCCGAGACGATCAGGCGCCGCCTTGTCGCCTTCGCGGCCGATAACTGGAATGTCGAGCCCGGCCAGGTTGTCTTCGAGGCCGGCAGGGTCCGGATCGGCAACCAGGACATCGCCTTCGCCGATCTGGTCGAGGCGGCTTACATGGCGAGGGTCCAGCTTTCGGCCACCGGCTTCTACCGTACCCCGGAAATCCACTGGGACCGGGCGGCCGGGCGGGGCCAGCCCTTCTACTATTTCGCCTACAGCGCCGGCGTCACCGAGGTCGAGGTCGATACGCTGACCGGGGAATACCGGGTGCTCAGGGTCGATATCCTTCACGACGCCGGCCGTTCGCTCAACCCGGCCATCGATCTGGGCCAGGTCGAAGGCGGCTTCATCCAGGGCATGGGGTGGGTCACGACGGAGGAGCTCTGGTGGGACGGCGAGGGGCGGCTGCGCACCCACGCCCCCTCGACCTACAAGATCCCGCTCGCCTCGGATTGCCCGCCCGTCTTCAACGTGCATCTGGCCGGGTGGTCCGAGAACGCGAAGCCCACCATCGGCCGGTCCAAGGCCATCGGCGAGCCGCCCCTGCTGTTATGCGCGTCCGTGGTGGAGGCCCTGTCGATGGCCGTCGCCAGCACCGCCGGCTACCGGCATTGCCCGAGGCTCGACACGCCGGCCACGCCCGAACGCCTGCTGCTCGCCATCGAGCGGCTCAGGCGGGAGGGGGCCGAATAATGGAGGCGCTGCTTCCCGTCCTCGGCGAATGGCTGGAATTCGTCGTGCGCTGGGCGCATGTGACGACCGCCATCGTGTGGATCGGCACCTCGTTCTACTTCATCGCGCTCGATCTCGGCCTCCGCCGCCATCAGGGCCTGCCCGAAGGGGTAACCGGGGAGGAGTGGCAGGTGCATGGCGGCGGCTTCTACCATATCCGCAAATACATGGTCGCTCCGGCGGAGCTCCCGGAACATCTGACCTGGTTCAAGTGGGAGAGCTACGCAACCTGGGTGTCCGGCTTCGCCCTGTTATGCGTGCTTTATTACGCGCACCCGGAATTCTACCTCGTCGATAACGAGGTCATGGAGTTGTCGAACGAGGCGGCGATCGCCATTTCCGTCGCTTCCATCGTCATCGGCTGGTTCGCCTACGACCTGATCTGCAAGAGCCGTTTCGGCGACGACAACACGCGGCTGATGCTGTTCCTCTATGTCATCCTGGTCGTCATGGCCTGGGGCTTTTCGCAGGTCTTCACCGGGCGGGCCGCCTTCGTGCATCTGGGCTCGATCACGGCGACGATCATGAGCGCCAATGTGTTCCTGGTCATCATCCCGAACCAGCGGATCGTGACCGAGGACCTGAAGGCGGGACGAACGCCGGACCCGAAATACGGCCGGATCGCGGGCCAGCGTTCGACGCACAACAACTACCTGACGCTGCCCGTCATCTTCCTGATGCTCTCGAACCACTACCCGCTGGCCTTCGCCACGGAATACAGCTGGGTCATTGCGTCGCTGATTTTCCTGATCGGGGTGTTGATCCGCGTCTATTTCAACAATGTGCATGCGCGGAAGGGCCATCGGATATGGCCGTGGATCGCCGCTGCCGTCCTGTTCCTGGTCATCGTCTGGCTCTCAACCATGCCGGCGGTACTGACCGGCTCGGGCAACGGCGCAGCCGCACTGACGCCGGCGGAACGCCGCCTCGCCGCCTCGCCCCATTTCGAAGCGGTGCAGGAAGCCGTGCTTGCCCGCTGCCTCGTCTGCCACGCGGAGGAGCCGGTCTGGGAGGGGATCCACCGCCCGCCCAAGGGCATCGTGCTGGAAACCGACGAACAGCTCCTGCGGAACGCCCGCCTCATCTATCTGCAGGCCGGCCGGTCGCGCGCCATGCCGCCCGGCAATCTGGCCGCGATGGAAGACGAGGAGCGCCGGCTGATCGTCGCCTGGTACGAGGAAAGGCGGGAGTAGCGGCCGCCCAACGCCGCTACAGCGGCGGCGCGAGCTTGGGGTGGCGGTTCACATCCTTGTAGAGCAGGTAGCGGAACGGGCCGGGCCCCCCGGCGTAGCAGGCCTGGGGGCAGAAGGCGCGCAGCCACATGAAGTCCCCGGCCTCGACTTCCACCCAGTCCCGGTTGAGCCGATAGACGCCCTTGCCTTCGAGCACATAAAGCCCGTGTTCCATGATGTGCGTCTCTGCGAAGGGGATGACGGCGCCCGGCTCGAAGGAGACGATGTTGACATGCATGTCGTGGCGCAGGTCGTCCGGGTCGATGAATCGCGTGGTCGCCCAGCGGCCGTCCGTGTCCGGCATGGCGACGGCCGGGCATTCCCGGTCGCTGGTCACGATGGGGTCGGGCGGGGCGAGGCCCTCGACCGCCTCGTAGCGCTTGCGTATCCAGTGGAAGACCGCATTTTCGCCGCCCCGGTTGCGGAGCTGCCATGCCGCGCCCGGCGGGATATAGGCGAAGCCGCCGGTCTCGATCTGCCGGGTCCGGCCCGCAAGCAGGAGTTCGAACGACCCGGAAACCGCGAAGAGGCCGGCTTCCGCACCGGGGTCGGGCTCGGGATTGTCGCTGCCGCCCCCGGGCCCTACCTCGACAATGTATTGCGAGAAGGTCTCCGCGAAGCCGGAGAGCGGCCTTGCGAGAATCCAGGCGCGGGTCTCCTCCCAGTGCGGCAGCAGGCTGGTGACGATGTCCCGGAGCACGTCCTTCGGGATGACGGCATAGGCTTCCGTGAATACGGCGCGGCCGGTCAGCAGTTCCGTCTGGCCCGGAAGGCCCCCGCTGGGCACGTGGTAGCTGCGTGACTCAGGCACTGTATCCGCCTCCCGAGATCAGGCTGGACGGGCTTCCCCGGCTTTTCGGGGGCGCTTCATCGGGTCTTCTACGACGCCTTCCGGTTCGATTTCGACCTCGAAGTTCTCAAGGAACGCGGAAACCATGGAATAGAAGCCGACCGCGAGCGTGAGTTCGGCCATCCGCCCCGTGTCGAGCCGGGCCGAGAGCGCATTCCAGGTCGCGTCGCTCGCGCGGACGCTTGCCACCACCTCGTCGGTGAAGCGGATCACCAGATTCTCGAGCTCCGAGAACACCGTATCGTCCTCGCCATGCTCGACGGCGGCGATCCGGCCCTCGTCCATGCCGATATTGCGGGAAACGATCCTGTGCTGGTGGATTTCGTAGGGCGCGCCCAGCAGGTGGCCGACCCGCAGGATCGCGATTTCCCTGAGCTCGGGGTCGAGCCGGCCCTTGAACAGGATCGCATTGCCGAGCCGCATGAAATGCGGCAGCGCCGGCCCCGTATGGGCCAGCATGTGGAAGACGTTCATCAGCGGATCGAAGCGCTGGACGAATGTGCGCAATTCGTCCGGCAGGGTCTCGATGTCGGGGTAGGGCGCGCGCGCCATCGGGGTCAGCCTCCGCAAAGGGTATCGGTAGTCCGAGTGGGCGTCTATTCGTTGCCGACGGCCGCCCGGCCGGCCGCTTCGCCGGCAATCTTGCCGAAGACCGCGCCCGCCATCAGCCCGGTGCCGCCCGGATAGTTGAACCAGAACAGCCCGCCGACAAGTTCGCCCGCGGCGTAGAGGCCCGGAATCCCGATGTCGTCCGTGTCCATCACCTGTGCGTCGCCGTTCACGCGCAGGCCGCCGAAGGTGAAGGTGATGCCGCAGGTGGTCTGGTAGCCCTCAAAGGGCGGCTCGTCGATTGTGTTGGCCCAGTTGGTCTTGTCCACCGCGAGGCCCTCTGTCCGGCGCCCGTCCTTCACGTTCGGGTTGTAGGGAATGTCGGTTCGCACCGCTGCGTTGTAGGCGCGGATTTCCTTGAGGAACGCCTCGGCGTTCACGCCTTCGAGTTTCGCAGCCAGTTCCTCGACGGTATCGGCCCGGACCTTGGTGACCTCGCGGATGCGGTATTCGTCGCGCAGGTTCGGGATGATCTTGTTGTCGAACACCTGCCAGGCCATCTGGCCCGGCTGGTTCAGGATCACGCGGCCGTATTTCGCATAGGTGTAGTTGCGGAAGTCCGCGCCTTCATCGACGAAGCGCCGGCCCTCCGCATTCACCATGACGCCCCAGGGATAGCTGTGCTTCTGGAAATTGTCGCCGACGGCGAGGTCGCCGAATTCGGGCGCGTTGAAGTCCCAGCCGACCGCATGGCAGCCGGACCAGTTGCCGTAGGCCCGCGCGCCGATGTCCAGCGCCATGCGGATGCCGTCGCCGGTGTTGAACCGGGTGCCGCGCACCTTGGCCACGTCCCAGCCGGGGCCGAGATAGCGGGTGCGCATCTCCGGGTTCGCCTCGAAGCCGCCCGCGGCGAGGACCACCGCGCGGGCACGGACCTCGAAGCTGCGGCGGTCCCGGCGCACGCGCACGCCCTTCACGCCGTCGTCGCCGTGCAGCAGGGCCGTCGCGCGCGCGCCGTAAAGCACCTCCACGCCCTCCCGCGCGCCGGAGTCGTGCAGGGCATCCACCAGTCCTGGCCCGCCGCCCCAGGCGGAGAGCACGAGGCCGCCCCAGAACTTGAAGCGCCCGTCGATCTTGAAGGCCTGCTTGCCGTAGATCGGCAGGAAGCGCACGCCCTTGTCCCGCATCCATTTCATGGTGTCGAGCGAGCGCGTCACCAGCAGCTCGCACATGTCCGGGTCGGTCCGGTATTCGGTGATCCGGCCCATGTCGTCATAGAAGTCGGCCTCGCTGTAGACGCCGAAATCGGTGATCGCGATCTCGTCCTCGGTCAGGTCCGGCACCAGCGCCCTGATGTCGTCTACGCCGTTGAAGACCGTGCGGATATTGCCTGCGGTGAAGGCCGAGTTGCCGCCGCGCTCCTCCTCGTTCGCGCGCTCCAGCACGAGCACGTCCGCCCCCTGCTCGCGCGCGGCGAGCGCGGCGCACATGGCGGCATTGCCCGCGCCGACTATGACGACATCGACTGTGCGGTCCGACATTCCGAATTCTCCAAAAGGGACGGGGCGAAGGGGGTTCAGTTTCCGAAAACGCGCTCGAAAATCGTATCGACATGGATCAGCTGGCGGTCCACGTCGAAGATTTCGTCCAGCCTGGCGGCCGGCACCGCCGCGGCGATGTCGGGGTCTCGCTCCAGTTGCGCGCGGAACGAGCCGCCTTCCTGCCAGGCTGTCATCGCCGCCGCCTGCACCTTGCTGTAAGCGTCTTCGCGGCTCATGCCGGCCTGCGTGAGTTCCAGAAGCACATGCTGCGAGAAGACAAGGCCGCCCAGGCTGTCGAGGTTCCGGCGCATGGCGTCGGGATACACCACCAGCCGGTCGACGACGCCCGCCAGCCGGTGGAGGGCGAAGTCGAGCGTCGCCGTCGCGTCCGGCCCGATCATCCGCTCGACGGAGGAGTGCGAGATGTCCCGCTCGTGCCAGAGCGCCACATTCTCGAGCGCGGGGATGACGGCCGACCGGACCATGCGCGCAAGCCCGGTCAGGTTTTCGGTCAACACCGGATTGCGCTTGTGCGGCATGGCGGAGGAGCCCTTCTGCCCGGCGGAGAAAAACTCCTCCGCCTCCCGCAATTCCGTGCGCTGCAGGTGCCGGATTTCGACCGCGAGCCGCTCGACGCCGCTGGCGATGACCCCCAGCACGGCGAAGAACATGGCGTGCCGGTCGCGCGGGATCACCTGGGTGGAATGCGTCTCGGGCGCGAGGCCCATCTTCTCCGCCACATGCGCCTCGACGCGCGGATCTATGCTGGCGAACGTGCCGACGGGGCCTGATATGGCGCAGGTGGCGATCTCCGCCCGCGCGGCTTCCAGCCGGGCGCGGTTGCGGGCGAACTCGGCATAGTGCCCGGCCAGCTTGACGCCGAAGGTGGTGGGCTCGGCGTGGATGGCGTGGCTGCGGCCTACGCAGAGCGTGAATTTGTGCTCATAAGCCCTTGTCTTCAATGCGGAGAGAAGCCTGTCGAGGTCCGCCAGAAGAATGTCGCTGGCGCGCGTGAGTTGCACCGCCAGGCAGGTGTCGAGCACATCGGAGGAGGTCATGCCCTGGTGGACGAACCGGGCTTCCGGACCGACATGCTCGGCGAGATTGGTGAGGAAGGCGATGACGTCGTGCTTGGTTTCGGCCTCGATCTCGTCGATGCGCGCGATCTCGAACGCGCCCCGCTCCCACACCGCGCGCGCCGCCGAAGCGGGCGCCATGCCGAACTCCGCCATGGCGTCCAGCGCATGGGCCTCGATCTCGAACCAGATGCGGAACCTGGCCTCCGCCGACCAGACGGCCGCCATCTCGGCGCGGGTATAGCGTTCGATCATGGCCCGGACCCTAAGGGCGGCCATCTATCGCGGCAAGGATACCCGGTGTCGCGGACGGTTCCGCCCTCGTCCATCCGCAATGCAGGACTACGTGGCCTCCAGCAACTCCCCGGCAGCCTCCGGATCGTCGCCGCGCGGCGCGAGCGGGTCCTGCGGGCTCAGCCTGTGGTCGAGCACCATCTGCGCGAGCAACAGGCGTTTCCGACCGCCGCCGGCCGCCGCAATGCGGGCGCCTTCATGCGCCATGACGACGGCGCTCGCCGCGTGGTAGAGCGCATCCGATGCCTGGCGCATGCGCGGCTCGTCTCCGGCCTCCGCAACCTCCTCGGCAAGCGCGATGGCGCGGCCCGCGGCATGGCCGAGCGCGCCCTTCAACTGGCCGGGCAGGCCGTCCGCCTCGTCCAGCAAGGTCGTCAGCATCTCGCCAAGCACCTTCTGGGCGCCGGCCTTGCCGACGGCGCGGCCGACAATGTCCAGCGCGTTGATATTGGAGGTGCCTTCCCAGAGCACGCCGAGATGAGCGTCCCGCACGAGCCGGGCATTGACGAAGGTCTCGATGTAGCCATTGCCGCCCCGCGCCTCCATCGCCCCGGTCGCGACCGCGACATTATCGCGGCCGGTGCGGAATTTCAGCAGCGGCGTCAGCAGCCGCACCAGGGCCGCCGCCTGCTCGTCGCCGGCTTCCGAGCGTTCCAGCCTGTCCGCGGTGAACAGCGCCATCGAAAGGGCCTGCTCGGTCGGCACCATCAGCTTGAGCAACTGCCGGCGCATCAGCGGCTTGTCGGCGACGATGCCGCCGAACGCCATCCGGCCGCGCGCGGCGACCAGCGCCTCGTTCAGGCATCGCCGCATCATCGCCGCGGCCCGCACGCCGTGCGAAAGGCGGCTCAGATTCACCTGGTCCAGCATCTGCTTGAGGCCATTGTTCCGGCCAGGCCCGACCTCGCCGAGCGGATAGGCGACGGCCCCGTCGAAGACGATCTCGCCCGATGCCATGGACCGGGTGCCCATCTTGTCCTTGAGGCGCACGATCCGGTAGCTGTTGCGGCTGCCGTCGTCGCGGTATTTCGGCAGGGCGAACAGGGCGAGGCCGGCCGTGCCCGTAACCGCGCCTTCCGGCCTCGCCAGCAGCAGGGCGACATCGGCGTCGGCGCAGGAGCAGAACCACTTGTCGCCGTAGAGCCTCCATTCGGGTCCGTCGGGGCCGTCCTCCAGCCGGGCCGCCAGCTCGATTCCGCCCACGTCGGAGCCGCCCGTCTTCTCCGTCATGAACTGCGCGCCCATGCAGATTTCGCCCATGTCCTGGCTGGTCATTCCCGGCAGGAAACGCCGGCGAACCGCCTCGTCGCCGTATTTCCCGATGAGAAACGCCGAGGTGTCCGTGGCGGAGATCGGGCACATCAGTGCGAATTCCGACTGCACGAACAGGTATTGCAGGATGTATTTCGCCGTGACCGGCGTTCCGTTCCAGCCGAGCACGCCGGGGCGCCGGGACATGGCATGGATGCCGAAATCGCCGAAACCGATCCGTTCCATCTCCCGGTAGGCGGGATGGAACTCGATCCAGTCCTCGTCGCGACCGAAGGCGTCGCGCGAATGCAGCACGGGCCCGTGCCGGTCCGCCAGCCGGGCCAGCTCGTCGAGGCGCCCGCCGGCGATTTCCCCGAGGCGGCGGAAATGCGGAAGCATGTGTTCGCGCAGGTCGTCCGGCAGGTAGAGCGGCAGCAGGTCCTGCAGGCTCCGGTCGATGTCGAAGAAATTCATCCCGTGGCAATCCGGCGCCAGCGGCGTGCCGGCGGCGGTCGCGTTCGGGAGGGTGTTCCACGCAAGGAACGGGGGTGTCGTGACATTCATGGCGGACCGTCCGGGCCTTCGTCGAGGAAAGTGCGGGTCCCAATGTGCCAGAGGCGCGCCCGCCGCGAAATGTCTCCATTTGTCGTCCTCCGGCCTTCCCCGAAGGCGGACTCTCCCCGATCGTCGGGTCGTCGCGGCGGGCGGGGATGAGCGCGGAATCCGGTATAGTTTCCTGAAAAACCAGCCTCATGCGTGAAAACAGGATTTTTTTCGACTGAAAGGCTTGTATTTCGACGCGGCATCACTAGAATAAAGAAAGAACAAAATGCGGGAGGCGGTATCCGGAAGCCGCTTCCTGCCGCGTCGGCGAAAAAATCCCTGAGAAACGCACGGGAGAGGTGCGCCCTGACGACTCGCGCGCGCAATCAGGCGCGCGAACCGCGCCGGCGCCGACACGCGCCCCCGCCCGCGCGATACGCGCGAATCAGGGTCCCGCCGCCGAGGCAGCCGGGCAGCGGGAAGAACGAAACGAAGACGGATGGAAAGGACAGGCCCATGCCGAAAACGAGGAACCGGAGAAGCCGGATGGAATGCCCGGAGCCCATGCTCGAACAGGACACAGGATATGCGCCCTGCGTATGCAGAACATGACATCTCATGACATATCGCATGGGGTCTCGCCGCCGCCCATGACACAACATGACATCTCATGACATTTCCGGGGGGAGGTTTCCCGCCGTCCTGGCAGGCGGAAGGGAGGCGGAGGACTGCCGTTTCCGGCGATCCGGGGCACAGCTTGCGCAGGCCGCGCCGCTATCCCACCATTGGCGTCATGCTTGAGGGGACGGCTGACATCATCGTCATCGGCGGCGGCATGGTCGGCGCGGCGGCGGCGTACGGGCTCGCCGGCAAGGGGCTCGACGTGCTCATGCTCGACGAGGGCGATGACGCCTTCCGGGCGGCGCGGGGCAATTTCGGGCTCGTCTGGGTGCAGACCAAGGGGTTCGGCCTGCAGCGCTACCAGGAGTGGTCGCAGGAATCGGCGGACCTCTACACCGGATTCGCCGAGGAACTTGAGGACCTGACGGGCATCGACATCCATCATGAGCGGCCGGGCGGCGCAATCCTGTGCCTCGGCGACGGGGAGTGGGAGGCGCAGCGCCGGCTCAACGACGCCATGGCAGACCAGGGCGGCGGCTACCACGCCCGGATGGTCGAGCGCGCCGAACTGGAGCGGATGGCTCCGGACGTCCGTTTCGGGCAGGAGGTCGTGGGCGCGTCCTTTTCGGAAAAGGACGGCCATTGCGGGCCGCTCTACCTGCTGCGCGCCCTTCACGCCGGCTTCAGGGCGAGAGGCGGACGCTACCGGCCCGGCGCGCGGGTGCGCAGCATCCGGCGCGGCTTCCGGGTGGAGACGGACGCCGGCGCATTCGAGGCCCCGAAGCTGCTGCTGGCGGCAGGCAACGGCATTCCGCCGCTGGCGGCGCAGGTCGGCCTGAATGTGCCGACCGTGCCGGAACGCGGCCAGGTGCTGGTGACCGAGCGGGTGGAACGGTTCATGCCGATGCCGATGGGCAATCTCCGCCAGACGGCGGAAGGGACGGTGATGATCGGCGCGACGCAGGAAAGCGTCGGCTTCGACACCGGCACCACGCTGGAAGCGGCGCGCGGGCTGGCTCAGCGCGCCATTCGCGCCCTTCCCGCGCTCGAACGGCTAAGGCTGGTGCGGAGCTGGGCGGCGCTCAGGGTCATTCCCCCGGACCGCTGCCCGATCTATGACGAGTCGGAAAGCCATCCCGGCGCCTTCGTCGCCACCATGCACAGCGGCGTCACGCTCGCCGCCGTCCACGCCGCCCGCCTGCCGGACTGGATTGCCGAGGGCAGGGCGCCGGACGGGTTCGAAGCCTTCAGCGCGCGGAGGTTCGATGTTCCGGCGGCTGCCTGAGCGCAAGGCATCGGTCACGATAGAGATAGACGGCGAGCCGGTCTCCACCGCGCCCGGAGACAGCGTTGCGGCCGCGATGCTGGCGGCAGGCATTGCGGTATTTCGCCATGCGCCGGTCGATGGCGGGCTGCGCGGGCCCTGGTGCGCCATGGGCGTCTGTTTCGAATGCCTCGTCGAGATCGACGGCGAGCCCAACCGCCAGGCCTGCATGACGCCGGTGCGCGAGGGCCTGCGCGTCGCCCGCCGGACGGACGGGTCGGAGCCCGGGCGGTGAGCGTCGATCTGGTTATCGTCGGCGCAGGGCCGGCGGGCATGGCGGCGGCCGTGGAGGCGGCGGAGCACGGCCTCTCCGTCACCGTCCTGGACGACCAGCCCGAGCCTGGAGGGCAGATTTATCGCGGGATCGAGCGCGCGGGTCCCGAGCTCACCGCGATACTGGGCGAGGAATACGAAGCCGGGCGGGAGCTGGCCGCGGATTTCCGCAGCGCCCGCATCGACTATCTGCCGAACAGCGCCGTCTGGCGGCTCGACGCGGGCGCGCGGATTGCCTTCAGCCGGGAGGGTTCGGCTTCGACGGTATCCGCCCGCCGCGTGCTGATCGCGACAGGAGCGATGGAGCGCCCGATGCCGATCCCCGGGGCCGAACGGCCGGGCGTGATGGGAGCCGGCGCCGCGCAGGTGTTGCTGAAGGCGTCCGGGCTGGTGCCGGCAGGGCGCATCGTGCTTGCGGGGTCGGGTCCGCTCCTGCTGCTTGTCGGCTGTCAATTGCTGGATGCCGGCGCCGAGGTCGCGGCGGTGCTGGAGACGACAGCCGGCGGCGACTATCTGGATGCCGCGCCGACATTGCCGCGCGCCCTGGCCGGCTGGCGCGACCTCGCCAGGGGTGTGGCGATGAAGCGCAGGCTGAGGCGCGCCGGCGTCGCGTTCCGGTCGGGCGTCAGGGGCCTCGCGGCGACCGGACAGTCGGTGCGGTTCGACGGCGGCGAGATCGCCTGCGACCTGCTGTTGCTGCATGAAGGCGTCGTCCCGCAGACGCATCTTTCGCGGCAGGCCGGCCTTGCGCATCGCTGGCGCCCGGAACAGCGCCACTGGGCGCCCGTCGCGGACGCGCTGGGCCGAACGGCGGAAGAGACCCTGCTGGTCGCAGGGGACGCCGGCGGTATTGCCGGCGCGCGGGCGGCTTCGCTTTCGGGCCGGGTCGCGGCCAGGCTCGCGGCCGGCGTGGATCCGGGACGGCTGATTGCCGCGCTGGACCGGGAACGCGCCATGCGGCCGCTGCTCGACCGCCTGTTCCGGCCGCACACTGCCTTGCCTGCCGACGAAGCGCTGGTCTGCCGCTGCGAGAGCGTCACGGCGGGCGACATCCGCCAGGCGGTCCGCGACGGGGCGATGGGTCCGAACCAGCTCAAGGCCTTCGCCCGCGTCGGCATGGGCCCCTGCCAGGGCCGCATGTGCGGGCTCGCTGCCGCCGAAGTCATCGCCAGCGAGCGGGGCCTCCCGGTGGAGGAGGTCGGCAGCTTTCGCATACGCCCGCCGGTCAAGCCCGTTACTCTCGGCGAACTGGCTTCCATGGAGGGGGAGGCGGCGGACGCCGAAGCCCTCTGAGGCCGCTTGCCCGCAATTGACCCGCAACCCGCTTCGCGCGAGAACCGCGAAGCCGCAATCGAAAATAGACGCAGCAGGAGGAAGGCCCCGATGGGCGACCGTTATGACGACTACCGCCGGACATTCGAGATCGACTGGCCCGAGGAGCGCGTTCTGCGCCTGACCCTCAACAAGCCCGAGACCTACAACTCGCTCGACTCTAACGGCCATCGCGACATGACCTATATCTGGCGCGATATCGACCAGGACCGCGATGTCTCGGCGGTCATCCTGACCGGCAAGGGCAGGGCCTTCTCGTCCGGCGGCGACTTCTCGATGATCCGCAAGAACATCGACAGTTACGACGACCGCGTGCGCGCCTGGAAGGAAGCCCGCGACCTCGTTTACAACATCATCGATTGCTGCAAGCCCACGGTTTCGGCGCTGAACGGGGTTGCCGTTGGCGCCGGCCTCGTTGCGGGATTGCTCTGCGACATATCCATCGCCGGCAAGTCGGCGCGCATCATCGACGGCCACACCCGGCTCGGCGTCGCTGCCGGCGACCATTCGGTCATCAACTGGCCGCTGCTTTGCGGCATGGCGAAAGCGAAATACTACCTGATGCTCTGCGAGTCGGTTTACGGCGAGGAAGCCGAGCGGATCGGGCTGGTATCGCTCTGCGTCGAGGACGACGAGTTGCAGGACAAGGCGCTCGAAGTCGCGGCCAAGCTCGCCAGGGGAGCGCCGAGCGCCATCCGCTGGACCAAATATGCGCTGAACAACTGGTACCGCTCGATGGGGCCGGCCTACGACGCCTCGACCGCGCTTGAAATGCTGGGCTTCACCGGGCCGGAAGTCGAGGAAGGCCTGGCGGCGCATCTGGAGAAGCGGGCGCCGAAGTTCGATCCCGAATCCTCTGCCTGACCGCCGGTTCCTGAGGACGGCTCCGCCGCGTGTTTTCGACCCGCAACCGCCCGGCGGCGGGGCCGTTCACACGCGCGGAAACCGCGACGATAACCATACCGGTGCTGGCGGCCTCGCTGCTGCACTCGGTCAATATGAGCACCGCCTATGTCGCCCTGCCGTCCATGCAGGGCAATCTCTCGGCGACCCCGGACCAGATCGGCTGGGTGGTGACGGCCTTCATCGTCGCCTCGGCTCTCGGCACGACCGTTTCCGGCTGGCTCGCGGTCAAGTTCGGGCGGCGGCTCGTGTTCCTCTGGTCCATCGCCGCTTTCACCGTCACGGCGATGCTCTGCGCCTCGGCGGACAGCCTGGAAGAGCTGGTCCTTTTCCGCGCCCTGCAGGGCTTCGGCAGCGCGCCCCTGCTGCCGATCAGTCAGGCGATCATGCTCGACACCTACCCGCGCAGCCGGCACGGCTTCGCCATGTCGATCTGGTCGATGGGCATGATCCTGGGACCGGTTGCGGGGCCGACCGTGGGCGCCCTGCTCACCGAGTTCTACGGCTGGCGCTATGTGTTCTTCATCAATGTGCCGCTCGGCTGCATCGCCTTTCTCGGCATCTGGATGACCACGCCGGAGACCGAGAAGCGCGGCATCTCGCTCGACTGGATCGGTCTCGTAACGCTCGCTGTCGGAGTGGCCTGCCTCCAGCTTGTCCTGGACCGGGGCGAGAGGCAGGACTGGTTCAGTTCTCCTGAGATCATCGCGGAGGCCGTGATCGCCGGGCTTTGCCTTTACCTCTTCATCGCCCACTCGCTCACTGCGCGGTCTCCCTATATCGACCTCGCCATTTTCCGCGACCGGAACTTCGCCGTCGGGCTGGCGCTGATTTTCGTCTTCGGCGTCACGGTGTTCGCCAGCATGTTCCTGCTGCCGCTGTTCCTGCAGAACATTCAGGGCTATCCCGTGCTGGCCGCCGGCTGGGTCTTGTCGGCCCGGGGCATCGGCACTGGCATCGCGATGTTCCTGGCGGGCGTGCTGGCGAACCGCGTCGCCGGCAAATACCTGATCCTCGCCGGCCTTGCCGCCGTTGGAATCTCCAACGTGTGGATGACCCGGTGGAACCACCAGGTCGAAGCCGCCGAAATCGTCTGGGCGACGGTGCTGAACGGCGCTGGAATGGGCCTGATGTGGGTATCACTCACAACCGTCACCTTCTCGACGCTCGCCCAGCGCTACCGCACCGAGGCGGCGGCGCTCTTCGCGCTGATACGGTCCATAGGCGCGTCTATGGGCACCTCCATCGTCGTCGCCGTGCTCACGCGCAGCGCCCAAGCGAACTATACGGCGTTGAAGGACTTCGTTTCGAATTACAGCGAGGCGCTCAGGCTTTCGCCCTGGGACCTCGGCAGCGAGGCAGCGGTGGCGGCGTTGCGTAGGGAAGTGCTGCTTCAGGCGGAGACCATCGCCTTCGTCAACGACTTCGCCTTGTTGGCGATCACGATCGCCGCCGCCGCCCCGCTCGTGCTGCTGCTGCGCAAGCCGGGCAGGGGAGCGGGCGAATGAAGTCCCGCCACCTGCTCTGGATCATGTGCAGCCATCTGGGACTCAACCTCATCGGCCTGCATGGGTTTCCCGCATTACTGCTGGATTTCATCGCCCGCTGGACGCTCTCGGAAAGCGAGGCCGGCTGGCTTGCCGGCGCGCCTTATCTGTCGTCGATTTTCGCCATCCTGGTCAGCATAGGGAGCGACCGCTTCGATGCGCGCCGGCTGGTGATCGCCGGCTCGGTGGCGAATGCCTCGGGCTTCCTCGGTTTCGCGCTTCTCGCGGAAGGATTCTGGTCGGGGCTCGGTTTCCGCCTTTTGCAAGGCATCGGTTTTGCGTGGATTTACATGCCCGGAGTCAAGGTCATCGCCGACCGGACATTGCCCGGCGAGGAGGCGCGGGCGGGTGCGTTCTACATATCGACATTCCCGATTGCCGCGAGCTGCTCCTATGTCACGACCTACTGGCTGGATGCTGCGGTCGGCTGGCGGCTGGCCTTCGCATTTCCCGGCATCGCGGCGGTCTTGGCGGCCGTCCTTGTGTGGAGCCTGATCGCGCCGAAAGCGGCTTCAGGGGGCAGCGGCGCTTCCCTGGACCTTCGTCCGGTGTTCGCCAACCGGAATGCGGTGAAGGTGATCCTGGCGAATTTCTGCCATTCCATAGAGTTGCTGGCGCTCCGCAGCTGGATGGTCGCCTTTTTCGTGTTCGCCGCGACGACGGACGGCGGCGCGCCCGACTGGAACTGGCCGCTGCTCGCCATGGCGCTCACATTGCTCGGCGCGCCGACGGGCATGGTCGGTTCCTGGCTCGGCGCGCGCTTGGGAATGGCGCAGGTTTCGGCGCTGTCGCTGCTGTTGTCCGGTTCCGCGGCCTGTGTGGTCGGCTTTGCAGCGGATTGGCCGTTCTGGCTGCTTCTGCTCGGGCCGGTGCTGTTCCACAATCTATTCGTGCTGATGGATGCAGGCACGCTGGCGGGCGGAATCATCGAGGTCAGCAGCCCCGAACTGCGCGGGCGGGCGCTCGCCCTCCACGCCTTCGCCAATTCGGCCGGCGCCTTTGTCGGACCGGCGCTGTTCGGAATCGTGCTGGAGACGACGGGCGGCGCGGGGTCCGTGAACGCCTGGGGATACGCTTTCGCCGCGGCCGGCGTCGTCGCCATTATGGGCGCGGTGTCGGCGGCCAGCGTGTCACGGCGGAAATAGCCGTCCTGCCGCCATTGGCGCCGGGCAGCCGGTCGTGCCCGGAAAGCTCGCCGGCAGGTTTTTCAGCCGCCGGGCGGCCAGATAGGCGAATGCTTCCGCCTCCAGCGCATCTCCGTTCCAGCCAAGCGCCTCGGCCGGTTCAGCGGGACCGGGCAGGGCGGCCATCAATACGGGATTGCGCCGTCCGCCGCCGGAGACGATCCAGCGCCGCGGCGGCTCGGGAAGCGGGGCGCGCGCTACCGCAGCGGCCGTGAAGGCCGTCAAAGTCGCGGCGCCGTCGGCCGGCGGGAGAGGCTCCAGCGGCGCGGACGAAAAACTTAGACGATCCAGGGACTTGGGCGGCGGCATGGCGAAATAGGGATCGTCGAGGAGTTGCTCCAATATCCCATTATCGACCCGGCCCCGGGCCGCCAGGCGCCCGTCCCGGTCCATGGGTAGGCCGGTATGCCGGCGGCACCAGTCGTCGAGAAGCGCGTTTCCGGGCCCCGTGTCGAAGGCGAGCATCCCGCCGTCCCGCCCGATCCAGGTGATATTTGCAACACCGCCGACATTGAGTACGGCTATCGGCCCCTGCTCTCCGGCAAGGCGGGCGCGGTGGTAAACCGGCGCGAGCGGCGCGCCCTGGCCGCCGGCGGCCACATCGGCGCTGCGAAAGTCGGCGACGACCGGAAGGCCGGTCTCCCGGGCGAGCCGTGCGGCGTCCCCGACCTGCAGGGTGAAGCGGTCCTCGGGGCGATGGTCCAGCGTGTGGCCGTGGAAGCCTATAGCCCGCACGTCCCGTGCGCCGGTCCCGGCCAGAAGACGCCGGACGGCGCGGATATGCGCCTCCGTCACCACCGTTTCGGCGGCGCGCACCTTTTCCCGGTCGCCGGCGCCCAGCGCAGACCTGATCGTCTCCTTCTCTTGGTCTTCATAGGGCAGGGATATGAAGCCCCGGGGCCGGACCGCGTCTTCACCATCGGTCTCCAGCAGGGCCGCGTCCACACCGTCCATCGAGGTGCCGCTCATCAGGCCGATCACGAGGTCCATGTCCACCACTCCCGCACTGCTTCCCGTTGCAGGGTTCCGGCTGCCGTGATAGACGGCCCGGCCCCTCCCGAACAGCGAGACCGATTGCCGTGCCGTCCTTTCTGGAGACCATTCGCGAACGCGGTTTCCTGCATCAATGCACAGACGCCGACGGGTTGGACTCGCTGTTGGGCGGACCGCCCGTGCCCGCCTATATCGGATTCGACTGCACGGCCGACAGCCTGCATGTCGGCTCGCTGGTGTCGATCATGCTGCTGCGCCGGTACCAGCAGGCGGGCCACAAGCCGATCGTGCTGATGGGCGGCGGGACGACCAAGGTCGGCGACCCGTCCGGCAAGGAGGAATCGCGCCCGCTGCTCCCCGACGAGCAGATTGCGTCCAACATGGCGGGCATAAGGCGCGTGTTCGAGAAGTTCCTGGCCTTCGGCGACGGGCCGTCGGACGCCGTCATGGTGAATAATGCCGACTGGCTGGACGGCCTTTCCTACATCCCCTTCCTGCGGGAGTACGGGCGGCATTTTTCCGTCAACCGCATGCTTTCCATGGACAGCGTGCGCCTGCGCCTCGACCGGCAGCAACCGCTGAGTTTCCTCGAGTTCAACTACGCCGTTCTGCAATCTTACGACTTTATGGAACTGGCGCGGCGTTTTGGATGCCGGCTGCAGATGGGCGGGTCGGACCAATGGGGCAATATCGTGAGCGGCATCGATCTCGGCCGCCGGGTCCAGGGGATGGAACTCTTCGGCCTGACAACGCCGCTGATCGAGACCGCAAGCGGTGCCAAGATGGGCAAGACGGCGAGCGGCGCCGTCTGGCTGAACGCCGAGCGCGTGTCGGCCTACGACTACTGGCAGTTCTGGCGTAACACCGAAGACGGCGATGTGGGCCGCTTCCTGCGCCTGTTTACCGAGTTGCCGATGGAAGAAATTGCGCGCCTGGAGGCGCTTGAAGGTCAAGAGTTGAACGATGCCAAGAAGGCGCTGGCTGACGCTGCAACCACACTTTGTCACGGCGGCGATGCCGCGCAGCAGGCAGCGGAGACGGCGCGGCGTACCTTCGAGCAGGGCGAGGCGGCGGCGGGATTGCCGGAGATAGAAGTGCCGCGTTCGGAACTGGAAGCGGGCATTCCGGCCTTTGCCTTGTTCCGGCGGGCGGGACTGGCCGACACCGGCGGCGCGGCGCGGCGGCTGATAAGGGGCGGCGGAGCGCGTCTGAATGACGAGCCGGTGGGCAAGGAAGAACGGCTTGTGGGTCTCGCCGATATGGAAGGTCTGGATGCGCTGAAGCTCTCCGCCGGCCGCAAACGTCATGTCCTTGTGAGAGCGGGCTGACGGCGCCGAAACGTGCGGCTACTCCGGCCGCGGCGACCGGAAGGCGGCGGCGGCGAGCCCTGCCAGGGCCGGCGCCGGTCGCGTGACGATGGCGCTCGGAATGGAGCGGAGGAACGTCTGGAATCTGCCCTTGTCCGCGAAACGGTCGAGATAGGCTGCGCGGTCGAAGCACGGGCCGAGGCGGGGCAGGATGCCACCGGAGAGATAGACGCCTCCTTTCGCGGCGAAGACGAGCGCCAGGTCGGAGGCCGCCGTCGCCAGAAAGCGGCTGAAATGCCCCATAACCGCAACCGCCAGCGGCTCGCCGGCAGCGGCCCGCGCCGTGACCTCGGACGGTTCGGGCGCGGGTTCCCGGTTTCCGGAAAGGGTGCGGTAGAGCAACGCCAGTCCGGCGCCGGACACGACCCGTTCCACCGAGACATGGCCGAACTCCTCACGGATTTCCGCCAGCAGCACGGCTTCGGTTTCGTTCGCGGCGGCAAGCGTCATATGCCCGCTCTCGCCGCAGACCGCCCGCCAGCCGCCGCCGGGCTCCGGAAGCAGGGCGGCGGCGCCGAATCCCGTGCCCGGACCGAGTACGACCTTCGGAGCGCGCGCATCGGGCCGAAAGGCGTTCCCGATCGGCGAGAGGTCATGCGCCCCGAGGGCGGGCAGGGACAGGGCCTTTGCTTCGAAATCGTTGAGAAGACAGGCCCGCTCGACGCCAAGGGTTTCGGCTATGGTAGCAGCGTCGATGATCCAGTCGCGGTTGGTCATGGCCGCGCGGCCCCCCGACACCGGCCCCGCGACCGCCACTGCTGCAAGGCCGATCCCGGTCTCGCCGAGATAGTGCCGCGCCGCGTCCTCGAAAGACGGGAAATCGTCGGCTGCGAACACGACCAGGGCCTCGGGCGGACCGCCATCCCGGCTCAGGGCGAACCGGATATTCGTGCCGCCGAGATCCGAGAGCAGCGCCAGGGTCACGCGAAAGGCGCTTCCGCCAGCCGGGAGACGAAAATCTCGCGCCAGCGGCTGACATCGTTGCGGCGCAGCGCCTCCATGCCCGCCTGCCAGCGTTCGACCCGCTCCTCCCGCGGCATGTCCAGCGCCAGCTGGATGGCTTCCGCCACGCCTTCGGCGTCGTAGGGATTGACGATCACCGCACCGGGTACGGAGTGGGCGGCCCCGGCAAAGCGCGACAGCACGAGCACGCCGGGGTCCGACGGCGGCTGGGACGCGACATATTCCATCGCGACAAGGTTCATGCCGTCGCGCAGCGGGGTAATGAGCCCGACCTGCGCGGTGCGCAGCAGGCCGAACAGCGTGCGCCGGGCGAAGCTCTTGTTGAGATACCGGATCGGCACCCAGTCGAAGTCCGCAAACTCCCCGTTGATACGCCCTGCCAGCGTTTCCAACGTCCGCCTGATTTCCTCATATTCCGGAACGCCTGCGCGGGTGGGCGTCGCAATCTGCATCAGGCTCACCCGGTTGCGGTTGGCCGGATAGGCGCCCAACAGGTGGCCGAACGCCGCGAAGCGCTCCGGCAGACCCTTGGAATAGTCCAGCCGGTCCACGCCGACGATCAGCCGGCGCCCGCCGAGGCTGGTGCGCATGCGCGCGCCGTAGCGGGCCGCGGCAGCGCCCGCGGCGGCGCGCTCGATATTGTCGGTATCGACGCCGATGGGCCGGACCTCCGCGGAGGCAGTCCGGCCGAGGGCATGGAAGATGGTGTCGCCCGCCATCTCGCCGCCGGCCTCCTGGATTGCGTAATCGAGGAGGGCGCGGCGGTCGGCCTCGGTCTGGAAGCCGATCAGGTCGTAGGCGAAGAACGAGCGCATCAGTTCCTTGTGTTCCGGCAGCGCCAGCAACAGCTCCAGCGGCGGCAGGGGCGTGTGCAGGAAAAAGCCGATGCGGTTGGCGACCCCGGCGCGGCGAAGCTCCTCCGCCATGGGAATCAGGTGGTAGTCGTGAACCCAGATGAGATCGTCGGGTTCGATGAGATCGACCAGCTTGCGGGCGAAATAGGCATTGACGCGCCGATAACCGGCATAGTTGCGCCGGCTGAAATTCGCGAGGTCCAGCCGGTAGTGGAAGAGGGGCCAGAGCGTGCTGTTGGCAAAGCCGTTGTAGTATTCCTCGTGGTCCCGGGTGGACAGATCGAAGGTGGCGTAGGTCAGCCTGCCGGACCGGACCTTGTGGACGACCTCGCCCGGCACGTCGGAGACATCGCCGCTCCATCCGAACCATATGCCCCCGGAACGCTTCAGCGCCGCCAGAACGGCGACTGCGAGCCCCCCGGAGGTCGGCTTGGTCTCATCGACAGGAGCCACGCGGTTGGAGACGACGATGAGCCGGCTCACGGGCCATGCCTCCTCAGAACGCTTCCTCCCAGGACATCGAGAGGCGCAACGCCGATACGATCAGGCCGACCATGCTGTAGGTCTGCGGAATGTTGCCCCATAGCTCGTTCGTCTCGGTGTTCAGGTCCTCGGAAAGGAGCCCTGCCTGGTTCCGGCAGGCCAGCATGTTCTCGAACAGCCGGCGCGCCTCGTCCCGGCGGCCGATCGCCGCCAGGGCATCGATATACCAGAAAGTGCAGACATTGAACGCGTTATGGGGTGTCCCGAAATCGTCGGCTTCGACATAGCGGAACACATGATCGCCCCGGAGGAGCTCCCGCTCGACGGCGGCGACGGTGCCGAGAAAGCGCGGATCATCGGCGTCGCAGAAGGAAAGCTCGTGCATCAGCAGCAGCGCCGCATCCACCTCCGTGCCGCCGAATGCGCTGACATAGGCCTGCTTCTCCTCGTTCCAGCCGTCGCTTTCGATCCGGGCCCGGATCGTCCGGGCGTGCCCGTTCCACACGGAAGCACGGTCCGGATGGTCGAGCTGCATGGCGATCCGGGCCAGGCGGTCGCAGGCGGCCCAGCACATCAGGGCGGAGAAGGTGTGGGCGCGCTGGCGCCCGCGCAACTCCCAGAGGCCGGCATCGGGCTGGTCATACATGCGCGCCGCCACGTCTCCGATGCGTTCCAGCGTCTCGAACAGCCGGTCGTCTCCATGCAGGTCGATGCGCTGGTCGAAAAACGCCTGGGCGCAGGCGAGCACGACGGCGCCATAGACATCGTGCTGGGTTTGCACATAGGCGAGATTGCCGACGCGCACGGGCTGGTGTCCCCGATAGCCGCCAAGGCTCTCGACGGAGGATTCGGAGAGCGTCGTCTCCATCTGTACGCCGAACACCGGCTGCAGGCGGCCATCGGGGCTCGCCGCCACGATATTGAGGATATAGCGGAGGAACTCCTCCATGGTGCGTGTCGCGCCGAGGCGGTTGAGCGCGCGTATGGTGAAATAGGCATCGCGCAGCCAGCAGAAGCGGTAGTCCCAATTGCGTTCCGTGCCCGCCGCTTCCGGCACCGAGGTGGTGACGGCTGCGACGATGGCGCCGCTGTCCTCGACCGAGCAGAGCTTGAGCGTGATCGCCGCGCGTATGACGGCGTCCTGCCACTCGAAGGGCACGGCGAGGTAGCGCGCCCATTCGCGCCAGTAGTCGTCCGTCCGCTCCTCGAACTCGCGCGCGATCTCATGCACCGGCCGCGTCAGCGCCTCGTCCTGCGTGAGGATGAGATCGATGGGCTTGTCCAGGAGGAACGACGTCTCGTCGAGCACATAGGAGACCGGCACCTCCGTCGTCAGGCGCAGCACATGGTCCGGCAATATGTAGCGGACATGGTTGCTGCCGCGCGTTACTTCGGCGGGCTCAGCGCCGTAATTCCCGGCGGGACGCAGCCTTATGCGGATACGCGGCGCGCCGCCCAGACGGCGTATGCGCCGCACCAGGCTCAACGGCCGGAACAGCCGCCCGAACTGCTTGAAGCGCGGCGCGAAGTCCAGAATCTCGATCGCCGCTCCGTTCTCCGCGAACAGGCAGGTCTCGACGATGGCTGAATTGGGCCGGTAGGTCTGTTCGCTGCGCAGGAAGCCTTCGATCTCGACCTCGTAAAATCCGATCTCCTTCTCAGGCTCCAGCAGGTCGCAGAATACCGGGTTGCCGTCAAAGCGTGGCATGCACGCCCAGACGATGCGCCCGCGCGGGTCGAGCAGCGCGGCGTAGCTGCTGTTGCCGATCATGCTTAGTTCGAGCGAGCGCATCTCATCCCTCCAAATCGGCCAGCCAGGCATGGACGGCCGCCACATCCGCTAAGCGCCATTCCGCGGCGGTGGCGCCTTGCGGGCCCACACGCACCGCGACGCCGCCCCGCCGGCGCACAGCGCGGAATGCAGCTTCGTCCGTTATGTCGTCGCCTGTAAATACCGGACGCCGGCCGGTGAAGGGCGGCTCGGACAGGAAAGCGGCAACCGCCGCGCCCTTGTCGGCCCCCTCGGAGCGAAGCTCGATGACCGCCTTGCCGTGCTGGACCGTGATGCCGCTGCCCATACCGCCAAGGGCTTCTTCGACGGCGGCGACGGCCGCCGCGCGCAGTTCGGGTCGGGCGCGGTAATGCAGGGCCAGCGCCGCGCCCTTGTCTTCGAGCAGGAGGCCCGGATGGTCGGCCGCGAAGCGCCCGAGCGCCGCCCGCAGCTCATCGAAGCGGGGCAGGGCGAGCGGCGGGCTGTATGCGCCGCCGGCGGAACGCCGTTCGAGACCGTGCAACCCGGCAGCGGGCAGTTCGAGGGGCGCCAGCATGCCGTCTATTTCGCGGATGGGACGCCCGCTGACGATGGCCAGCGCCGACCCGACATGCCGGGAGGCGCGCTCGAGGAGCTCCGCCAGACGGCTTGCGGGCCGCGCGGCATCCGGCGTCGGCGCGATATCGACCAGCGTGCCGTCAAGGTCCAGAAAGAGGGCGTCGCCCGCAGAGATGCGGGGCGGGTTCATGCCGGGCGGTGTTGCAGGACGCTCGCCAGGCACTCGAACAGATCCGTCAGGTCGCGGGCCATCTGCGCGAACCCGGCCCTAGGCGCGAGCGTGGCCTCGTCCATGTAGAGCGACCGGTTGATTTCCACCTGGAGGGCATGGCGGTTCCTGCCGGGCCGGCCATAGCGCCTCGTCGTGTAACCGCCGGAATAGGGGTCGTTGCGCACCACGCTGTAACCCCGGTCCGAGAGATGGGCATGGGCGGCTGCGGTAACGGCTCGCGAGCATGCCTTGCCGTAGCGGTCGCCCAGCACGATGTCGGCGCCTTTCGCGCCTCCGGGCCAGCGTCCGCCCCAGCTCGCGGACGGCATCGAGTGCAGGTCGATCAGGAGCGCCCGCCCGAACCGCTGGCGGGTCTCTTCGAGCAGTGCCGCCAGCGCCGCGTGATAGGGCGCGTGGAAACGCTCCACCCGCTGCCGCGCCTCGCGGAAAGTAAGCTTGGCGCGGTAGATTTCGAGCCCGTTGCCGACAAGGCGCGGGATTGTGCCGAGCCCGGATGCGATGCGCGGCGTCCGGGTTTTCACATAGCGCGGCAGCGGGTCGGCGAACATCGCCGGGTCGAGTTCCCAGGGCTCGCGGTTCACATCCAGGAAAACGCGCGGGACATGCACGCGAAGCAGCGGGGCGCCCACCTCCACCGCACCGGCGCCGAGCCGGTCCACATGGCAATCCTCGGACCGGCGGAGAAGATCGAGATCGAGGGGTGAGGCCTCCAGCAGAGCACGGGGATAGACCGCGCCACTGTGGGGGCTCGCTACGACAACCGGCAGCAACTGCTCGTCCGGGCGATGGACCTCATGCGCCGCGTAGTCGCAAGCCGGAGCCGATATGCACCGGGGCGCGGCAGGCGAGAGCGTCTCGCCGTCCATCTGCCGGCAGGGCGGCTAGACGCCGAAATTCTTGAAGCGCTTGTTGAAGCGCGCCACCTGGCCGCCCGTATCGACAAGCCGCTGGTTGCCCCCGATCCAGGCGGGATGGGAGAGCGGGTCGATGTCGAGCCGCAGGGTGTCGCCTTCGCTGCCCCAGGTCGAGCGCGTCTTGAATTCGGTCCCGTCGGTCATCACGACGGTGATTTCGTGATACTCGGGATGGATGTCGGGCTTCATCGGCAGGGCGCTCCAGGACAGGCAGGCGGGCCTGTATAGCGAAGCGCGCTGCGGCGCTCAAGCGCCGCCGCACTAGGCGCGGCGCGGCGCGGCGGCTATTACCCGTCTTTGCGCGGCGACCGAAAAGAGGCAATGAGACGACCGAACCCGGCCATGTCCGCCCGAGAGGCCTCCCGCAGCCTGCGTCCCCTGCGTGCGCTGGCGGGCTATCTGGTGCCCCATTGGCGGCAGGCTGCCGGCGCGGCCGCCGCGCTCATTGTGGCGGCAAGCACGGTGCTCGGCATCGGCCTGGGCCTGCGCCACCTCGTCGATAACGGCATTGCCGGCAACGATCCCGCCGTGCTGGATGCCGCCCTGGTCATCCTGCTCGGCGTCATCGCGGTGCTCGCGGCGGCGACCTTCTTCCGCTCCTATCTGGTCGCCTGGGTCGGGGAGCGGGTGGTGGCGGACCTCCGCCGCGACGTGTTCGCCCATATCCTGAAGCTCAGCCCGAGTTTCTTCGAGGTCACCAAGACGGGCGAAATCCTGTCGAGGCTGACGACGGATACCACGCTGATCCAGACGGTCGTCGGCTCGACGGTTTCAATGGCGCTCAGGAACGTGCTGCTGTTCATCGGCGCTGCGGCCATGCTGCTCGTCACGAGCCCGCGGCTCACCGGGCTGGTGGTGCTGGTGATCCCGCTGGTGCTGCTGCCGATCCTGGTGCTGGGCCGGCGGCTGCGCCGCCTTTCCCGCGCATCGCAGGACCGGGTGGCGGATGTGGGCGCGCATGTAGAGGAATCGATCTCGGCGGTCCGCACCGTGCAGGCCTTCGGCCATGAGGGCATGGACATCGTCGATTTCTCCATGCGGGTGGAAGAGGCGTTCCGCACCGCCATCCGGCGGACCCGCGTGCGCTCGGCGCTCGCCGTCATCGTGATCGTGCTGGCGCTGGGGGCCGTCTGCACGATCCTCTGGCTCGGCGGCCGGGACGTGATGTCGGGCGCCATGTCGGCGGGAGACCTCTCGGCCTTCGTTTTCTATGCCGTGGTGGCGGCCGCGGCGCTGGGCGCGCTCAGCGAGGTCGTGGGCGACCTCCAGCGCGCGGCCGGGGCGACGGAGCGGCTGATGGACCTGCTGGCCGCGCGCCCCGAGATCGCCGCGCCCGCCGATCCGGCGGCGCTGCCCGAGCCTTCGCGGGGCGCCGTGGCCTTCGAGGGGACGACCTTCGCCTATCCCTCAGCGCCGGACAGGCCGGTTCTCGGCGATTTCGACCTGGACATCTCTCCCGGCGAGACGGTGGCCGTGGTCGGGCCGTCGGGAGCGGGCAAATCGACGCTCTTCAACCTGTTGCTGCGCTTCTACGACCCAGTGGGCGGCCGGATAACGCTGGACGGCGTCGATATCTGCCGCGCCGCGCCGGCGGCGGTGCGGGCCAAGTTCGGCCTCGTGCCCCAGGAGCCGGTCGTGTTCTCGACCACGGCGCGGGAGAACATCGCCTACGGGCGGCCCGACGCCAGCCATGCGGAGATCGTTGAGGCGGCGAAAGCGGCGGCTGCGGACGAGTTCCTCCGCGCCTTGCCCGAGGGCTATGACAGCTATCTCGGCGAACGCGGCGTACGCCTCTCCGCCGGCCAGCGCCAGCGCCTCGCCATCGCGCGGGCCATCCTCCGCGACCCGGCGGTGCTGCTGCTGGACGAGGCGACGAGCGCGCTCGACTCGGAAAACGAACGGCTGATCCAGGATGCGCTGGACCGCCTGTCGCGCGGTCGCACCACCATCGTCATCGCGCACCGGCTTGCAACGGTGATGAATGCGGACCGCATCGTGGTGCTGGACCGGGGACGGGCGGTTGCGACCGGAACGCACGACCAGTTGCTGGCGGCGGGCGGCCTCTATGCCCGCCTTGCCGAACTGCAGTTCACGGCAGGCGGCAACGGCGCGGCGCCGGCCTCAATGCCCGCCCGCGGCGTCCGGCATGAATTTCCCGTCGCGTCCCGGGGTTGAGGCCGGTCAGTCGGTCCGGCGGATCGCGTCGGCGACGATTTCGAATATCTGCCCGATCTCGCCTTCCTCGATGATGAAGGGCGGCGAGAAGGCGAGCGTGTCGCCCGCCTGGCGGCAATAGACGCCCGACTGCCAGCAGTCGAGGAAGACATCGTAGCCGCGCCGTCCGGGCTCGCCGCCGCGCGGCGCGAACTCGACCGCGCCCATCATGCCGATATTGCGCACGTCGATGACGTTCGGCAGTCCTTTCAGGCTGTGGACCGCGTCCTCGAAGACGGGCGAGAGAGCGGCGGAACGCTCGAACAGCCCCTCGTCCCGGTAGAGGTCGAGGGTTGCGAGGCCGGCGGCGACCGCGAGCGGGTGGGCCGAATAGGTGTAGCCGTGGGTGAGCTCCACCATCCAGTCGGGGCCGGTCATGAAGGTGTCGTAGATCTCCTTCTGCATGACGACGGCGGAAGCCGGCACCGTGCCGTTGGTGAGGCCCTTGGCGGTCGTCATCATGTCGGGCGTGACGCCGAAGCGCTCGGACGCGAACGCGGCGCCCACGCGCCCGAAGCCGGTAATCACCTCGTCGAAGATCAGCAGGATGCCGTGCCGGTCGCAGATTTCGCGCAAGCGCTTCAGATAGCCCTTCGGCGGCGGATAGACGCCGATGGACCCGGCGACCGGCTCGACGATGACGGCCGCGATGGTGGAAGCGTCGTGAAGATCGACGATCCGCTCAAGCTGGTCGGCGAGATGAAGCCCGTGCTCCGGCTCGCCCCGGCTGAAGGCGTTGTCCGCGAGGTCCAGCGTGTGCGGCAGGTGGTCCACGCCGGGCAGCAGCATGCCGAACGCCTTGCGGTTGTTCTTGATGCCGCCGACAGAGGTGCCGCCGAAGCCGACGCCGTGATAGCCGCGCTCACGCCCGATGAGGCGGGTGCGCTGCCCCTCGCCACGCGCCCGGTGCCAGGCGATGGCGATCTTGAGGGCGGTATCCACCGCTTCCGAGCCGGAATTGGCGAAGAACACCGAGTCCATGCCGGGCGGCGCGATCTGCATGATCCGGGATGCCAGCTCGAACGCCGCCGGATGCCCCATCTGGAAGGTGGGGGCGAAATCCATCGTCTCCACCTGTCGCTGCACGGCCTCCACGATGGGCTTGCGGCAATGGCCGGCATTGACGCACCAGAGCCCGGCGGAGGCGTCGAAGACGCGCCGGCCGTCGCGGGCGATGTAGTGCACGCCCTCGGCGCCGACGATCAGGCGCGGATCCGCCTTGAAGCTCCGGTTCGCCGTGAACGGCATGAAGAACGGTTCGAGATTGTTGGTGTCTGCGTGGGCGAGCGAAGCGGCGGTCGGCATGGGCGGACGAAGCTCCCAGCGTTGTTTCGCCCGCACCATAGCAGACGGCCGATGCGTGGGGCCAAGCCTCACGCCGGGGCGAAGGTCCCGTGCAGGGCGAGGGGCAGGGGGTAGGGCAGGATGCCTTCCCAGACCGGGCCGTCGGCGAGGCGTTGCGCTTCGAACACGGCAAGGCCGGATGCGCGCCGGCGCAAGTCCAGGAACGGGCCGAGCAGCCAGCCTTCGCCTTCGCCGGGGCCGCGGGGCACGAACACATGCTCCTCCGGTATCCGGTGCCGGGGCCAGCTCCAGCCGTCCGCCTCTCCGGGCGCGAGACGCACGACGCGCCGAAGCGGCCAGCCGATGGGTTCGTCCAGGCCCGCCAGCGCGAAGGTCATGTCGTGGCGCTGGCCGAGGCGGCGCGGGTCGATTCGCGGGAAGTCGGCGGCGACCGTCCCGCCATGCTCGTATCCGGCGCTCCCGTCCGGGCGGAGGACGACCCGCCGATAGACCGGGTGCGGCGAGCGGAACCGGGTCTCGCCCCGCATGACGTCGCGAAACTCGCGGGTGACGAAGGACGGGTCCGGCGCCTGGCAGAGATCGAGCCGGATCGTGCCGTCCGCCTCCTCCCAGCCATTGCCGTGGTGGAAATGGAAGCCCGGCGGAAGCTCGTGGCGGCGCTCGACTTCCAGGCTGTCCTTGTCCACGACCAGCACGCGCACGCCGAGCTCCGGCCGCCAGACATGGGCGTCGAGAATGGGCGCGTGGCCGGAGGTGAACCTGTCCAGGTCCAGCACGAAGGGCGTGAGCAGCACGACCAGCCGCCGCTCCGTCACCACGAAATCGTGGGTCAGGCCGAGCGGCGCCATCGGCAGGACATTCACCTTCGCGAGCCGCCCCTGCGGGTCGATACGGTAGAAGATCAGCATCGGGCGCGGGACCGGCAGGTAGCCGATGTTCCACATCGTGCCGTCGGCCTCGACCTTGGGGTGGGCGGAGAAGGGCGCGCCGGCGATGTCCTTGCGCCATGCGATAAAGCCCTCCGCATCCAGCGTCCCGGGATCGAACGCCAGCGCCGACCCGCCCTCCCAGAGCGCCATATGGCGTCCGGCATGGACAACCACGGAGGTGTTCGCGGCGTTCATGTCGTCGGGGCGGCGGGTTTCAGTTGGGTCGGGCGGCAGGGAGCCGAAGGCCGGCAGCATGCGCCGCCCGACCTCCGTCTCGCGGCGGCGTTTGGGCGTGTCCAGGATACGCGCGCGGTGGGTGACGGCGGCGTCGTTGAAGCGGAAGGCCTGCATCATGCCGTCGCCGTCGAACCAGTGGCCGTAGCGGTGGCCGAAGCGGTCATGCTCGGCCGGGCCGTTGCGCCAGAGCGTGCCGGCCAGTTCGGAAGGGAACTTGCCTTGCAATGTCTGCAACGGTGCGGAAAGCCGGTCCGCCTGTGCGGTGGCGAAGGCGAGCGCCTCGTCTTCGCCGGCAGCGCCGGATGCGCCCGCGCGCCCGGCGGCAAGCAGCAGCGGCAGGCTTCCGGCGGCGCGGAGCGCGTCTCTGCGGGAAATCTGCGGTTTCATGGCTTCAGGACTCCGGTTAGCAGTGTCGGGCGGCGGATGCGCCGCGCCGGGAGCGCGGAAGTCTGGCCGATGTCACGGCCTGCGCCGCCGCCGGGCTCATGACGCCGGAGGAAAACCCGGGTCAGCGCTTGTCGGCTGCGAGGCGCCTGTCCAGATAGGCTTCGACCGCACCGTTCAGCTGTTCGAGATGCCGGGTGAAGAAATGGTTGGCGCCAGGAATGACCTTGTGGTCGATGACGATGCCGCACTGGGTGCGCAGCTTCTCGACCAGCTTCTCCACTGAGTCCGTCGTCACGATCTCGTCCCGCGTTCCGTTGACGATCAGGCCGGAGGACGGGCAGGGCGCGAGGAAAGTGAAGTCGTACATGTTGGCCGGCGGAGCGACGAAGATGAAGCCGGAGATCTCCGGCCGGCGCATCAGCAGCTGCATGCCGATCCAGGCGCCGAAGGAAAAGCCCGCGATCCAGACCTTGACGGGGTCTTTCCTGAGGCTTTGCATGTGGTCGAGAATGGCGGCCGCGTCCGCGAGCTCGCCTTCTCCGCGCCCGTATTCGCCCTGCGAGCGCCCGACGCCGCGGAAGTTGAAGCGCATGACCGAGAACCCGCGCCGGACGAAGCAATGGAACAGGTTGTAGACGACCTTGTTGTGCATCGTGCCGCCATGCTGCGGATGCGGATGGAGCATCAGCGCGATCGGGGCCGCCGGGTCGTCGACATGGTGGTATCGCGCTTCGAGCCGGCCCTCGGGGCCGTTCACGATAACGTCGGGCATGGGCGTGGAATCCCGTTCCTGCGGTCCGGCCGCCCCTGCCGCCTCGGCGGCAAGCAGCAGCGGCAGGCTTCCGGCGGCGCGGAGCGCGTCCCTGCGGGAAATCTGCGGTTTCATGGCTTCAGGACTCCGGGTAGCCGAGCTTGACCGTGACGGCAGGGCGGTCCTCGCCGGCCTTTACGGTGAAGGCGGCGGCATCGAAGTCGGGCGGCCCGAACGTGCCGCGCGCTTCGTTGGAGAAGCCGTAGCCCTCGGTCGGTATGCCGAGCAGGTTGGTGTCGAGGTCGCCGTCGCGGTCCTCGTCGTGGAACGCGGCGACGGCGTAGTCGCCGGGCGCGAGACCGGCAAACACTAGGTCGCCGGCCTTCCCGGCCGGACGCATGGCCGCCTTAACGATTCCGGCGGAGTCGGGGAAGTCCACGCCGTCGGCGCGCCGGTGGACGGCGACGCGGATGTCGCCGTCGGCCGAGCGCACGCCCTCGATGCGCACGATCAGATCGGCGGCGGAGGCGAAGGCAGGCGCCAGCAGCGCGAACGCGGCGGCGCCGAGCGTCGCGAGCCTGATTGCGGGAAGTGCTTTCATCGTTCTGTTCTCCGGCAGCGGTTTGCATGCGGCGGGTGTGCCGCGCCGGATAAGTTGACGGCTGGGCCACCGGAGTCATGCTTCGATGCGGGAACGGCAACGGATATTTCGCGGTTTGCAAGGAATGCAGTTCACGCTTCGCGGATTACGCAGGCAGGTCGCCGGCCATGCGGCGGCGCTTGCCGGCACCGTTGCGCTGTTCGCCTTTATCGGCCCCTTCGGCACCTACGATTCGATGGGCCCTTCCGGGCGCACCGGCTACTGGCTGCTGGCAATGAGCGGCAATTGGAGCATCTGGGCCGGCTCGGTGCTGCTGGTGCTGCACCTGACGCATGACTGGCCGCTCCGCCGCCGGGGCCCGGCGCTGACGCTGGCGGCGGTACTGGCCGCCGTGCCCGGCACCGCAGTCGTTTTCGCCGCCGAAACGCTGTTCCGGCCCGGTTATGTCGGCCTGAGCCGGCTGCCGGAGGTCTATCTGGGGGTCGCAGTGATAGGGCTGCTCATCAGTGCGGCGGTCCTTGCGGTTCGCTACCGGCCCGCTCCGCAAGCGCAGGAGGCGCCTGCCGCCGCCCCGCCCCGCTTCCTGGACCGCCTGCCGCACGGGATCGGACGCGACCTCGTCTATCTGCGGATGGCAGACCACTATGTCGAGGCCATCACCACGGAGGGTTCCGACCTCGTGCTCATGCGCTTCGCCGACGCCGTGGCTGAACTGGAAGGAGCGGACGGCATGCGCGTCCACCGCTCCTACTGGGTGGCGCGCGGGCATGTGACGGGCTCGGAGCGCGTCAACGGCCGCCCGGCGCTTTGCCTCACCGGCGGCCACAAAGTCCCCGTCAGCCGCACCTACCTTCCGGCCGTGCGGGCTGCCGGGCTGCTTTGAGCCGCAACAGGAAGCGCGCTACCGAACGGTCGTGCGCCACATGGCGCGGCGCTGGGGCCATTCATAGTCGCGGATGGCGACGTGCTGGACGGCGGGGTTGTCCCACATCAGCAGGTCGCCGACGGCCCAGCGGTGGCGGTAGATGAACCGGTCCTCGACGATGAAGTCCGAGAGCCGGTCGATCAGCGGAAGCGCCTCGGCGTCGTCCATGCCGTCTATGCCGATGCACTCGCCCTTGCGCACATAGAGGGCCTTGCGGCCGGTCTTCGGGTGCGGCCGGGCGACCGGATGGCGGGCGTCCGGGTTCTTCTCGATCTGTTCGCGGGTGACGGCGACCGGCTTCTTCACGCCGCGCTCCTTGGCGGCGAAGCGGTGGACCGCCTGCAGGGGCTCGATGCGCGCGCGGGTTTCTTCGTCGAGCGCGTCATAGGCCGCTGCGGCGCTGGCGAACAGGGTGGGGCCGAGGGGCTCGCCCGAATCGTCATGGGGGACCTCAAGCGCATAGAGCAAAGTCCGGCGCGGCGGCTCGGCGGTATAGGACATGTCGGTGTGCCAGTGGCTGCCGGCATCGGCATAGCCGAGCGCGCGTCCTTCCTCGTCCTGCAGGTTCGAGACCTTGAGCACCTCCGGAAATCCTTCCAGCGCATGCTGGTCGAAGGCGTTGACCTTGATCTCGCCCAGCCTGCGGGAGAAGGCGAGCAGCGCCCCGGGCGTCAGCGACTGGCCCCGGAAACACAACACGCTGTAGCGGTCGAAAGCCGCTTCGCACGCCTCGAACACCTTGTCGGGCAGGGGGCGGGACAGGTCCGCGCCGAACACTTCGGCCCCGACCGGCGCGTCGCTCGGACGGATTTCCAGACCGGAGTTGTCGGCACTCATCGCAAGCCTCCCGAAACGAACCGTCCCTATTCTCCCCGCAAACGCTCCGCCTGCAAACTCCCGGCTTCCATGCGCCGGAGCAATTCGGCGGCAACGCGCGGCACCTCGTTGACGGGTTCGTACTGCCATTCCGCCAGCCGGCCTTCGAACGGGCGGAGGATTCCCTCCTCCCGCAGAGCCGTCTGGAAGCGCGCCAGCCGCCGGTTGCCGCCCGCCATGCGCGCTGCATAGACGGGCTTGCCGGTCGATACCGCCTCGCTGGTCATGGAGACCGAGTCTTCCGTGACCACGATATGCCGGGCGAGCGCCAGCATGCCGAGATAGGGGTTGCAGCCGGTTCCGTCCCAGAACCAGGCTTCCGGCAACCGGGCCTTGAGCTCGGCAATGACCGCCGGCTCCGTGCGCCGTGAGGCGGTGACCGCGACCGGCCCTTCGAGCCTTGCGAGGCCGTCCGCCAGCGCCTCCAGGGTTTCCGGCGTGAAGCGGTGGGAGCGGCTTCGGCCACCCAGCAGCACGGCGACGTTCAAATCCGTGAACCGGCTTCGCCATGCCTCGCCGGCGGCGGCGAGCGCCTCCGGCGTCAGGCGGTGGAGCGCCACCCGCGTCGCCACGACATTAGGCCCGGAGACGCCGTCATGGCGCGGCGGGACGACCAGGTCGAAATGGTGGAGGGGAACGCGCGGATTCTGGATGTGGACGGTGAAGCACCGTCCGCCCGACGCGCGCCGGACGGCTACGGAGACCGAGGCGCTCCGCCGGCCGCAGGTAATCAGCAGTTCCGGCCAGGGCGGCTCGATCCGGTCCGCCAACCCGTATTGCAGCAGGCCCGGCGCCTGCCGGTGCGCCGGCAGCCAGGACCAGGGGCGGCGCAACCGGACGGTCTTGACCTCGAACCGTTTTCCGACGGCCGCCGCCAGCCCCTCGGCCTGCCCGGCGGCCCCGGCCTCGCCTGTCGTCAATGCCCAGACGGGGGCGGGGGAAGCGGCTTCCGCCACCGGCCGCCTCCCGCTTTGCCGGCGGCGTCAGCGCGCTGCCGTCACCATGATCTCGACCAGAATGTCGGGCCGCGCCAGGTCCGCCTTCACGCAGGCGCGGGCCGGGGGATTCTCGGGATCGACCCAACCGTTCCAGACCTTGTTCATGGCCGCGAAATTCGCCATGTCGGTGATCCAGAGATTGGCCGTCAGCAGGTTGGATTTCGAGGTGCCGGCGCGCTCCAGATAGCCGTCGATCTGTTCGATGATGTCCGCGGTCTGGGCTTCCACATCGCCGCTCGTGTCGCGCGCCACGAGGCCGGCCAGATACACCATGTCGCCCCGGACCACGCAGCGGCTCATCATGGGCCCGGGCGGGCTGGTGCGGTCGAATCGTTCGATGCTCATGGGGTCTTTCTCCCGTGTTGGGTTGTGAGTTGCGATGGGGTGGCGAGCTTTCGGCTATCGGCGCCGCCATGTAAAGTCCAGCGCCTCGCCTCGCCGCAATATCTGTTCTATTTCAGGCAGGTAGTTGCCATTGCTGACATGCAGGACGAATCCAGGGAGGAGCGAAACCGGCGCGCGGATATCCTTGCGTCCGCGCAGAATGACGCGGTGGGCCGGGCGCCCGTCATTCTTCGACCAGAGAGGAACGACCGCCGTCTCCCCGATTCCCGAGGCGGTATAGGCGGCAAGGTGCTCGTCCAGGCGCTCGGCCGTCAGGATCGTCGTCAGCGTGCCGCCCCGCCGCAACATGGTGGCGGCGAACCGCACCCAGTGCATGAGGTCGGCGCCCTGCTCGACATGGGCCCGTGCGCGCTGCCGGTTCCGCGGCGCGGGACCGGCCGTCTCCGGGAGCCAGGGCGGGTTCGCCATTGCATGGTCGAAGCTCGCGGGACCGAGCCGGGCCGGCGGGGCGCGCAGGTCGCCGACAATGACATCGACGGTGCGCTCGAAGCCGTTCGCCTCGACATTCTTCCGGCAAAGCCCGGCGAGGTCCCGGTCCCGCTCGAGTCCGGTGACGAAGCATCCTTCGACGCGGCTTGCGAGACACAGGGCCGCAGCGCCGGTGCCCGCGCCGATTTCCAGGACGTGCTCTCCCGGCCGGGCGGGCACCGCCGCGGCCAGCAGGACGGGGTCTATCGCGACCCGGTAGCCCTCGGCGGGCTGCCGCAGCCGGACCCTGCCGTCCAGCAGGGTGTCTTCGCTGACAGCGTCGTTCACAGTCCACCGAGGTCCTGCTGCGCGGATTCAAGGAGGCGGCGGGCCTCGGGATAGTCTTCGTCGGCCACCATCACGCGCCGGGGAAGGATGCCGATGCTGCCCTCGACTATGCTGGCGTGGCTGTCGAGCACAACGGCTTCCACGCCGCGCGCCGAGAGTTCGGCGACCAGCCAGGAAATCGCAACCGGATCAGTAGTTTTCAGCACAGCTTTCAATCTGCAGTTCCCAAAGCTTGACCGGCCTTCCGCCCGCCCTATGCTCGCCTCTCCCGCGCCTGAAGGTCAATCACACCCCCGTGACACTAGCGGCGACATCCCCGCCACCGGCGCAGCCGCTGGCCGCGCTGCACGCGCTCGTCGGGGCGGATATGGCGCGCGTTAACGCGCTGATCCTCGAGCGGATGCAGAACGAGGTCGTGCTGATCCCCCAATTGGCCGGCCATATCGTCGCATCCGGCGGCAAGCGCCTGCGCCCGATGCTCACACTGGCGTCGGCGCGCCTCTGCGGCTATGGGGGGCGGCGCCATATCGAGCTCGCGGCCTGCGTCGAATTCATCCACACCGCCACGCTGCTGCACGACGATGTCGTGGATGAGAGCATATTGCGGCGCGGCACGGAGACCGCCAATGCCGTCTGGGGGAACCAGGCGAGCGTGCTGGTCGGGGATTTTCTCTTCAGCCGGTCCTTCCAGCTCATGGTCGATGCGGGCTCTCTGGAAGTGCTGGGAATTCTCGCCAATGCCTCCGCGACAATCGCCGAGGGCGAGGTACGCCAGCTCGCCACCGTCAGCCGGCCGGAAACGGAGATTGCCGACTACCTGAAGGTCGTCGAAGGCAAGACCGCCGCGCTTTTCGCTGCGGCGTGCCGCATCGGCGCCGTCATCGCGGACCGGCCGCGCGCCGAGGCCGAGGCGCTGGAAGCCTACGGCCTGAATCTCGGCATCGCCTTCCAGCTTGTCGATGACGTGCTCGACTATTCCGCCCGGCAGGCCGATCTGGGCAAGACCGTGGGCGATGACTTCGCCGAGGGCAAGGTCACCCTGCCGGTCATTCTCGCCTACGGCCGGGGCAATGAGGAGGAGCAGGCCTTCTGGCGCCGGGTCCTCTGCGAGGACGGGCGGCAGGTCGAGGACTTCGGCAAGGCCGTCACCCTCATGCGGCTCCACGATTCCCTGTCGGAGACGTTGGACAGGGCCCGCTCCAGCGCCGAGGACGCCAAGCGGGCGCTGGAGCTCTTTCCGGACGGGCCGGTACGCGCGGTGCTGGCCGATATCGCCGATTTCTGCGTCGAGCGCGTCTATTAGGCGTTTCAGGCGTCCGTCTCCGCGAGGCGCCTGTCCAGATAGATCTCGACAGCGCCGTTCAACTGTTCGAGATGGCGCGTGAAGAGGTGGTTGGCCCCGGGAATGACCTTGTGGTCGATGACGATGCCGCGCTGGGTGCGCAGCTTCTCGACCAGCTTCTCGACCGAATCGGTCGTCACGATCTCGTCCTTCGTGCCGTTGACGATCAGGCCGGAGGACGGGCAGGGCGCCAGGAAGGAGAAGTCGTACATGTTGGCCGGCGGAGCGACGGAGATGAAGCCGGAGATCTCCGGCCGGCGCATCAGCAATTGCATGCCGATCCAGGCGCCGAAGGAAAAGCCCGCGATCCAGACCTTGACGGGGTCCTTCCTGAGGCTTTGCATGTGGTCGAGAATGGCCGCCGCATCCGCGAGCTCGCCTTCTCCGCGCCCGTATTCGCCCTGCGAGCGCCCGACGCCGCGGAAGTTGAAACGCATGACCGAAAAGCCGCGCCGGACGAAGCAATGGAACAGGTTGTAGACCACCTTGTTGTGCATTGTGCCGCCATGCTGCGGATGCGGATGGAGCATCAGCGCGATCGGGGCCGCCGGGTCGTCGACATGGTGGTAGCGCGCTTCGAGCCGGCCCTCGGGGCCGTTCACGATAACGTCGGGCATGGGCGTGGAATCCCGTTCCTTCGTTCCGGGCGGCAAGCCTGCCGCCGTATGGCGAATTTTCGAGGGTAACCGGGACCTAACTGGTTCGGGCGGCGAGGGCCGTCAAGAGGCCGCATCATGGCAAAACGCCGCATTTACATGGACTGGAACGCCACCGCGCCGCTGGCCCCGGCCGCGCGGGACGCCATGGCGGCTGCGATGGCCGTGCTCGGCAACCCTTCCTCCGTGCATGGCGAGGGGCGCGCCGCTCGCCGCCTCGTGGAGGACGCCCGGGCGCGAATTGCGGCCTTCGCGAGCGCCGCGCCGGAGCAGGTCGTCTTCACCTCCGGCGGCACCGAGGCGAACGCGCTCGCGCTGGCCGGGCGCGAATGGCTGGCGGGGGCGAGCGAGCATGCGTCCGTGCTCGACCATGCGGCCGGCCCGCGCCTGGCCGTGGACGGCGACGGACGCATTCGCCCCGACTCGATCCCGCCGGGCATGGCTGTCGCGCTGATGGCCGCCAACAACGAGACCGGGGCCATCCATCCCCTTGAGCAAACCGGGCGGCGGGTGCGCGGGACCGGCGGGCTCTGGCATTGCGACGCGGTGCAGGCGGCCGGGCGGCTCGACCTCGCCGCCATCGACGCCGATTCGCTGGCGCTCTCGGCGCACAAGCTCGGCGGGCCGATGGGCGTCGGCGCTCTGGTGCTGCGCACGGAACGCGCGCTTGACGGCGCAATCCGCGGCGCGCAGGAGCGCCGGCGGCGGGGCGGCACGGAAAATGTCGTCGGTATTGCCGGCTTCGGCGCGGTTGCCCGCCCGCTCCCCGACATGGCAGCGCTCCGCGACCGGCTGGAGGCGCGGCTGGAGGGCGCCGTCATCTATGGAAGCGACGGACCGCGGCTCGGCAACACGAGCTGCATCGGCATGCCCGGCGTCTCCGGCGAGACGCAGGTGATGGCCTTCGATCTCGAGGGATTCGCGGTGAGCGCGGGGGCCGCCTGCTCCTCCGGGAAGGTGGATGCGTCGCATGTGCTGCTGGCGATGGGAGTGGATGAAACGGCGGCGGGCGAGGCGATCCGGATCAGCCTCGGACCGGGTCTCGCGGAAGCGGATATCGACGCCTTTGCAGCGGCCTGGAACCGCCTTGCGGCAAGGTTACGAAGGCGGTAGAAGGCGCGGCTCACGGGATGGATGTTATGCCGAAGATTACCTTTGTCAGCCCGGATGGGAGCGAGCAGACGGTCGAGCCGCCGGCGGGCATGACGATTCTGGAAATCTCGCGCAAATACGACATCGACATCGAGGGCGCCTGCGAGGGTTCGCTTGCCTGCTCGACCTGCCATGTCATCGTCGATGAGGACTGGTACGAGAGGCTGGAGGAGCCGGATGAGGACGAGGAGGACATGCTCGACCTCGCCTTCGGCCTGACGCCGACTTCCCGGCTCGGGTGCCAGATCGCGGTGACGGACGAGCTGGACGGAATCCGCGTCACGCTCCCCGAAGAAACCCGGTCGATGCTCTGATGGGCCTTTTCGACCGGCTGAAAGAGGCAGCATCCGCGGACTGGCACGCCTATATCGACCATCCCTTCGTGCGCGCCGTCGGCGACGGCAGCCTGCCGGAAGCCTGTTTCCGCCACTATCTGAAGCAGGACTACCTTTTCCTGGTCCATTTCGCGCGCGCCTACGCGCTGGCGGCGTTCAAGGGCGAGACGCTCGCCGACATCCGCCGCGGCGCGGAAACCGCGCTCGCCATCGCCGACACTGAAATGCGCCTCCACGTCGCCTTCTGCAAGGGATGGGGGCTGGAAGAGGCCGACATGGCCGCGCTGCCGGAAGCGCCGGCGACCATGGCCTACACGCGCTACGTGCTGGAGCGCGGGCTCGCCGGCGACCTGCTCGACCTGCATGTCGCGCTTGCGCCCTGCATCGTCGGCTATGCGGAAATCGGCCGCGCGCTTTCCGGGTCCGCGCGGGGCAATCCTTACGGGGCCTGGATCGAGATGTATGCGGGCCGTGAGTACCAGGAGACCGCGGCCGCGGCGATTGCCCACCTCGACGACCTGTTCGCCAGGCGCGGCGGGCCGGCACGGCTTCCGGGCCTCGAGCGCATCTTCACCGACGCGACGCGGCTCGAGATCGACTTCTGGCAGATGGGCCTGTCGCCGAACGCCTGACGGGTCAGGTATTCCGCAACAGGTGGATGAGGGCGGAGGTGTCCCAGCGCCCGCCGCCTTCCTGCTGGACATGCTTGTAGAACTGGTCGATGGCGGCGGTCATCGGCAGGCGTGCGCCGTTGCGCTCGGCCTCGGCGAGGCAGATGGAGAGGTCCTTGCGCATCCAGTCCACGGCGAAGCCGAAATCGAACTTGTCGTCGATCATGGTCTGGCCGCGATTGTCCATCTGCCAGGAGCCCGCCGCGCCCTTGGAAATGACCTCCAGCACGAGCGGCATGTCGAGGCCGGCCTTGAGGCCCATGTTCAGCGCCTCGGACAGGCCCTGCAGCAGACCGGCAATCGCGATCTGGTTCACCATCTTGGTGAGCTGCCCGTTGCCGGGCGCCCCCAGCAGCGTCACCGCCCGCCCGTAACAGGTCATGGCCGGCCGGGCGCGCTCAAAGGGCTCGCTGTCGCCGCCGCACATGACGGTGAGCACGCCGTTCTCCGCGCCCGCCTGGCCGCCGGAGACGGGCGCATCGATGCAGGCGACGCCGCGTTCCCCGCCTTCCGCGTAAAGCTCGCGCGCAAGGTCGGCAGAAGCGGTGGTGTGATCCACATACACCGAGCCCGGCCGGATGCCGGCGAAGATGCCGTCATCGCCGTAAACGACGCTGCGCACATCGTCGTCGTTGCCGACGCAGGAGAACACGATGTCCGCGCCCGCCGCCGCCTCGCGGGGCGTTGCGGCGGCGCTGCCTCCGTGGGCGGCGGTCCAGGCCTCGGCCTTCTCGCCGGTGCGGTTGTAAACGGTGACCTTATGGCCGGCCGCGGCGAGATGCCCCGCCATCGGGAAGCCCATGACGCCCAGGCCGACGAATGCAAGCGAAGCTGTGTTCATGGTGGTGAAATCCGCATTCCGGGAACCGCTGCCATCATAGCGGGACGCGGCGGATCAGGTCAGCCTCGATCCGGCGCCAGATGTCCCAGTCGGGCGCGACCAGGAGGCCGTGGCGCGGACCCAGCGGCCGATAGGGCGCGCCGCCGTGCAGGGCGGCCGCGCCGCCGGCTTCCTCGTGCAGCAGGCAGCCCGCGGCATGGTCCCAGGGATTGAGCCGGGTGTAGAGGCCGAAATGCGCCCGCCCGATGAGACGCGCCAGATATTCCTGCCCGACGCAGCGCGTGTTGAAGCAGTGGCCGAGACGGCCCCGCCCGCGCCCCCAGATTTCGCGGTAGGCGTCGCTCACCCGGAACTTGTAGCCGTAGATCGCGCCGTTCATGTCGCGGAGGTCGGCGGGCCGCACGACCTTAAGCCTGCGTTCGCCCATGAAGGCGCCGCCGCCCCGCTCGGCCGCCGCCATGCGCTCGGAGAAGGGGTCGTAGATCCAGCCGGCGACCGTCTCGCCGCCGGCGACGAGTGCGACGATGGTGCAGAACAGCGGATAGCCGGAGGCGAAATTCGCCGTCCCGTCCAGCGGATCGACGACCCAGACGGGGCGGTCTCCCGCCAGCAGGTCGAGAACGCCGGGATCGGCTGCCGCCGCTTCCTCGCCCACCAGCACCGATCCGGGCAGGAGGTCCGGCAGCCGTTTGGCGAAACGCGCCTCCATCGCCAGATCGACGGCGGTGACGAAATCGTTGGGGGACTTCTCGCCGATGTCGCCGGGGTCGAGGTCGGTGAATTGCCGCACCATCTCGGCTGCGGCGGTCTCGCGGATGACCGACGCAACCCTGTCGAGGTCCACCTTCACGTCGATTCGGCCGGAATCTTCGGGATGCTGCGTTCTTCCTCGGGGCGCCGGTCGGGCGGCGTCACGATGCCGCCGGAGACCACCATCTTGATGCCCTCCTCGACGGTCATGGAAAGCGGGGTCAGGTCCCGCCTCGGCACGAACAGCAGGAAGCCCGAGGTCGGGTTGGGCGTCGTCGGCAGGAAGATGTTCACCAATTCGTCTTCCGTCAGGTTCTGGACTTCGCCCTCGGTCTTGCCAGAGACGAAGGCGAGGCACCAGAGGCCGCGCCGGGGATATTCCACCAGCACGACCTGCCGGAAGGCGGTCGATCTGTGCGCCAGAACGGTTTCGAAAATCTGCTTGAGCGCGCCATAGACCGTGCGCACGACGGGCATGCGGTTCAACAGGCGCTCGCCGGCCCGGATCAGCGTCCGGCCCATCAGGCCGGCGGCCAGATAGCCGACCAGCGAAAGCGCGATGACGAAAATGATGAGCCCGATGCCCGGTATCGAGAAGGGCAGATACTGTTCCGGATTGTAGCCTTCCGGGATGATGGCCCGGATTCTGGAATCGAAGAACTGGATGATCTGCCAGGCCAGCCAGGCAGTGATGCCGATGGGAGCCGTGACGAGGACTCCCGCAATCACATAGTTGCGGAAGCGCAGCGGCAGGCTGCGCCCGAAGCGCGCCGCCCGCACGCGCGTTCTCCTGCCCCGTCTTCGCGGTGCCTTACGCGCCATCGGCGCTCCCTTCGTCGATGGGGCGGCAGATTCGCCCCTTGCGGCCCGGTCCGGGGCCGGAATGGTTCGGCATGATCAGGATCGCTCCGTCATAGGGCGTCGCGATCTCCCGGTCGCCGTCGCGGGCGATGACCGTGCCGGCCCGCTCGAAGACCTCGCAGCCGACATAGGGCGCGATGAAGCGGAACCGGTCGGTCCGGGCGACGATGCCATCGGTCACCTCCAGCAGGCGCGGCCGGGGCGGCGCCTTGTCGGCGATATGGGTTTCGACATCGGCGAAGTCGAGGCTTCCCGAGGCAGCAAGAAAGCGCAGCACGGTATCGAGCGCATGCACGGCCGTTGAAGACGCCCAGTGCTCGCCTGCCTCCACGAGCAACGCCACCTGCGGGTTCGACGGGTCGTTGAAGGGCCTGTGCTCGATCATCCTGAGGCCCTCCACATGGCCCGGCCCGCAGACGATCGTTCCCGGATAGCCCACCCTGAGGGCGAAGGCGCGCTCCTTCTCCAGGCCGTGGCAGAGCATGAGCGGGACCGAAGCCGTGCTCATGGAATGGACATCCAGCAGGAAGTCCGCTTCCTCGAACACGGGACGGAGTTCGCGGGCGCGCGCAAGTTCGACACTCCGCCGCGGCCCCTCTAGGGTTTCGAGCGTCCACACCCGGTTGAAATCCTCATCGACGAAACGCGACGCGCCGGGATTCTTCGGGTCGAAACGCTCATAGGCCGCAATGTTGGCAAAGGAGAGCGTCAGCACGCCCCGCCGCGGCCGGACGCCCTGCCGGAAGAGGAAATCGAGGGCAATGGCCCCGCATATCTCATTGCCGTGGGTGATGGCGTTGACGAGCACATGCGGGCCCGGAACGCCGCTGTCGAGGTGGTGAACATAGTCGATACCGGTATTGCCGGCCCTGTAGGGAGCGATGTCGGGGGCTTCGAGTTCGACGGTGAAGCTCGGCATGGCGCGCTCCTCTGCATGGACAAACGCCGCAATCTAGGCGCGAACCCGCCGGGCAGATAGCTAGGATTTTCCCGAGCCGCGTCCTACAGTTCGGGCGCGATGACCGAACTCTCCTCTGCCACCATTGCCGAACTGGGCCAGGCGCTGCGGGCCGGCCGGGTGACGGCGCGCGGCCTGCTGGAACAGGCGCTTCAAAACCGCAACGAGGCGCTCGGCGCCTACAAGCTCTGGATGCCGGACCATGCCGCCCGCGCGGCGGACTTCGCCGATGCCGCGTTCGCCCAGGGCCTTGATTTCGGGCCGCTGCAGGGCCTGCCGGTGTCGGTCAAGGACCTGTTCGGCCTCGCCGGCGCGCCGACCCATGCCGGCGCCCCGAAGCCGCTGCCCGCTTCGTGGGAAGCCGAGGGGCCGGTCGTCGCGGCAGTCAGGAACGGGCTCGCCGTTGTCACCGGCAAGACGCACACGGTCGAATTCGCCTTTGGCGGCGTCGGCTCGAACCCGCATTGGGGCACGCCGCGCAACCCGTGGGGCGGAGAGTCGCACCGCGTGCCGGGCGGCTCCAGCGCAGGCGCCGGGGTTTCGCTGCTGGAGGGCACGGCGGTCGTTGCGCTCGGCTCCGACACGGCGGGTTCGGTGCGCGTTCCGGCGAGCTTTACCGGAACGGTCGGCCTCAAGACGAGCTACGGACGCTGGTCGCTCCAGGGCATCGTGCCGCTCAGCCCGTCTCTCGATACGGCCGGCGTCCTGACCCGCTCGGTCGCGGACATGGCTTTCGCCTTTGCGGCGATAGACCCGGTCTGCCGGATGCCGCCGGAGCCGGCGGACCCGGCCCGCCTCAGGCTCGGCGTGATTGAGAGCCTGTTCGAGGACTGCGGTCCGGGCGTGGCCGAGATCGTGCGCGCCGCCCTTGGCGAGCTGGAAGATCGCGGCGTGGCGGTGGAATCCTTCGACCTGCCGGAAATGGCCGACGCCAGGGCAATTTTTGCGGAAGGCGGGCTGGCGGTCCCCGAATTCGTCGCCTTCATTGAAAACGAGTTGCCCGATTTCAAGGCGACGCTGGACCCGAATGTCCGCAGCCGCTTCGAGGCCTTCGGGACATTGACCTCGACGGAGTATATGGGGCGGAAGATGCGGATCGCGCGTGCGGCCGCGGCGGCGAATGCGCGGCTTGCGGACATCGACGCCATCGTCGGGCCGACGACGCCGATCACCGCGCCGCTCTTGCAGCATGCGGCTGAAGGCGAAGGCTACCGGACGCACAACATGGCTTCGCTCCGCAACACCATGCCGGGCAACCTTCTGGAGCTTTGCGGGCTCACGATCCCCGCGGGCCTTGACGGCTCGGGCATGCCGGTGGGCCTGCAGCTATTGGCCCCGCGCGGCAGGGATGAGCGCGTGCTCTCCATCGGCCTCGCCGTCGAGGGCATTATCGGCCCCGCCTCCCGCCGCCTGGGGACGCCTCCGGGCATTTGAGTCAAGCGCGTGAAAGGAAGCGCAGTCCATGGCCTATGAGCCCTTCAACCTCGCCGGCAAGGCGGCGCTGATTACCGGCGGCAACAGCGGCATCGGTCTTGGCTTCGCCGAAGCCATCGCCCAGGCGGGCGGCGATGTCTGCATCTGGGGCACGAACGAGGAGAAGAACGCCGCCGCGCTTGAGGTGCTGCGACGATACGACGTGAAATCGGTGGCGATGCGCTGCGATGTGTCCAACGAGGACGAGGTCGCCGAACGCTTCGCGGAGACCGTGGCTGAACTCGGCAAGGTCACGGCCTGCTTCGCCAATGCCGGCGTCTCCTCCGACCGGCGCGCGCTCAAGGGCGGCTTCTCGACCATGACGACGGCGGAATGGCGGCGCGTCCTCGATGTCAATCTGGACGGCGTGTTCTTCACGCTCCGCGCGGCGGCGGGCCACATGGTCGAGCAGGGCATCGCCGGCTCGCTTGCCGCGACGTCGAGCCTCGCCGCCATCATGGGCCAGGCGCGGGGCGAGCATTACGGCGCCGGCAAGGGCGCGCTGATCGCCATGATGCGCGCGCTCGCGGTCGAATACGGGCGCAGCGGCATCCGCGCCAACAGCGTGCTGCCCGGCTGGATCGAGACGCCGATGACGGAGCCGGCCTTCAACTGGGACCGCTTCCGGGACGCCGTGCTGCCGCGCGTGCCGGTCGGCCGCTGGGGCGAGAAGGAGGATTTCGGCGGCATCGCGGTCTATCTCGTCTCCGACGCCAGCCGCTACCACTCCGGCGACACATTCGTCATCGACGGGGCGTATTCGCTGTTTTGAGAGGCAGTTGCAGAAAATGTCTGAAGGATTGGTTAAAGCAAGCATCGACGGGCGCGGGGTGGCGCGCGTCGCCATCGATAATGAACGCCGCCTGAACTGCCTGAGCGGCGCGACGGCGCAGGCATTCGCCGACGCGGTGAATGCGTATTCCGGGCGCAGCGACCTCCGGGCGGTGGTGGTGACGGGCAACGGCCCCAAAGCCTTCATGGGCGGGGCGGACCTGCGCGAGTTGGGCGGCCTCGACGCGGTGTCCGGCCGCGCCTTCATCACCCGCATCCACGCCATGTCGAAGGCGCTCCGGGACTGTCCCGTGCCGGTGATCGGGCGGATCAACGGCTATTGCCTCGGCGCCGGGCTGGAGGTGGCGGCCGCCTGCGACATGCGGGTGGCTTCCGACAATACCGTGCTGGGCATGCCGGAGGTCAGGGTCGGCCTGCCGTCAGTGGTCGAGGCAGCGCTCTTCCCGCAGCTGATCGGGTGGGGCAGGGCGAAGCTGCTCTGCTACACGGGCGAGAACATCGGTGCGGCGGAGGCGCTCTCCTGGGGGCTGGTCGAAAAGGTCGTCCCGGCCGGCGAACTCGACGATGCCGTGGAGCACTGGGTCGAACAGATCCTGGAGGGCGGCCCGCGCGCCATCCGCCTCCAGAAGGAGCTGATCCGCGAATGGGAGGCGATGCCGGTGAACGACGCGATCCAGGCCGGCATCCGCAGCCTGGTGCGCGCCATGGAAACCGACGAACCGAAACGCATGATCGCCGAAACGCTGGAGCGCCTGGCGAAGCGCAAGGGTTAGAACACGATTCGTTCGGGTTGCAACGGTGCCGAACGGGCAACCCCGATTGTCACCCCGGACGGAGCGAAGCGGAGATCCGGGGGCCAGCTTGTCGGACTCTGTGCCGGGTCGCGCCGGCGGTGCTGGGCCCCGGCTCGGAGGCCGGGGCGACAAATTCGGGCCGGGATTCAATTCGAAAGGACTCTGCTCTGGCGCACAGTCCTGTCGGACCGAGCCGAATCACGGGGTAGCCGCCTCCTGACCGCCGCTTGCCTTCCACCGCTTCCGCTGGTGGCGGGTGGCAAGGCGGCGGCTCAATTCCATGCGGTGGCGCTTGAGGAACCGGCGCAGGGTCCGGTCGGCGAACCGCACGCCCTCGGCGGCCAGCGCCTCGCCCAGCGCCCGGCTGGAAAGCTACGGGCGCGCCTCCAGAATGCGGACGATCCGGTCGCGCTCTGCCTCGATCCGCGAGGCGCTGCCGCCGCGCGCGTCCGGCTCGACATGCCCGCGCTCGCGGAAACGCTTCACCCAGCGGCTGACACTCGGCGCGCTCAGTCCGAACCGCGCGGCCGCCGCCCGGGCGCTCATGCCGCCCTGCACCACCGCCGCCACCGCCCGGTGCCGCAACCCCATATCGACCGCCTTGCCTCGTCCGGACATTGCCAAGGCGTCTTCCGGCCCGTCCACCATTCCCCGCTCCTTTCCGTCCCCGACGGTTCAACTAGAGCATGATCCATTCCAACTGAAACGACTGCATTTGGCGGGTAGCGTCGGGGCTTGACCTCATTCGTCACCCCGGCCCCCGAGCCGGGGTCCAGCCTCGGTTCTGGCGTCAGCCCCGGATCGGGGGAGCCTGTCCCCGCGAAGGCGGGGAGGGCAGGCCCCAGCGGTTGAGCCTATTCTCCACCGGCAGCGGCGGCATCGAGAGTCATGGATGGATCCCGGCTCGGGGGCCGGGGTGACGGTTAAGGCTATACGAACGACATTGTTTCAAGCCGAATGGATCGTGCTCTAGACCGGCCAATCGCCGCACCGCGGCTATCGCGGCGCACGTATTTCGCCGGTTGACGCCCGGCCCCCGGCCGCCGGCAGTTCCCCTCGAAAATCGCGCCGGAACGGACGCCGCAGCGCGCCCGTCCCACCAACCCGTCAGGTCATTCCTCGCTTGCCTTCCGCTTCCCGGACGATCCAGCCGCCGCCGAGCACCCGGCCGCCGTCGTAGAAGACGGCGGCTTGGCCGGCGGCGACGCCGTATTCGTGGTCGTCCAGAAGGATTTCCACGCTGTCGCCTTGCGGATAGAGGGTTGCGGGCCGGGGTGCTGCGCTCGACCGGATGCGGACTTCCGCCCGCTGCCCCTCCGCCGGTGCGTCGCCGTCGCCGAGCCAGTTGACCTCGCGCACTCGGAAGCGCCGGCGTCCGAGCGCTTCGCGGGGCCCGACCACGACCCGGTGGCGTTCCGGGTCCAGCGCCAGCACATAGAGCCGTTCGCCGTCGGCGGCATTGCCGAGGTCCAGCCCGCGCCGCTGGCCGACGGTAAAATTGACGATGCCTTCATGCCGGCCGAGCACATGGCCGTCCCGGTCCACAATCTCGCCCGGCTCCAGCGCGCCGGGGCGCAGGCGCGCGACGATGTCGGCGTAGCGGCCGTCCGGCACGAAGCAGATGTCCTGGCTGTCGGGCTTCTCCGCCACGGGCAGGGCGAGCCGCGCCGCTTCCCGCCGCACCCGGTCCTTGGGCATGCCGCCGAGCGGAAAGCGCAGGAAATCGAGCTGTTCGCGGGTGGTCGCGAACAGGAAATAGCTCTGGTCCTTGCCGCTGTCGGCGGCCCGGTGCAGCTCCGGGCCGGGCAGGCGCTGCACATAGTGACCGGTGGCAAGCGCGTCGGCTTCGAGGTCCCTTGCCGTTGCCAGCAGGTCGCGGAACTTCACTGTTCGGTTGCACTGCACGCAGGGCAGCGGCGTCTCGCCGGCGAGGTAGCTATCGGCGAAACCCTCCATGACGGCGGCCCGGAACCGGCTCTCATAGTCCAGCACGTAATGCGGGATGCCGATCCGGTCCGCGACGGCGCGGGCGTCGTGGATGTCCTGGCCGGCGCAGCAGGCGCCCTTGCGCCCCGCGGCCGCGCCGTGGTCGTAAAGCTGCAGGGTGACGCCGACGACCTCATAGCCCGCTTCGGCGAGCAGCGCCGCCGTGACGGAACTGTCCACACCGCCGGACATGGCGGCGACCACGCGCGAGGATGCAGGAAGATCGAGCAAGAGGGCCGGTTCCTGTGGAGAAGTGCCCGGAAACTGGTTCAGTGCCCGCCCAAGGTCAACGGTCCGCCGCGTCTAAACGTGCTGGCCGCCGTTCACGTGGATTTCAGCGCCGTTGATGTAGCGCGAGGCCTCCGTGCAAAGGAAGAAGATCGTGTCGGCGACCTCCCCCGGCTCGCCCATGCGGCCGACCGGAATGGCGCGGACGATCTCGTCCGAACCGGGCGAGAGCATCGGAGTGTCGATCTCGCCGGGCGCGATGGCGTTGACGCGAATGCCGTCCGGCCCGAACTCCGCCGCCATCTCCCGGGTGAGCGCCGCCAGCGCCGCTTTCGACGTTGCATAGGCCGGCCCGGCGAAACGATGCACCCGGCCGCCCGCGATCGAGGTGACATTCACCACGGACCCGTTGCCGGCCGCCAGCTCTTTCGCAAGTCCGCGCGCGAGCATCAGCGGGGCGTAGAAATTCACCTGCATGACATGGTGCCAGGCGCTGAGGCGGGTGTTTCGCACGCCGAGCCTGCCGCCATCATCGTCCTTGGGCGAGACCGCCGCGTTGTTGACCAGCGCATGCACGCGGCCGTCGGTCAGCCGCTTGCGCATTTCCTCGATCGTGACGGCGAGCCCTTCGGGATCCGACAGGTCCACCTCGATATGGTCCTCCGGTCCCGCACCCCACGGGCAGATGCCGCCCGGAAAGGACTGCCGCGAGCAGGTGATGACGCGCCAGCCGGCATCCTTGAACTTGATGGCCGTGGCATGGCCGATGCCGCGGCTGGCGCCGGTGAGGATGAGGGTTCGCGTTTCCGACATGAGCCTCGGCGCAGCATAAGGGCAAGGAACAGCGGGCGCTACCACACGCCGATGATGAAACCGCGCTTGCGGCTGCCGTCGGTGCGCCGCGCCACCTCCTCGTCGGAGAGGGTGGTGCGGGTCCGCCGTGCGCGGAGCCAGGCGAACAGCCTCTCGTGCAGCTCCGCGCGGGCGCCGGCATGGGCCGGGTCGCCGCCGAGGTCGGCGAGTTCCAGCGGGTCCGCGGCGAGGTCGAACAATTGCGGGCGGTATCCTTCCCAGAACACATATTTCCAACGCTCCGTGCGGACCATATAGCCGCGGGACTCCTCGACGCCGCGCCCGAGCGTGAGGCGGGCGGCCCGGTGGGCGTAGTCGGTTTCGGAGAACACCGCCTCGCGCCGCTCGGCCTTTCCGCCGCGCAGCAGCGGCAGCAGTGAGCGCCCCTCCAGCCGGTGCGGCTGGACCTCGCCGCCCGCCGCCTCCACGAAGGTCGGCACCAGGTCGATCGATTCCACAAGGTCGTCCACGACCGCGCCGGGCGTTCCCTCCGGGTCGTACAGGATCAGCGGGATGCGTACGCTTTCCTCGTGGAACAGCTCCTTCTCGCCGAGCCAGTGGTCGCCCAGATAGTCGCCGTGGTCGCTGGTGAAGACGATCATGGTGTTTTCCATCCGGCCCTGGTCCTCCAAGAAGGCGAACAGGCGGCCCATATGGTCGTCGATTTCCTTCACCAGACCCATATAGGCGGGGATGACCGTGCGCCGGACCTCGTCGCGTGAGAAGTTCCGGCTGTCTTCATGGGCCATGAAGGCGGCGTGGACGGGGTGCGGGTCCCGGCGCTCGTCCTCATGCCGGTTGGCGGCGATGACGGAATTGGCACCGTAGAGGCCGTGATAGGGCGCGGGTGCGATATAGGGCCAGTGCGGCTTGATGTAGGAAAGATGGAGGCACCAGGGCTCTTCGCCCTGCTCGCGGATAAAGTCCATCGCCCGCCCGGTCATGTAGGCGGTCTCGGAATGCTCGGCCTTCACGCGCGCCGGCAGCGGGGCATATCGGAGATACCAGCCGGAAAGCTGCTCGCCGCCCGGCCCCTCGGCAGAGTTGGCGTAGTCGTGCCAGGGGTTGGCGCCGTCGTAGCCGCGCTCCCTCAGCCAGCGGTTGTAGGCGAGGTCCGGGTCGGCGGACATGTCGGGATGCAGCCCGTCGTCCCGCTCGTAAGGCTCGAAACCGCACTCCGACAGCAATATGCCGGTGTTGCTCGCCGGGTCGATGCCGAGCCGCTGCATGCCCTCCCGGTCGGCGGCCATATGCGTCTTGCCGACCAGGGCCGTGCGCAGCCCGAGCGGGCGCAGCCAGTCGCCGAGCGTGAGTTCGCCCACCGCCAGCGGGACATTGTTCCAGGTGGCGCCGTGGCTGAACATGTAGCGCCCGGTATAGAACGACATGCGCGACGCCCCGCAGATCGGCGACTGGCAATAGGCGCGGGTAAAGCGCGTTCCCTTCGCCGCGAGTCCGTCCAGATGCGGCGTCTCCAGGACCGGATGCCCGTAGCAGGAGAGATAATCCCAGCGAAGCTGGTCTGTCATGATAAACAGGATATTGCGGACACGCGCCATTGCGGATTGGCTCCCCGGCGGTACGGACATTCCCGCGAGTATAGTGCGCCTCGGGCCGGCAGCGCGTATGTCTGGCCCGGCTGCGGCGGGGCGGCGATAATGAGGCCATGCAGACAGCCCTGAAGCCGAGCCGCGCGAACCCCGTTTATCCCTTCCGGAAGCCGGCCGATCTCGACGGACGCGAACGGCATTACCCCGTCTGCGTCGTCGGCGCGGGGCCGGTCGGGCTGGCCGTCGCCATCGACCTGAAACTCCGGGGCGTCGATGTCGTGCTGGTGGACGAGGACGACACGGTAAGCGCCGGCTCGCGGCTCATCTGCCTCGCCAAGCGAACCCTGGAGATTCTCGCGCGCCTCGGCATCGGCCCCGAACTGGCCGCCAAGGGCGTGGTCTGGAACCGCGGCAAGGTCTTCCACGGCGACGAACTCGTCTATGCTTTCGACCTGCTGCCCGAAGAAGGGCACCGCTGGCCCGCCTTCATCAACATCCAGCAATATTATGTCGAGGAATATCTGGTGGAGCGCGCCCGGTCGCTCGGTCTGGACCTGCGCTGGAAGACGCGGCTCACCGGGGTCGAGGAGCAGGGCGGCGGTGTCCGCGTTCTGGTCTCGACGCCGGCCGGCGGCTACGCCTTCACCTGCGACTGGCTGCTGGCCTGCGACGGTGTGCGCTCCGCCGTGCGTGGCAGCCTGGAGCTTCCGTTCCGCGGGCAGTCCTTTCCGGACCGTTTCCTGATCGCCGATGTCCGGATGAAGTCGGAATTCCCGGCGGAACGGCGCTTCTGGTTCGACCCGCCTTTTCACGCGGGCCGCTCGGCGCTGCTTCACAAGCAGCCCGACGATATCTGGCGCATCGATCTCCAGCTCGGGCCCGAAGCCGACCCCGAGGAAGAAGCGAAACTCGAAAAGGTGGTCCCCCGCATCCGCGCCATGGTCGGACCCCGGACGCCGTTCGATGTCGAGTGGGTCTCCATCTACACCTTCCGCTGCCGGAGGCTGGAGCGCTTCCGCCACGGGCGCATCTTCTTTCTCGGCGATGCCGCGCACCAGGTCTCCCCCTTCGGCGCACGCGGCGGCAATGGCGGCATCCAGGATGCCGACAACCTCGCCTGGAAGCTGGCTGAAACGATCCGCGGCCGCGCCGGACCCGCGCTGCTCGACAGCTACGAGGCCGAACGCATCCCCGCCGCCGACGAGAATATCCTGAACTCCTCGCGCTCGACCGATTTCATGACGCCGGTCGGCAGGGCGGCCGAGGCGTTCCGGGACGCAGCGCTAACGCTCGCGCGCCGGCATGACTTCGCCCGCGCCTTCGTGAACAGCGGCCGGCTCTCGGTGCCGACGCTCCTGGCGGCCTCTCCGCTTTCCACTCCCGACGAGCCGGAATGGGCTGGTTTCGAGGGACCGATGCAGCCCGGTGCGGCGGCCGTCGATGCGCCCCTCGGGAACGGCTGGTGGCTGGACCGGCTGGATGGCGATTTCTCCCTGCTGCACTTCGCGGCACCGGGCGAGGCGGCTACGGCGGCGGAAAGGGGGGTGCCCGTCCATTGCGCGCGGCCGGAAGGCCTTCTGGCGTCGCGCTATGACGGACGGCCCAGCACGACCTGGCTGTTCCGCCCAGACCAGCATGTCGCCGCGCGCTGGCGGCGCTTCGAACCCGCCAGCATTGATGCTGCTGTGGAACGGGCGCGAGGCTGGCGATGATACGCGCGGACGACATTTACGCGGCCCTGGTGGACGCCCACCGGGGGCTGGACGAGGCGGAAAGCCGGAGGCTCGATGCGCGCCTCATCCTGCTGCTGGCCAATGAAGTCGCCGACGCTGAACGGGTGCTCGCGCTGATCGAGGAAGCGCGCGCCGCGGGCGGCGATTCCTGAAGCGGGTCAGGCGGACCCGTCGCCGTCCTGACGCCGGTCAGTCGTCGCGTCTTCCTCGTCCTTCCGCAGCGGCTGGAGCAGCATTCTGTGCAGGTGCAAATCTTCGCGCCTCCGAAACCTGTCGAGGCCGATTGTCATCCCTTCATGCCCCAGATACGGCTGCGCCCGGTAGGTGCCGAACAGGCGGTCCCACCAGGGAAGGTTGAAACCGAAATTGCTGTCTGTCTCGGCGGGAATGTCGGAATGATGCACCCGGTGCATGTCCGGCGTGACGACGATCCATCGCAGCATGCGGTCCAGCCATGCCGGCATCCGCAAATTGCCGTGATTGAACATCGAGGTCGCGTTCAACAGGATTTCGAAAACCAGCACCGCCGCCGCCGGCGCGCCGATGAGGGCGACTGTGGCGAGCTTGATTGCCAGAGAGACAAGGATTTCGACCGGATGGAACCGCGCCCCGGTGGTGACATCGAAGTCGAGGTCGGCGTGGTGCATGCGGTGCAGCCGCCAGAGCGCGGGCACGGCATGGAACACCACATGCTGAAGATAGATTGCCAGATCGAGAACGACGACCGCGAGCGCGACTTCGAGCCAGAATGGCAATTCGACGAGATTGAGAAGGCCCCAGCCACGGCTTTCGGCAATGACGGCCAATGCGACCGGAACCAGCGGGACGAGAAGCCACACCAGCGCCGTGTTCAACGCCGCCAGGCCCAGATTGGCATACCAGCGCAGCCAGCGCGGCTGGGCGAGCCGCCTGCGCGGCCGGGCAAGCTCCCACAAGGCCACAAGGACAAAAATGCCGAAGAAGAACCCCAACCGGATCGCCGCTTCGCCAGTCTCGCCAAGCTCCGGCATTCCTCAACCTCGACGAGCGGTTGTCCGAGCGGGCGACCTCACGTTGCTACCCACGCCCTGCATGCGATTCAGGGTACCAGACGGACCGGTCCTGCACGATGCCGGGCTAGCCGACAGGTTTGTCCTCGGCGTCGAATCGCTCGGGCGCGGGATCTACGATGCGGGGGCCGCCGGGCGCGATCTCGAATATGGCGAGCGCCCGCTGTATAGCGCCGTCCGGTCGGAACCGGAAAAAGCCGCCCGCGCCGAAGAAGCCGTCCGGGGCGGTAAGCGCTGTGGCATCCAGCGCGCCACCGCGCCGGTTCTCCGCCAGCATGGCGGCTATGGCGGTCGCATCGTAGGCGAGACCGGCCAGGCGGGGCGGCGGGGCGCCGTAAACGGCCTCGTAGCGGCGGGAGAAGAGGTTGAACGCTTCCGGCGGCGGGCCGGCATACCACGCTCCAACGAGACTCGGCTCGTCAAGCGGAAGCCGGTCGGGCCTGACGCCCGTCGCCAGATAGCGCGCCTTATTCGGGTCTATCCCGTGAAAGGCGAGCAGCGCCGCCGTCGAACGCAGCGCCTCGCCCTCGGCGGCGATCAGCACGGCGTCGAAAGGCGGGGGCCGTTCATCGGTCTCCGGCGTGCGTTTGGCCGGAGCGCCGGCGAACACGCGCACCCGCTCGGACAGCGCCTTCGCGTCGAGCCCGGGAGAGATGGTGCCGCTGCGGACCACGGCAACGCCGTGCCTGCCGGCTGCGCGCTCGGCGGCCCGGATCGCGTAGCGGCCGAATTCCGTGTCGTAGGCAAGCAAGGCCAGCCGCTTCCGGCCTTCGGAAGCGGCATGGCCCACGAGCCGCTCCACCTCGTCTTCCGGCAAGGGACCGAAAAGCCACACACCCGGCCTGAGCGCCGCGCGGTCGTTCGAGAAGGCGAAGACAGGCAGCGACCGCGCACGCACCGCTTCGGCCGCCGCCGATACATTCGAGCCGAAAATCGGGCCGAGCATCGCTCCGGCGCCGCGCTGCACGGACTGCCGGGCCGCCTCGACCGCGCCGGCCGGGTTCCCCCGGGTATCCAGCGGGATCAGCACGAAGTCCTCGCCCGCGGCGTCGTAGAGCGCTAATTGGGCCGCGTTCAGCATGGCTGCGCCGAACTCCGCATGGCGGCCGGAAAACGGCGCCAGCAGCGCCGCGCGGAATATCGGCGGCGAAGAAGGAGCGGATACCGGCGCTTGCGGCTTCGGAGCAGGCGGGACGGCCGCCGGCGCTTTCGCGGGGGGCTTCGGCAGGCTAGGCTTGCCTGTTCCCGAGTGCTGGCAGGCGGCAACCGCCATGCCGAGCAGCGCGAAAGAGGCGTAGCGCCAGTATGCCGTGTTCACGACCCGCCTCCGACGAAGCAACCGGGCGCGAAGCTAACCCTCCCGGCCCGGCGCGTAAAGCGTCGGGCGACCCGAAGGGGCGCCTGCCGGCGGGCCTCTATCTGGTGGCGACGCCGATCGGCAATGCACGCGACATCACGCTCCGCACTCTCGACATTCTTGCCGCCGCCGATCTCGTTGCCTGCGAGGACACGCGCGTAACCCGCCGCCTCCTTCAGATTCACGGTCTGAAGGCGCACCTCACCGCCTATCACGACCACAATGCGGAGCGGGTGCGGCCGAAACTCATTGCCGCCATCCGAGCAGGAAAGGCCGTGGCGCTGGCGAGCGACGCGGGGATGCCGCTCGTCTCGGACCCCGGTTTCGGCCTTGTGCGCGCGGTCCGGGCGGAGGGCCTGGCCGTGACTTCGGCGCCGGGGGCGAATGCGGCGCTGACGGCCTTGCAGCTTTCGGGCCTGGCGCCGGACCGGTTCGGCTTCCTGGGCTTTCTGCCGGCGAAACGCCCGGCTCGCCGGCGTGCGCTCGCGCCCTGGGCCGAAACACCGGCAACGCTGATTGTCTATGAAGCGGGAACGCGGCTCGCGGCCTGCCTGGCGGACATGGCGGCAGTGCTGGGCGCGCGCGGGGCCGCAATCGCGCGCGAACTCACGAAACGCCATGAGGAGGTCGTTCGCGGCACGCTCGACGAGCTTGCGGCGCGCTATGCCGGGTCCGGGCCGCCGAAAGGCGAAATCGTCATTGTCGTCGGGCCGCCTGCGGAGGCGGCGCCCGCCGAGATTCCCGATGCACTGCTCGCGGAACGGATCGCGGCGCTCGGCCTTTCGCGCGCGGCGGGCGAGTTGGCGGCGGTTTCGGGGCGGCCCCGGCGCGACCTCTACCGGCGCGGACTCGAGCTGCTTGCCCGCGACCGGTGACAGCCGCGGCCGCCGGGCCGAGCGCATTGCGGCCCTGCGGCTGCGTCTTGCGGGCTACCGCGTGCTGGCGCGCCGCTACAGGACCCCGGTTGGTGAGATCGACCTGGTCGCGCGGCGCGGCCGGCGCCTGGTCATGGTGGAGGTCAAGGCGCGCCCGACCGAGGCGCTGGCGCGGCAGGCGGTGCCCCAACGCCAGCGTCATCGCATCGCAATGGCCGCGCGGAATTTCCTTGCGGCCAATCCCCGCTACCGCGACTGGCCCGTCCGGTTCGATGTCATTGCCGTGGTGCCGGGGCGGCTGCCCATCGTGATCCCCGACGCCTGGAGGGATGGGGACAGCCGCCCCGGGCGGGTCGCATGACCCCGGCGGAAGCCGAGCTCCGCCGGATCGGCGAAGGTGGCGAAGAGCCGTTCGACATCGGCGAAGCGGCCCTGCTGCTCGGCTCCTTCGACCGGCCTGGCGTGCCGCTGGACCGCTACCGCGCGCATTTCGACGAACTGGCGGAAGCGGCCGGAAGTCCGGATCGCCTTGCCGACACGCTCGGCGGCGCGTTCGGCTATACGGGCGACCGTGCAACCTATGACGACCTGCAGAACGCCAATCTCCTGCGCGTGATCGACCGTCGCCGAGGCCTGCCGGTCGCGCTCGGCATCCTCTATATGGCGGTGGGGCGGCGGCTTGGCGCCCATGTCGAGGGGCTCGACTTTCCCGGCCACTTCCTCATCCGGGTGGACAGGACGGAGATCGTCGATCCGTTCGAACGGGGCGCGGCGCGGGATCCGCCGGCGCTCAGGCAGCTGCTCAAGGCGGCCTACGGCGCTTCGGCGGAGCTCGAAGCGGCGCATTTCCGCACGGCCGCGGACCGCAGCGTCCTGCTGAGGCTGCAGAACAATATCCGCCTGCGCCTCGCGCGCCGCCGGCAGTTCGAAACGGCGCTCGCCGTGCTCGAGCGCATGACCTGGATCGCGCCCGGCCTTGCGGAACTGATGCGCGAGCGGGCGATGCTGGAAGCCGCGCTCGGCCGCTTCAAGGGCGCGGTCGAGAGCCTGGAACGCTATATCGCGATGGAACCCGCCGACGGCGCCCGGCTCGAAGCCGCGACCCTGATCCAGCGCTTCCGCGCCCGCCTCAACTGACGGGGCGGTGCGCAACCCCGTGCGCGGCGGAATGGGGCGCGATATGATGCGCGGGCGTTCTGCATTTCCCGGACCGGATTCCTGACCCATGACCCTCGCCGTCGCCGTCCAGATGGACCCTATCGAGAGCGTCGATATCGACGCCGACAGCACCTTTGCGCTCTGCCTGGAGGCCCAGGCGCGCGGCTATTCGCTGTTCCACTACCTGCCGGACGCGCTGGTCTTCCGGGACGGGCGGCTGACGGCCCGCGGCCGGCCGATGACGCTCCAGCGCGAGAGAGGCCGCCATGCTACGCTTGGTGCGCCGGAGACAGTGGACCTGGCGGGCGTCGATGTCGTGATGATGCGCCAGGACCCGCCCTTCGACATGTCCTACATCACCGCGACCCATCTGCTGGAGCACATCCACCCCGGGACGCTGGTGGTGAACGACCCGGCTTCCGTGCGCAATGCGCCCGAGAAGCTGTTCGTCACCCATTTCGAAGGCGTGATGCCGCCGACCCTGATTACGCGCGACGAGGCGGAGATCGCGGCCTTCCGCGAGGAGCACCGCGACATCATCCTGAAGCCGCTGTTCGGAAACGGGGGCGCCGGCGTCTTCCACCTGCGCGAGGATGACGAGAATCTGAACGCGCTGGTCGAAATGTTCCTGACGTCTTCAAGGGACCCCATCATCGCGCAACGCTACCTGCCGGAAGTGCGCGAAGGCGACAAGCGCATCATTCTTGTTGAGGGCGAGGCCGTCGGTGCCATCAACCGCATTCCGGCGGCCGGCGAATCCCGCGCCAACATGCATGTCGGCGGCAGGCCGGTGCAGAGCGACCTGACGCCGCGCGAAACCGAGATCTGCGAGGTCATCGGCCCGGCGCTGCGGGAGCGTGGGCTCACCTTCGTCGGCATAGACGTCATCGGCGGCTATCTCACCGAGATCAACGTCACCTCGCCGACCGGCATCCAGGAGATCGAGCGCTTCGACGGCGTGCGGATCGCCGCGCTCATCTGGGACGCGATCGAGGGGCGCCTTGCGGGGCAGGGTGGCGAGGGGCCGGTGCGGTGAGCGGCCGTCCGGCGGTCGCACATGTCGCGACGGTCGCCTTCGACGGCATCGAGGTGCGTGAGGTCGATGTCCAGGTGCATCTCGGCAGCGGGCTTGCCGCGTTCAATGTCGTCGGCCTGCCGGACAAGGCGGTAGCGGAAAGCCGCGAGCGGGTGCGGGCGGCGCTCGCCGCCATCGGCCTCGGGCTGCCGGCGGAGCGCATCACCGTCAATCTCGCCCCGGCCGACCTCCAGAAGGAAGGCAGCCATTTCGACCTGCCTATCGCGCTCGGACTGCTGGCGGCGATGGGAGCCGTGCAGGCCGAGGACATTGCAGGCCACGTTGCGCTCGGCGAACTCGGCCTCGACGGCGCGCTCACCGAAGTCGCGGGCGTGTTGTCCGCCGCCATGTCGGCGGTGGAGTCGCGCCGCGGCCTGATCTGCCCCGCCGGCAACGGGCCGGAAGCTGCCTGGGCCGGCGATCTCGAAGTCCTGGCGCCCAAGACGCTGCTCGCATTGCTCAACCATTTCCGGGGCCGGCAGGTGCTGGCGCCGCCCGAGCCCGGCGAAATCGCCCCGGAGGCGGACACGCTCGACCTCCACGACATCAAGGGACAGGAGACCGCCAAGCGGGCGCTGGAGATCGCGGCGGCGGGCGGCCACAACCTGCTCTTTTCAGGGCCACCGGGCGCGGGCAAGTCGATGCTGGCGGCCCGCCTGCCGGGCGTGCTGCCGCCGCTCCAGCCGGCCGAGGCGCTGGAGGTGTCGAGGATTCACAGCGCCGCCGGCGCGCTGGAAGCCGGGCGTATACCGCGCCGGCGTCCCTTCCGCGACCCGCACCATTCCTCGTCGATGACCGCGTTGGTCGGCGGCGGGCAACGCGCTGCGCCGGGGGAGATTTCGTTGGCGCATCGCGGCGTGCTGTTCCTTGACGAGCTGCCCGAATTCGTCCGCCCTGCGCTGGAGGCGCTCAGGCAGCCCTTGGAAGTCGGCAGGGTGACGATCGCGCGCGCCAACCGGCATGTCGTTTATCCGGCCCGCTTCCAGCTCGTGGCCGCGATGAACCCCTGCCGCTGCGGCCATATCGACGAACCGGACCGCGCCTGCAACCGCGCGCCGCGCTGCGCGGCGGATTACCGCCGCCGCCTTTCCGGCCCGCTGCTGGACCGCTTCGACCTGTTCGTGGATGTGCCGCGCGTCGCGGCTGCAGACCTGGCGCTGCCGCCGCCGGCGGAGAGCAGCCGCCATGTCGCGGCCCGCGTCGAGGAGGCGCGCGAAAAGCAGACGGCGCGTTATGGAGAGCCCGCCCTGAACGGGGATATAGATGGTGCGCGGCTCGCCGAGGCGGCGGCTCCGGACGAGGCGGGCGCGTCCCTCCTGCAAAGCGCAACGGAGCGGCTCAGGCTTTCGGCGCGCGGCTATCACCGCGTGCTCCGCGTGGCGCGCACGCTGGCGGACATGGATGCAAGTGGCCGGGTGGGCCGGCTGCATATCGCGGAGGCGCTGAGCTACCGCCAGGGGCTGGCGGGTTGACGGTCGTCCTACCGGCCGAGCGTTTCCAGATAGAGCGGGTCGGCAAGGTCGATGGCAGGGCCGTTGCTGTAAAACACCCAGCCCCGCACGCGGACGCGCTGTCCTTCCAGCAATGCCGGCGGGAAGGCGCGCGAGATGCGGCCACGCTTCAGGTAGATGGTGAAGTCTTCGCGCCAGTCACCACCGAAATTGACGAAACTGCTGCGGAAACCGCGTGTGACCGACAGGACGCGCCCCTCCACAATGGCGAAGCGGTCGAGAACCGTCCCTGCGCGCTCGGCGGAAACCGGGCGCACTTCCGGCCGCGCGGTCCAGAGCCCGGGTTCGGACAACCGCGCCTGGCGTTCCAGCCGGAGCAGGGCAAGCGCACGGTCGCGCGATATGAGCGGCGGCGCCACCACGGCGAGGCCGCGCGCGACCAGCTCCCGCTGCAGCCAGAGCGATCCGGAGAACACATGCGCAAGGCGCCGGCCGTGCCGGTCGAGGCGGGCCGGCTCGGGCTCGTAGCGGAGGCCGGGCCGGGCCAGAAAGGCCGCGACAAAGGGTTCAGCGCCTTCGAGCAGGCGCACGTCGGCGGGTTTCAGATTGCCCGCGTCCCCAAAGGCGGGGCCGGCGAGCAATACGAGCAGCAGGGTGGGCAAATGGCGCAGCATGGGCGTCTGGAAGCCTTGCATGGCGGTCGCTAAGGTTCTGCGGATGGACGGGCGTACAGATCTATTCCCGGCGATAGAAGCGGCTGAGAGCGGCATGCTGCCGCTGGACGACGGCCATGTCATGTATTGGGAGGAGGCCGGCAGCCCGGGCGGCCTGCCGGTTCTGTTCCTGCATGGCGGGCCCGGAGCCGGCTGCACGCCGGCCTATCGGCGCTTCTTCGACCCCGCGGCCTACCGGATTCTGCTGTTCGACCAGCGCGGCGCCGGGCGCTCCACGCCGGGCGCGGAGACCCACGCCAACACGACGCAACATCTCATCCGCGACATCGAGACGCTGCGCCGGCATCTGTCGGTGGACCGGTGGCTTGTGTTCGGCGGCTCCTGGGGCAGCACGCTCGCGCTTGCTTACGGGCAGGCGCATCCCGAACGGTGCCTCGGCTTTGTGCTGCGCGGCGTGTTTCTCGGGCGGCGGGCGGAAATCGACTGGTTCCTGCACGGCATGGGCACCTTCTTCCCAGAAGCGCACCGGGCGTTTCTCGCACCGATCCCGAAGGAGGAGCGCGGCGCCGGCCTGCTGGCCGCCTACCACCGCCGGCTGACGGACCCGGACCCCCGCGTCCACCTGCCCGCCGCGCGCGCCTGGTCGCGCTACGAGAGCGCTTGTTCGGCGTTGAGGCCCGGCCCGGCTGACACGGCCGCGGTAGCCGGGGACCGCGCCGCCCTCGGCCTCGCGCGCCTGGAGGCGCACTATTTCATGAACGGCCTGTTCCTCCGGGACGGCCAGCTCCTCGACGATCTCCACCGCATCGAAGGCCTGCCGGCGACCATCGTTCAGGGCCGATACGATGTCGTTTGCCCGATTGCGACCGCGGACGAGCTGGCGCGCGCCTGGCCGGCTGCGGAATATGTTCCGGTGCCGGAAGCCGGCCATTCCGCTATGGAATTCGGCATTCGCGCGGCCCTGGTCGCCGCGACTGAACGGTTGAAATACCGCCTCGCCGCCATGGCGTGACCGCACCGCCGTGAGCCGCTCAATATTCGTCGCGGCGGCGCACCCAGGTCATCGGGAATGGCAGGTCCTGCTCGTTACGGCCCTTCGGCACGATGTCGAGAAGCTGGTAGGCGGCGTTCATCGGGTCCAGCCCGCGCGAGTAGCAGGAATAGGTGTGAAAGATGCGCCCGGCCGCATCCTTGCAGAACACGCTGAGCCCGGGCGCCTCGCTGCCGCGCATGGCGGTTTCGCGGTAGTTGTACATGACCGGCCCCGCCGCGAGCGCCTCCTCGTCGAAGGAAACGCCGAAATCCCGGTTGAAACCGCTGTGCAGCGAGGAAACCCAGGGGAAGCGCCAGCCCATGCGGTCGCGATAGGCGAGAAGCGGGGCAAGCGGCGCGCGCGACACGGCCGCGAAAGCAACGTCCCGCGCCGCCAGATGGACGACCATCGGGTCATAGCCGTCAGCCCAGAAGGAGCAGCTCGGGCAGCCCGCCTCCCAGTCCGGCCCGAACATGAAATGCGAGACGACGAGCTGGCTGCTTTCGCCGAACAGGTCAGCGAGGCGGATCTCGCCGGCTTCGCTCTCGAAGCGATAGTCCGCCGTCACTTCCACCCAGGGCAATGCTCTTCGGGCAGCCGCCAGCGCATCGCGTTCGCGGGTCAGTGCCTTTTCCCGGTCGAGAAGCGCCTTGCGGGCGTCGAGCCACGCTTCGCGCGAGACAACTGGATGGTTCATGCGGCGCTTCCTGTGTGCAATGTTGCGAAGTTGCTTGTACGGCTCAGGCATTTGTGCGTCAGCAGCACGAATGCTGTGCGGGGGCGGGAGCCTTGGAAAACGGGTGTGCTTTCCCTCATAATAGGAATTATCCAGCCGGAGGACGAGTTATGGACGGGCAGCAAGCCATCGGGAACCGGGTTGAAGCGGATGCAGGGCCGTCGGCCTATGTGCCGCCGCTCCAGCTGACGGAGGGCCAGCCGCCGCCCGTCGCCGCGAATGGCGGCCTGTCCTACATGTCGTTCGACCGGGACGGCGACGCCGGAACCGCCGCGGCGCTGGAGGCGGCGCTCCAGCAGATCGCCGAGGGTCACAGCCAGGCGTTGCTCGACCGGCTCGACAATGCGCCTCCGGGCCCCATTGAGACCAAGTGGGGCCCGGGCTTCCGCGAATATGAGGAATGCCTGGACTATATCTGCGCCAACGGTTTCGAAGTTCCCGAAGGCGGCGTGGCGTTGCCGTTGCGCTACACCGTTTACGAGCACCCGTCCTACTCCATCGTGCCGTCCAACGCGCTCTGGCGGGACCCGGCGCGCAAGGCCGAAGCGGATGTGCTGCGCAAGGCTGAAGACGAACTCAGGGACCGCAGCCTCTATTTCCCACAGGTGCTCCGCGATGCGCGCCGGATCGGCGAATACTATCCGGGCCTCGATGTCGGCAGCGCCGAAAGCATGGACAGGCTCGGCGTCTCGCTGGCGCATCTCGAGTCCAAGTGCGGGAACTTCTACGACTCGGCGGAAGTGGAGCGTGTGTTCTACCCGGAGATCGAGAAGCTCCTGCTGGAGTTCTTCCCCGATGCGACCGACGCACTGGTCTATAACCACGACGTGTTCGACAAGGACTACCAGGGCGACCGCACGGAAGACCAGGACGCCAAGAATCCCGGCGTGAATGCGCGTTATGTCAACCTCGTGCACAACGACCTGAACGACAATAGCGGGCGGGTGCGCTGCCGCGAGCTGCTGACGAAGAACCTGCGCAATTTCGGGCGCACGCAGCACTACACGGAAGCGGAGGCCGACGCGAAGATGTCGCGGCGGTTCATGTCGATCAACCTCGCCAAGCCGATGGAGACGGTGGAGCAGTTCCCCTTCGTGCTCTGCGCCTGGCCGTCCTTCGCCGACCAGCCCTACATCAACAACTACCGCATCTACGACGACCGGGTGGGCGAGACGACCCGCTTCACCTACCGGCCGGACCATGAGTGGTACTGGTTCCCGCGTCAGACGCCGACGGAAGTGTCGATGCTGAAATGCTACGACTCGGTCACGGACGGCTCGGTGTCGCGCTGGTCGTTCCACTCGGCCTGCATCGATCCGACGGCGCCGGCCGACGCGCGTTGCCGCAAGAATGTCGTGGTCCGCTCCTACGTCTTCTTCTAGACGCCCGCTTTACGATGGAGTCCCGGCCTCGCCGGCCGGGAGAAGCGGGCGGACATTTTCTTCCTCACCCCGGACCCCGGTCCGGGGTGACGCTTTTCGGGCTTGCCCTGAAAAGCGCTCCGGAAGGCCGGGAGCGGGCGGTTCGGGGTCGGACGCAAGCCCGCCGCAAACCGCCGGGCGAACGCCGCGGCGCGTCAGGGAATTCCTGCGCCGGCGCATGCACCACGACCCCCACAAGGTCGCTCGCTGCCCGGCGGACGGCCGTGGACATTCCCTCAGTCCCAATACCCGGTGCGGCGAGCCCGGTTCCGGTAGGCGCGGGCGTGGCGGGCGGCGATGCGGGCCACGCGCTCGGGCGCGAAGTCGAGCTGGCCGAGCGTGACGGCGATGTCGAGCAGTTCGTCATAGCGCGCGATCAGCCCGTCCCGGAGGCGGAAGCGCGACATGCCCTCGACGACAACCCGGCGGCCGGCCGCGTCCTCGAGGCGGGAGTGGTAGCCGAACAGCCAGGAGGCATAGCCGATGTCGCCCGCCTCACAGATGTCCTCGAAGCGCCAGCGGAAGCTGTCGGCATCGCGCCAGAAATGGTTTTCAAGCATGTCCGCAATGGCGTCCCGGCCGTGGAACTCGCCGTAAAAGGTGTCGTGGTAGATGCCGTCCTCGGTGAAGCAGGCGGCCAGCGCCAGCCCGTCGCCCGCCTCCACGGCGGCCGCGAAGCCGGGCAAGAGGGTGTTCAACGCCATCGCAACTTTCCTTTCCGGTGCGGGCTGCGTCCGCCCGGCGCTCACATCACCGCGCCGACCTGCCAGGGGATGAACTCCGCTGTGCCGAGGCCCTGGGCTTCGGATTTGGTGGCCTCGCCGGAGGCGACGGCGAGGAACTTGTCGAATATCTCGCTTCCGACCTCCGCCACGCTCGCGTCTCCGTCGGTAATCGTGCCGCAATTGATATCCATGTCCTCTTCGAGGCGGCGGTACATCTCGGTGTTGGTGGCGAGCTTGATCGAGGGCACCGGCTTGTTGCCATAGACCGAGCCGCGCCCGGTGGTAAAGCAGACAAGGTTCGCCCCGGACGCCACCTGCCCGGTGATGGAGCATGGGTCGTAGCCGGGGCTGTCCATGAACACGAAGCCCTTGCGGTCGATGGGCTCGCCATAGCGGTAAACCCCGGCGAGATTGGTGGTGCCGCCCTTGGCCGCCGCGCCGAGCGACTTCTCCAGGATGGTCGTGAGGCCGCCCGCCTTGTTGCCGGGCGAGGGGTTGTTGTTCATCTCGCCGCCATTGCGCGCCGTGTAGTCCTCCCACCAGCGGATGCGCTCGATGAGCTTCCGGCCGGTGCGCTCGTCCACGGCCCGGCGGGTCAGCAGATGCTCCGCGCCGTATATTTCCGGCGTCTCGGCCAGCACGCCGGTGCCGCCGTGGCGGACCAGATTGTCCACGGCCGCGCCGAGCGCCGGGTTGGCGGTAATGCCGGAATAGCCATCCGAGCCGCCGCATTGCAGCGCGACGGTGAGCTCCGAGGCCGCAACGGGCTGGCGCCGCGCGCGGTCCGCCTCCGGCAGCATCTCGCGGATGAGGTCGCAGCCCCGTTCCACCGTGCGCCGGAGGCCGCCGGTCTCCTGGATGTTCATGGTGCTGAGGAAGGGGCCGCGCTCCAGCCCGTAGGCTTCGAGCAGGAAGTCGATCTGGTTGACCTCGCAGCCGAGGCCGACCAGCACGATGCCGGCGAAGTTCGGGTGGCGCGCATGGCCCCAGAGCACGCGCTGGAGGTTTTCGTAGCCGTCTCCCGCCCCGGCCATGCCGCAGCCGGTCGAGTGGGTGAGCGCCACGACGCCGTCCACATGCGGGTAGTCCGCCAGGATGCGGTCCTCCACCGCCTCGGCGATGAAGCGCGCGGCGGTGGCCGAGCAGTTCACGCTGGTCAGCACGCCGATATAATTCCTTGTGCCGACCCGGCCGTTCGCGCGCAGATAGCCCTGGAAGCTCGCCCGATTGCCCTCCGGAACGAAATCGACCGGCTTCATCTCCTGCCCGATGGCGTAGTCGCGCTCGAAATCGCCCATGGCGCAGTTGTGGACATGGACATGCGCGCCGGCCTCCACCGGCTCGCTGGCGAAGCCGATGATCTGGTCGTATTTGCGCACCGGCTCGCCCGCCGCAATCGGGCGCGTGGCGATCTTGTGCCCGGCCGGCACGACGTCGAGCGCGGTGACGCTCTCGCCCGGAAGCTCGGTTCCGGAGAGGATATCGACGCGGGCGACGACCACATTGTCTTCGGGCGCAAGGCGGATGGAGAGGATCATGGACGGATGTGCCTCCTAAGCGGCGAGAAGGTTGTGGAGTTCGCCGGCGCGGCCGGGGGCGTCGAAATCCCAGGCGAGCGCGCTCAGCGTTTCGGCCGCCTCGCCCAGCGCCGGTTCGGCGAGCGAGCGGAATTTGGCTTCCAGGTCGGCGCGGGAGAGCGGGTTGCCCGGATTGCCGCGCGCCATGGCCGTTTCGCGCCGGTCGGTGGCTCCGTCGAACCACCGGACTTCCAGCGCCGCCGAGCGCGTGTCCCGGCCGGGCTCGGCCACCGGCTCGACGCGGGCGAGCACCGAGCGCAGGTCCGGGTCGGCTAGCGTCCCGGCGGTGAAGTCGCCTTCCACCGCCGGTCGCCCGGCAAGGCCGAGCGCCGTGCAGAAGGCGAGGCTGAACTTGCCTTCGAGCGGGGTTTGCGGGTCCGCCTTGCCGGCAAGCCGGATCGCGGCGGGATTGACGCGAAGCTCGATGCGCCGGGGCTCGCGGCCCGCCGCCTCCGGTGCGAGCGCCCGCGCGGCGTCGATGACCGGGTGGGTCAGCAGGCAGGCGGCATAGGGCTTGACCGTGTTGCGCAGCAGCTCCCAGCCATCGTCGAAATCCACCTCGCCGATGGCCGCCGCGCCATCCTGCACCAGCGCGCTGCCGAGCCCGCCTTCGGCTTCCAGCAGGGCCTCGGACGCCTCGAAGCCGGCGGCCGCGAGCTCCGCCGCCAGCACGCCGTTCATCGCGGCCTTGCCGGCATGGAATGGCTTGGCATGGGTGCCGAAGGAGCCGGTCAGACCGCCAGCCTGCGTGGCGGCGGCACCGAGCGCGCGGGCGATGCCGTCGTCGTCCAGCCGCAACAGCACGGCTGCGGCGACCGCCGCGCCGAGCGCGCCGAAAATGCCGGTGGAGTGCCAGCCGCGGAGATTGGCCACCCCGCCGATGCCGTTGCCGAGGCGCGCGCCCGCCTCGAAGCCGGCGATGAAGGCGGCCATCATGTCCCGGCCCTCGGCGCCGGTCTGCTGCCCCACGGCCAGTGCGGCCGACCAGACCGGGGCGGAGAGATGCGCCGTCGCGCCGACATGGGTGTCGTCATAGTCGAGGCAGTGGGCCAAGGTGCCGTTGACGAGCGCCGCCCCGGCCGCGCAGGTCGTGCCGCCGAGCGCGATGCGCGCCCTGCCTTCGGCCCGCCAGCCCTCGACGACGCGGCGTACCGCCCTGCCGCCAGGCTCGCCGAGCGCGCCAAGCGTGACGCCCAGCGTGTCGAGCAGGCAGGCCCTTGCCGCTTCCATGACCTCGGGCGGCCAATTTCGGCCGGGGGCCGCAGCCGCCCAGGACGCCACGCGCCGGATCGTTTCGTTTCCGCTCATCTTCCCGTCCATCCTTCCCTAGCGCCCCGGCCGGGCTGCCGGTCACGGCCCGGCGCAGGCGCCCCAGACCTCGTCGCTCTTCAGCCAACCCTTGTGGCCCTCCTTCGAAACCCTGCACCAGCCGTCCCGGCGCTCCAGCACCGTGACCACCACATTCGGCTTCAGCACGGCCACGCCGCGGGCGCCCGTCTCCGGCGACCGCCTGAGCAGCCGGTCCGCGGCGGTCACGATGGCGCGGGGCCAGTCCGCCAGCAGATGCGCGCTCATCCAGCCTGTCTCGCCCCTGGGATCTTCGACCTTACGCCAGTTGAAATGCTCCTTGACGATGCGCACCGGCAGGCCGCGCTTTTCATAGCGCCAGAGCACGGGATAGTTCGTGCTCGGCCCGACACGGAGATTGGCCTCGGTGGCGCGGATCGCAGCATATCGCGGCAGAGGCAGGCCGGTGAGCCGCTCGCCGGCCGCGGCCGCAGCGCTGCAGAAGCACAGGGCCGCGATGACGCTGCTTCGCAATGCCGTCACCGCCGCGCCTCCGGCCAGACGACGAGCGCCAGCGCCAGGATGACCAGCCCCTCGACGGCGACGACAGTGACGGCCGTGTAGGCGCCCAGCCATTCCGCGAGCAGGCCCATATGCAGGAAGCCGATCGGCCCCGTGCCGATGCAGATGGTCAGCGCGCCCATGGCGCGGTTGCGCATTTCCGGGCTCGCGCCGAGATAGGTCAGGGTCGCTTGCATGGTCGCGAAACACGCGCCTCCGATGCCGGCCGTGACCAGAATTGTGCCAGAAAGCAGGAACCAGGGCGAGGCCGCGAACACGATGGCGGACACCATGTAGGACGCAACGCCGAAGACATAGATACGCCGGAACCAGACGGCGCGGCCGAACCAGGCGATGCCGAGCGCGCCGAGCAGGGCTCCCAACCCCTCGGCGCTCTGCAGCACGCCCACCGGGAACGCGGTGAGGCCGAGCGCGTCCTTCCCGATCACCGGCACCATCGAGGTCATCGGGAAGCCCCAGATATTGTAGACGACGGTGACGGCCAGCGTGGCGACCAGCGGGCGGTTGGTGCGAATGTAGCGGAAGCCGTCACGAAGCGCGGTCAGCACGCGGGCAGGCGCGGCGCCCGTCCGGACATCCGTCCCGACACGGACGCGCGCCATGAGCAGCAGCGAGAGGAGATTGAGGGCGGCGCCGGTGAAGAACGCCCCGGACATGCCGATGCCCTCCAGCAGCGCCCCGCCGGCAAGCGGCCCGAGCATCCGGGTCGCATTGTTGGTGGCGGTGTCGAACCCCATCGCCTGGGCCACCCGCCCGTCGCCGGCAATGTCGCCCAGCATGGTGCGCCGGAGCGGCATTTCGCCGGACCAGATCATGCCGTTGAGGAAGGCGCCGGCCGCCACATGCCAGACCTCCAGCGCGCCGAGCGCAGCCAGGACGCCCAGCAACACCGAGTTTGCGACCAATACGCAGAGGCCCGCGATTACCAGCGTCCGGCGGTCGAACCGCTCGGCCAGGGAGCCGGCGAGCGCGCCGAAGAGCATGAGCGGCAGGAACCGCAGCACGAACATCAGCGTCACGTCGAAGGCCGAACCGGTGCGGTCGAACACCCACACGCCGACCGCCAGGATTTCCAGCCAGCGGTTCACGTTGGAGAGCGCGCCCGAAACCCAGACGCGCCGGAACGCGACATTGCCGATAAGCGCGAAGGGACTTATTGTGCCGGTCATAGGATATGCAAACCCCACCCGCGTTCCGGGCGCAATCCCGAAAGCCGGCCCGGCCGCCGGATTGCGGGCGTTCCCTGCCCGTATCGGGAAAGGCCGATATGCTTTACGCGCTTCACGAGATGCAGCGCCTCGCCTGGGCGCCGGCGCGCATGATGGCCGAGGCCGGCCGGCAGGCGGCGTCCAATCCGCTCCACCCGATGTCCTGGCACCCTGCCGGACGCGCCGTCGGCGCGGCCTGCGAGCTGTTCGAGCGCGCGAGCCGCAAGCATGGCAAGCCGGAATTCGCCATCCGCCAGGTCCTGAGCGGCGGCGTTCCGCTTGCCGTGCGGGAGGAGGTCGCCCTTTCGACGCCGTTCTGCGACCTGCTGCATTTCAGGCGCGAGGGCCGCGCCGGGGACCCCGCGGTGCTGGTGGTGGCGCCGCTTTCCGGCCATTTCGCCACGCTGCTGCGCGACACGGTGCGCGGGCTGCTCGCGGAGCATGACGTCTATATCACCGACTGGCAGGACGCCCGGCAGGTGCCGGCGAGCCGTGGCCCGTTCACGCTCGACGACTATATCGACACGCTGCTGGAGTTCCTGGCGCGGCTCGGGCCGGAGGCGCATCTCGTCGCCGTCTGCCAGCCCTCCGTGCCGGCGCTTGCGGCGACGGCGCTGCTCGCCGCCGCAGGCAAGGCCGCGCCGCGTTCGCTCGTGCTGATGGGCGGGCCCATCGACACCCGGGTCGGCGCCACGAAGGTCAACGAATTCGCCAGGGCGCACAGCCGGCGCTGGTTCGAGCAGATGCTGGTCCAGACCGTGCCGCCGCCCTATCCGGGTCTCGGGCGGCGGGTCTATCCGGGCTTCATGCAACTTTCGGGCTTCATGGGCATGAACCTCGACCGCCATGTCGGCGCGCATCTGCGCATGTTCGAGCATCTGGTGACGGGGGACGGCGAGAGCGCCGAGGCCCATCGCCGCTTCTACGACGAATACCTGGCCGTCATGGACATGCCGGCGGAATATTTCCTGGAGACGGTGGAGCGGGTCTTCCAGGAGCATCACCTGCCGCGCGGGCTGTTCACCCATCGTGGCCTGCCGGTGGATACGACGGCGATACGCGATACCGCGCTGATGACCGTCGAGGGCGAACGCGACGACATTTCCGGCGTCGGCCAGACGGAGGCCGCCCACAGCCTCTGCCCGAACGTGCCGGCGGAACGCCGCCGCCACCGCCTGCAGGCCCGGGTCGGCCATTACGGCATCTTCAACGGGCGCCGATGGCGGAACGAAATCCTGCCCGATGTCGCCGATTTCATTCGCGCCGCGCGAAGCTGAGGAGTCCCGACCCCGATGAACCATGTGCTGCAGACCGACGAACCGCGGGGCGTTGCGGTCGCAACCCTGACGCCGATGACCGCGGCGCTCGAGCCGGATTTCGGCCGTTTCGCGGCGCATTGCCGGCGCATGCTGGAGCTGGGCGCCGACCTGCTGGCGGTTCTCGGCACGACGGGCGAGGCGAATTCCCTCGGCGTGGACGAGAAGCTCCGCCTTCTGGACGCGCTCGGCGAGTCGGACATACCCGGCGAGACCCTGCTGCCCGGCACCGGAACCTGCTCCATCGTGGACACGGTGATCCTAACGCGCAAGGCGCTCGAAGTCGGTTCGGCCGGCGTCGTCATGCTGCCGCCTTTCTATTACAAGGGCGTGTCGGATGCGGGGCTGCATGCCGCCTATGAGGAGGTCATCCAGCGCGTGGGCGACCCGCAGCTCAGGATCTATTTCTACAACTTTCCCTTCAATTCCGGCGTGCCGGTCTCACACGACCTGATCGAGGGCCTGCTCGCGGCCTATCCGGGCACGATCGCCGGCATCAAGGACAGTTCCGGCGATCTCGACAACATGCTGGCGATGTGCAGGCGTTTCCCCGGCTTCGGCGTGTTTGCAGGCTCGGAACAGTTCCTGCTGCCGGTGCTGGAGGCGGGCGGCGCCGGCTGCATCTCCGCGACGGCGAATGTCACCATAGGCCTCTGCGCCGAGGTGCTGGCCGCGGCGAGGGCCGGCGAGGACGCCGGCGCCCTTCAGGAAAGGCTCTCCGCCTGGCGCCTCGCGATCCAGTCGCAGCCCTTGATTCCGGCGCTCAAGGCGATCGTGGCCCGGGGCGCGGGCGACGATGAATGGCTGGCGCTCCGCCCGCCGCTTACGGCGCTGGATGCGGCGTCCGGCGCTGCGCTCGACGAAGCGCTTGAGGCGGCCGGATTCGGCAGGGCGGCCTGAGGCGCGGACCGGGGCGGCGTCCGGCTTGCCGACCTGCGACAAATTGTGCTAGCAGGATGCGGCTTCCGGCGGAGGTGCGCGTGCCCCTGAAAGGCCTGCTGCTTTGTCTTGCTGCTGCTCTGGCGGCAGCCTTGCCGGGGCCTGTCCGGGCCGGTAACGCCTATCCGGACCGCACGGTCGAATGGGTGGTCCCGTTTGGGCCGGGCGGCGGCTCCGACCGCTGGGCGCGCATCATGTCCTCGGCAGCCATCGACGCTTTCGGCCAAGCCTGGCATGTGCGCAACCGGGGCGGGGAGGAAGGCCGGCTCGGCTGGCGTTACATGCTCGGCCAGTCCCCCGACGGCTACACCATCTTGCAGGGAAGCATGACGCCCGCCATTGCGGCGCTCAGGGACCCCGGCTCCAGCCTCGACCCGAAAGATGTGAAGATCGCGGCGTTCATTTCGTCGATCAAGACGCATCTGGTCGCTACGCCGGACTCGGAGTTCGCCAGCTGGGACAAGCTGGCGGCCCGGCCACCGTCCGGCGCGCCGCCGCGAATCGGCGGAACCTCCGCCGTGCTGCTGGCCGCCGCCACCGGCCTCGACAGACTCGGGGTTTCCGCCACGCTGCACCGCTATTCCGGGACGGGCAAAGCCGTGGAGGCGCTTATGGCCGGGCAGGTCGATATGGCGGCCGTCAGCACCTCGACCGTGTTTTCGCTCGTGGGGCGGGCGTCCGCCGTCATCAATCTCGGCGCGCGCGACAACACGCCGGCAATCAAGGAGAAGATCGGCGACATTCCCTGGATCGGCGCACTCGGGGCCGTCGGCATCGGCGTTCCGCGCTGGGTTGGCGTTCACCCGGACACGCCGGATGACGTGGTCGAACGCATTTCCGACGGCGTGGGCAAGGTCCTTGCGGACAAGTCCGTCATCAAGCTGATGGCCAAGCTCGGCGAGGAAATCCACTATCTGCCGCGCGATGCCGCCGCCTCGGCCTATGGCGAACTGCTGGACCGCATGAAGGAACTGCTGGACCGCATGCCGTAGGCGTGCGGCTGCGTCTTCGCGCTATGGCGGCGTCGCCGGGTTTCGGTTAGCATTCGGCGGATGAGCGCGAACGTGGAAGTGCCTCTCGCAGCGGACCTCGACGAGTTGTCCCGTCTGGCGGAGGCCGTGGAGGATTTCGGCGGAGCGAACGATTTGCCGCCGGGTGCGGTGTTCAAGCTCAACCTCTGCTTCGACGAACTGATTACCAACGCCATTTCCTATGGTTTCGATGCACCGGACAAGGCGGCCCTCTCCGTGGCGCTCGCAATCGAGGACGGCGCCGTAGTTGCGGTAATTCGCGACAATGGCCGGCCCTTCGATCCGTTCACCGAAGCGCCCGAGGCCGATACCACCCTGGCCGTCGAGGACCGGCCTGTCGGCGGCCTTGGCGTGCTGCTTGTGCGCGAATCGATGGATGATTTCTCCTATGAGCGCCGCGATGGCTTCAATGTGGTCACGCTGCGCCTGAAACTCGACGGGTAGGAGCCTCCGTGACGGAGGAACCCCGCCGCTCTTTCTTCAACGAGTCGACCGGCCACGCCCCCGGACGCGGCAGGCTCGCCGGCAGGCGGATCCTGGTGGTGGGCGGCGGCCAGCGCGGCATTGAGGACCCCGATCCGCCCATCGGCAACGGCCGGGCGGCCACCATCCTCTACGCCCGCGAAGGCGCCCATGTCGCCTGCGCCGATGTCTCCGGGCCGGCCGCCGAAGAGACGGTCGCTGTGGTCACGGAAGAGGGCGGCCGCGCCTTCGCGATCGAGGCGGACGTCGCGAATCCTTCGGCGGTCGAATCCATGGTGGCGCTTGCCGCGGAGCGGCTGGGCGGGCTGGACGGCCTGCTGCTGAATGTGGGAGTCAGCGGTCCGCCGCTGGGCCTCGCCGGCGAGTCCCCGGACGAATGGGACCGCGTCATGGCGATCAATCTGCGCAGCCACATGCTGACCTGCCGGGCGGCCCTGCCGGTATTGGCGGACGGTTCCAGCATCGTGTTCGTCGCGTCTATTTCGGGCATGCGCCCCAATAGCCGCAAGCCGTCCTACGACACCTCGAAAACGGCATTGAAGGGGCTTTGCGGCCATGTCGCGCAGGAAGGCCATGAGCGGGGCATCCGCGCCAATCTCGTTGCCCCCGGACTAATGGATACCGCGCTCGGCCGCGACGCCAGCCGGCGGCGCCCCGCCCGGAACGAAGGGCCGCTGCCCTTCGGCCGCCAGGGAACGGGCTGGGAGACCGCCTATGCAACCCTGTTCCTGATGTCGCGCGAAAGCGCCTATATCACCGCCCAGACCCTGGTCGTCGATGGTGGACTGATCGACCTTTGGTGGCGAGCCGGTTGACGGCCTGCGGCGCTGGAGCGCCGGCATGGCGGGTTCTATAAGTAGCTGGCAAACGGCAGGGCGCGGAAGGCGGTAGAATGCTGGACCTCAGGTGGATAAGGGAGAGCCCGGAGGCGCTCGACCGGGCCCTGGAGCGACGGGGGGAGCCTCCCGCCGCCGCCCAGGTCGGCGTGCTCGATGCCGAACGGCGCGCCTGTCAGACCCGTTTCCAGGAATGCCGCCAGCGCCGCAATGTGCTCTCCCGCGAGATCGGCAAGGCCAAGGCGGCCGGCGAGCCGGCCGATGAGCTGATCGCGGAAGTCTCGCGGCTCAAGGACGAGGAACGGGACGCCGAAGAGGCCGAGCGCAAGGCGGCTACGGAACTGGACACGCTGCTCGAAGGCATGCCGAACCCGCCGGGTGAGGATGTGCCGGATGGTGCGGACGAGACCGACAATGTCGAGCTCAGCCGGACCGGCGCGCTCCCTGAGTTCGATTTCGAGCCGAAGGACCATGTCGAGCTCGGCGAGGCGCTTGGCCTGATGGATTTCGAGCGCGCGGCCTTCCTGTCCGGAGCCCGCTTCGTCGTTCTCCGCGGCGCGCTGGCGCGGCTGGAGCGGGCGCTCGCTCAATTCATGCTGGACGTGCATACGGAGGAGTTCGGCTACGAGGAGGTATCGCCGCCGACGCTGGTCCGCAGTCCGGCTTTGTTCGGCACGGGCCAGCTGCCGAAATTCGAGCAGGACCTCTTCAGGACCGACACCGGCCACTGGCTCATTCCGACGGCGGAGGTGCCGCTCACCAACATGGCGGGGGGGCGCATTCTGGCGGAGGAGGAATTGCCGCTGCGCTTTACCGCCTTCACGCCTTGCTACCGCTCGGAAGCGGGCTCGGCCGGACGCGATACGCGCGGCATGATCCGCCAGCACCAGTTCCAGAAGGTCGAGCTTGTTTCGGTTGCCCATCCCGACGCTTCGACCGAGGAGCATGAGCGGATGACGCGGGCGGCGGAAACGATTCTGGAACGTCTGGAGCTTCCCTGGCGCCGCGTCATCCTCTGCACGGGGGACATGGGCGCGGCTGCGCGCAAGACCTACGATCTGGAAGTCTGGCTGCCGGCGCAGGACGCCTACCGCGAAATCTCGAGCTGCTCCAATTGCGGCGACTACCAGGCGCGGCGCATGAATGCGCGCTTCCGTCCGGCCGGCAGCAAGGCGACGCGCTTCGTGCATACCCTGAACGGGTCCGGGCTGGCCGTGGGCCGGGCGCTGATCGCCCTGCTGGAAAACGGCCAGCAGGGCGACGGGTCGATTGTGCTGCCGCCGGCCATTCGTCCCTATATGGGCGGATGCGGGCGCCTTGAATAGGAAACGTCGAGGACCCGCGCCGCACGGCGGGGCCGACGCGCCTCCGACGCCAGGCGCCACGCGCGCGCGGCTGCTGATGATGCTGCGCGGGTCCGGCGTTATCGATGAGAAGATACTTGCGGCCATCGAACGCACGCCGCGCGATGCTTTCGTTCCGGCGATATTTCGCGACCAGGCCTATGAAGACACGGCTCTGCCGATCGGCAACGGCCAGACGATCAGCCGCCCGAGCGTTGTCGCTTTCATGACGGCGATGCTGGCGCCGGGGCCGCGCATGCGCGTGCTGGAGATCGGCACCGGCTCCGGCTACCAGGCGGCCGTGCTCACCTGGCTCTGCCGCAGGGTGTACACAATCGAACGGCATCGCCCGCTTCTCTCGGAAGCCGAGGCGCGGTTCAACAGGCTCGGGCTCACCAACATCACCACACGCTGCGGGGATGGCGTGCGCGGCTGGCCCCGGGCGGGCCAGTTCGACCGTATCCTGGTTACGGCAGCGGCGGACGATGTGCCGACGGCGCTGGTGGAACAGCTTGCCGAGGGCGGCCGGTTGCTGGTGCCGATCCGCGAGTCCGACGGCGTGCAGCGGCTGGTCTGCCTGTCGCGGACGGAGGATGGCGTCGAAGTCGAGGCCTTGCGCGAGACCTCCTTCGTGCCGCTGGTCGGCGCCTATGACGAGCCGGCTTCGCAGGAGGCCGCGTGATGCGGGCGTTCGTCCTCCTCGCCGTGCTGCTGCTATGCGCCTGCGGCTGGGTCGAAGTCGCCGACCCCGGCAAGCCGGCGGGGCCGCCCAGGGCCACGGGCGCAAAGGCGGCCGTTTCGGAAGACGGCCGGATCCGGGTGCGGAAGGGAGACAGCGTCTATCTCATCGCGAGACGCCACGGCGTTGCGATGCGCGACATTATCGAGCGCAACGGGCTGACGGCACCCTACCACCTCAGGGAGGGGCAAATGCTGGTCCTGCCGGCCCCGCGCGAACATGTGGTGGAGGCCGGCGACTCGCTGTGGCTGATTTCACAGCGATACGACGTTCCCATCGCAGCGCTGGTGCGCGCCAACGGATTGAAGGAACCCTATACGATCTACAGGGGAACGACGCTCCGCATTCCCGGGCGGACGGAACCGCCTCCGAAGGATATCGTTGAGGCGAGCGAAAAACCGAAGCCCGGCCGCAAGTCTGCGGCGGCAACAACCACCGCACGCGCGCCGCCAGTCCCCAGACCGGCGCCGGTCGCACGGGCGGAAGCGCCGCCGTCGAGCGGACCCGCCGCCGCCAGATCCCGCGATGCCGCGACTGCGCCGAGGCGTGCGTCGGCCCCGACCTCCGCCTCGACGCCCGCACCGCGCAAGGAGGCGGCGGCCGAGCCTGCGCCCCGCCAGGCGGTGGAGAAACCCGCGCCGAGAACCGTGGCCAACCCGCCGGCCGCGCCGGTCCAGACGGCGCTCAAGCCATTGCCGCCCCGCGCCGGACGGTTTCTGCGCCCCCTGGCCGGGCCGGTCGTCACCGGGTTCGGGCCGCAGCCGGACGGCCTGCACAATGACGGCATCAACATAGCCGCGACACGCGGCGCGGCCGTGCGTTCGGCGGAGGCCGGGCGGGTGGCCTATGCCGGCAACGAGCTGCCGGGATACGGAAACCTCCTGCTCATCAGGCACCGCGGCGGATGGGTTTCGGCCTATGCCCACAATGACCGCCTGCTGGTCGCTCGGGGAGACGAGGTCCAGCGCGGGCAGCGAATCGCGCTGGTCGGCAGCAGCGGCCGGGTAACGACCCCGCAACTCCATTTCGAACTGAGGCGGCAGGGACGCGCCGTCGATCCCGCCCCCCATCTGGACGGCGGCTGAGGGCGAGGGGTTCAGGCTCCGGCCAGGAAGTCACGGATGGCGAGCGCTTCGTCGAGCCCGGCTGCCACATAGTCGGGCTCCAGCGGCAGGGCGCGAGAGGAAAAGCGCACCACGACGACTTCGGCGCGCCGGTCCACATACAGGTTCTGGCCGTGTATGCCGATGCCGAAGATCAGGGGATTTTCGACGCGCAGCACATAGCATTGCGAGCGGTAGTGCATCGGCCTGCCCGGAAGGAACGGCGCGAAGTCGCCGGCGTCCCAGGCCTCCGGGTCGCCATTGCGTTCGATATCGTCGATCCAGCGTTCCGGCAGCACCTGCCGCCCGTCCCGGCGGCCGTTCCCCACGATCAGCAGTCCGATGCGGGCGAGGTCGCGGGCGGCGACGCACATGCCGCCGGCCGCGCGCGGCGCGCCCAACCTGTCCACGGTGATGTAGGCCGGGCGCTCGGCCCCGGCCGGGGCCCAGAGCAGGCGGCTCATCAGGTCTGCATAGCGTTCTCCCGTCGCCCGCTCGATGACCCAGGCGAGCAGGTCGGTATTGGTCGAGACATAATGGAAGCGCTGCCCGTGCAGCCCGTCCTTCCCGGTCAGTTGCGCGTAGAAGGACCGGAGGTCGGAGGGCGGCTCGTCTGGCTCGGGCGGGTTCCAGCCCGTTGCGCGGCGATAGGCGATGATCGGCCCGTCGGCGGCCATGTAGTCCTCGTCGAAGAGGATGCCGACCCGCATGTCGAGCAGATGGCGCACCGTTGCGCCGCGATAGGCGGTGTCCCGGACTTCGGGTACATAGTCGGTGACGGGCGCTTCGGTGTCGAGCCGGCCGGACTCCACCAGGATGCCCGCTAGCAGGCCCAGCATGGACTTCGAGACCGACATCAGAATGTGGGGCGTGCCGGCCGACATGCCTTCCGCATAGCGTTCCGCCACGATGCGGCCGCGATGGAGCGCCAGCAGAGCGTCGCAGCTCCCGGCCATCCTGTCGAAGCCCGGCAGCGTCGCCGACGTCTCGGGCAGGGGGCGTACCGAGGCCGGATCGTTCGCGATTTCCGCCGAGGGAATCAGCTCCCGCACATGGCTGAAGGCCCAGCGGTTGAACGGCGCGGTCCGCCAGTTTGCGAGAGTGACCTGCGCCTCCGGCGGAGGCGGGAAACGGTCCATCATGTTTTCTGTCCCCCTACAGTCCGGCGGCGCTGATCATAGCGGCAGGCGCACGCGGACGCCGAGGCCGCCTTCCGGCGAGTCACCCAGATGAATGTCGCCGCCATGGCTCTGCACCACATCGCGCGCGATGGAAAGGCCAAGCCCGATGCCGCCGGGCTTCCCTCCCTGCGGGCGGTCCCGGCGGTAGAAGGGGCGAAAGACCATTTCGCGGTCCGTGGCCGGCACGCCCGGTCCGTCGTCGTCGATTCCGATCACGAACCACTCGCCCTGTTCCCGGCAGGCGATCCAGACCTGGTTGCCGTAGCGCATCGCATTGTCGATCAGGTTGACGAGGCACCGCCTGATAGCGGTTGCCTGCACGGGAATTTTCGGCGCGCTTGCGATGCGCAGGTCTATGGAGCCGCCGGCCCGGCGCGCGCCGGTCACGACGTCCTCGATCAATTCGCCAAGGTCGGTCTCCACCGCCGCTTCGCCGCCTTCACCGCGGGCGAATGCCAGATAGGCTTCCAGCATCGCCTCCATTTCGACGATGTCGGTCTGCAGGCCGCGCGCGTCGTCGTCCTCCGGCAACAGGGCGAGCGCCACCTTCATGCGCGCCAGCGGCGTGCGCAGGTCGTGCGAGACGCCGGCCAGCATCTCTGTGCGCTGGTCGATCTGGCGCCGGATGCGCTCGCGCATGCGGCGGAAGGCGACGGTCGCGCGGCGCACTTCCGAGGCGCCCGCCAGCTTCGGGTCCCTGGCCTCCCGCCCCTTCCCATAGGCGTCGGCCGCTTCCGCAAGGCGCCTGATGGGCCGGATCTGGTTGCGCATGAACAGCCCTGCGACGGCGAACAGGATCATCGAGGTTCCCACCATCCAGAGCGCCCAGAAGGTCGTCGTCGAACTGAACAGCCGCCGCCGCGGAGTGACGACATGCAGCACGCTCTCCTTGAGTTGGACCTTGATGACGATTTCGTCCTCGAAGGTGGTCGTGTCGAACTGGAAGGGCCGTCGGACGCGGTTGGCCAGTTCCCGCGCCAGCAGGGTGTCGAGACCGCCCCTCGGCTCCGGCTGCGGGCGGTTCGGCAGGATGGCGCCCGGCGCGATGGTCGCGCGAAGGTCGGTACGATCGGCGAGCAGCACCAGCAGCGCCCCCTGAGCATCAGCGCCCGGGAACCTGTCCATCGCGTCTATGACAAGGCCGATCTCGCCCGCCACGCCGGCCGCCAGGCGCTTCATGATGATGTGCCAGTGCCGCTCGTAGAAGATCCAGGTCGAGACGATCTGCAGCAGGATGAGCGGTGTGACGATGATGAGGAGGGAGCGCGCAAACAAGGTGCGCGGCAGGAAGCGGTCCAGACGCCCGGCCATCAGTCGGGCCGCAATGCGTAGCCGCGTCCCCAGATCGTGACCAGATAGCGCGGGTGTTTGGGGTCGGGTTCCAGCTTGCGGCGCAGCCGGGCGACCTGCACATCCACGGCCCGCCCGGAGCCGACGCTCATGACGGCGAGCTCCTCGCGCGAGACCGTGCCGCCGCCCCTGAGCGAGAGGGCGCTCAGCAGCACCGCTTCCGCCGGGGCCAGGCGGCGGACGCTGCCGTCCTCGTGCTCGAGGGACTCGCGCCCGGCGGTCCAGGCGAGCGGGCCGAAGCGGAGCGTCTCGCGCCTGGCGGTTTCGCGGCGGCGCAGGATCGTGCGGATGCGCAGCACCAGTTCGCGCGGCTCGAACGGCTTGACCATGTAGTCTTCCGCGCCTGCTTCGAGGCCGCGCACCCGGTCCTCGGGCTCGTCCATCGCCGTCAGCAGCAATATCGGCGTCGCGTTGCCGGAGGCGCTCAGTGCAGCGCTGAGTTCGAGGCCCGATTCACCGGGCAGCATGATGTCCAGCACCATCAGGTCGAAGGCGACGCCGGCCATTGCGCGCCGGGCCGCCTCGGCCTCCTCCATCGCCGTGACCCTGAAGCCCGACCCGGAAAGGTAGCGCTTCAGGAGGGCGCGCAGCCGCTCGTCGTCGTCCACCAGCAGGATATGGGGAAGGTCCTGCGAATGAGCCGGCGAAATCGCTTCACGCATGGTCAGAAATCCGCCATAAGCTGCAACGCTGCGTTCCGGTATCATATCGTGCCCGAAGAACGAGGAGAAATGCGCGATGGCGGTGGACCTGCTCCCCTATGACGACCGCGACGGCTTCATCTGGCTGGACGGCGCGCTGGTCCCGTGGCGCGACGCCAGGCTGCATGTCATGACCCATGGCCTGCATTATGCCAGCGCGGTTTTCGAGGGCGAACGCGTCTATGGCGGGCACATCTTCCGTTCGCGCGCCCATACCGAACGCCTGCGCAATTCCGGCCGGCTGATGGGGTTCGAAATACCCTACTCGGTGGATGAACTGGAGAGCGCCAAGCGCGAAGTGCTGCAGGCCAACGGCCTTGAGGACGCTTATGTCCGCCCGGTGGCGTGGCGCGGGGCCGAGATGATGGGCGTGTCGGCGCAGGAGGCCACGATCCATGTCGCGATCGCGGCCTGGTTCTGGGGCGCCTATTTCGGCGACGGCACGGAGATGTCCGGCATCCGCATGAAGACCGGCCGCTATCGCCGGCCGGGCCCCGAATGCGGCCCCGTGCAGGCCAAGGCGACCGGCCACTACCTGATCTGCACGCTCAACAAGCACGAGGTCGAGGCGGAGGGCTACCACGACGCCCTGTTCCTCGACACGCGCGGCTTTGTCGCGGAGGGCTCCGGGGCCAATATCTTCCTGGTGCAGGACGGCAAGCTGCACACGCCGACGCCCGACTCCTTCCTCAACGGCATCACCCGCCAGGCGGTGATCGGCCTTGCCGAGAAGCGCCAGATCCCGGTGGTGGAGCGCTCGATCCTGCCGGAGGAATTCGCCCGCACCACGGAAGTCTTCGTGACCGGAACGGCCGCGGAGGTAACGCCGGTCGCGGAAATCGACGATTACCGTTTCACTCCGGGCGACATCACCCGCACGCTGATGGAAGACTTCCGCGCCATCACCTCGACCGGATAACGAAAGCAAGAGGACTGCCACCCATGCGCGATGCCTATATCTGCGACGCCGTCCGCACTCCCGTCGGGCGCCATTCCGGCGCGCTGGCCGCGGTCAGGGCGGACGACCTCGCCGCCCTGCCGCTCAAGGCGCTGATGGAGCGCAATCCGGGCCTCGACCCCGAGGCGGTGGAAGACGTGATCTTCGGCTGCGCCAACCAGGCGGGCGAGGACAACCGCAATGTCGCGCGCATGGCGGTGCTGCTGGCCGGCCTGCCCCAGTCCGTGCCGGGCAGCACGGTGAACCGCCTTTGCGGCTCGTCGCTGGACGCCGTCGGCTCGGCGGCGCGCGCCGTCAGGCTCGGCGAGGCCGACCTGATGATCGCGGGCGGCGTCGAGAGCATGTCGCGCGCGCCCTATGTGGTGAGCAAGTCCGGCGCGCCCTGGGGCCGCGACATGCAGATGTTCGACACCTCCATCGGCTGGCGCTTCGTCAACCGCCGGATGGAGGAGGAGTTCGGCACGGACTCCATGCCGCAGACGGCCGAGAACCTGGCCACCGAGCGGCAGATCTCCCGCGAGGACCAGGACGCCTTCGCAGCGCGCAGCCAGCAGCGCGCGGTTGCGGCACAGGAGAACGGGCGGCTCGCCAAGGAGATCGTCGCGGTGACGATCCCGCAGCGGCGCGGCGAGCCGGTGGTCGTGGACAGGGACGAGCATCCGCGCCCCGGCACGACGGCGGAGAGCCTCGCGAAACTGCGGTCGCTGCACCGGGACGGCACGGTGACCGCGGGCAACGCCTCGGGCGTGAACGACGGCGCCGGCGCGCTCATCGTCGCCAGCGAGGAAGCGGTGAAGCGCCACGGCCTCACGCCGCGGGCGCGGGTGCTCGGCATGGCGACCGCCGGCGTGCCGCCGAGGATCATGGGCATCGGCCCCGCGCCGGCCACGCGCAAGCTGCTGGAGCGGCTCGGCATTTCGCTCGGCGAGATCGACGTGATCGAGCTCAACGAGGCGTTCGCGGCCCAGTCCCTCTCGGTCACGCGCGACCTCGGCCTTCCCGACGACGCCGAGCATGTGAACCCCAATGGCGGCGCCATCGCGCTCGGCCATCCGCTCGGCATGAGCGGCGTCCGGCTCGCCGGCGCTGCGACGCAGGAGCTCCAGGAGCGCGGCGCCCGCTACGCGCTCTGCACCATGTGCATCGGCGTCGGCCAGGGCATCGCCGCGGTGCTGGAGCGGGTGTAGCCTTACCGGCAACCGTATCCGCACCGGCCTGACGCCGGAGCCGTCGGGGCAGGGGGCGGCCCGCCCCGCCGTTACCGCCGCAAGGGGGCCCATGACCGCAACCCGCCAACTCCGGTTAGGGGCGTTCATGCGCCCGGTCAGCATCCATACGGCGTGGTGGCGCTATCCGGGCAGCGCGCCCGACGCCAATTTCAACCTCGGCCATCTGGTCGCGTTCGCCCGGACGCTCGAACGCGGATGCTTCGATGCGTTCTTCATGGCCGATCATCTTGCGGTGCTCAACATGCCGATGGAAGCGCTCAAGCGCAGCGCCACCGTCACTTCGTTCGATCCGCTCACGCTCCTGCCGGCGCTGGCGATGGTCACCGAGCGCCTCGGCCTCATCGCGACCGCATCGACCACGTTCGAGCCGCCCTATACGGTCGCCCGGCGGTTCGCATCGCTCGATCACATCAGCAACGGGCGCGCGGGCTGGAATCTCGTCACGACCTCGAATCCGGATGCCGCGCTCAACTTCGGCCAGACCGGGCAGATGGCGCACGCCGAGCGTTACCGCCGGGCCCGCGAGTATTACGATGTAGTGACCGGCCTGTGGGACAGCTGGGCCGACGACGCCTTCACGCGGGATGTCGGGACGGGGCAGTTCTTCGATCCCGACCGGCTCCACACCCTGGACCATCGCGGCGAATTCTTCTCCGTGCGCGGGCCGCTGAACATCGCCCGTCCGGTGCAGGGCTGGCCGCTCATCGTGCAGGCCGGCGCGTCGGAGGCGGGCCGGCAACTCGCAGCCGAAACCGCGGAGATGGTGTTTACCGGACAAGGCACGCTGGCCGAGGGTCAACGCTTCTACGCCGATGTGAAGGGCCGGATGGAGCGCATCGGGCGCGATCCCGAGCACATGAAGATCCTGCCCGGCGTTCTGGTCGTCATCGGGGACAGCGTCGAGGAGGCGCGCGAAAAGCGGGCGCATCTCGACAGCCTGGTCAATGAGGACAGCGCGATCGCTAGCCTGTCCATCGCGCTCGGGCACGACGCTTCGGCTTTCGACCCCGACGGGCCGCTGCCCGAGGTGCCCGAGAGCAATGCGAGCAAGAGCGGCCGGGAGCGCGCCATTGCGCTTGCACGGCGCGAAGGGCTGACCGTGCGCGAGCTCGCGCGCCGTCTCGGCGGCTATTCGGGGCTCGCCATGGTCGGCACGCCGGCCACCATTGCCGATGAGATGGAGCACTGGCTCGAGGCCCGGGGCAGCGACGGCTTCAATGTCATGTTCCCCTACCTGCCCGGCGGCCTGGATGCCTTCGTCGACCGGGTCGTGCCCGAGTTGCAGCGCCGGGGCATCCATCGCCGGGCGTATGAGGGCGCCACGCTGCGCGAGAATCTGGGCGTGCCGCGCCCGTCCAACCGGTTCTTCCGGTAGGATTTCGCGACAACCGCTGAACGCCGCTGCATGACCGCGCCGCACACGCCCCGACGGAGGGGCGCACGGGCATGATGGACAGGAGGGGTGGACCGGGGACACCGCGCGGCCCCGAAAATCCCCGACCGGCCTCGCCCGATGGCTGAACCGGACAGCAGCGGGACAAGTCCGGGCGGCAAACCGGTGAGATGCGCGCGCCGCGATAGCTGGCGATGCGTTTTCGGGCCGGTTGAGTGCGTCGATTGGCAGGTCGGGTTGAAGCGGCGGGAACGGAAAGGAGCAAGGTTTGGCGGAAGGACCGGAAGACGGGTCGGAGAAGTCCCGGCGGGGCCGGGCGGTCGGCATGGCGTTGCGGAGCCGGGGGGTGGCGGCGGTACTGGAGGAGGGCATGAGCACCCGCGCGGCGGCGGCGCGGTTCGGGCTGAGCGCGCCGAGCGTCAGCCGCTGGGTGAAGCGTTTCCGCGAGCGCGGACATGCGCGGCCGGATGCGCGCGGGGGGAGCCTCTCGCGGGTGGAGGCGGAGCGCAACCGGATCGTCCGCATCCTGGAGGCGCGCCCGGAACTGTCCAGCCGGGCGCTGGGCGAGGCGCTGGCCGCAGAGGGCGTGCGGTTCGCCGACCGGACCCTGCGCGGGTTCCCCAAGCGCCACCGGATGGAGCGCCGCCGCCGTCTCGCCGTCCGCCGCCAGCGGAAGCGGTGGAAGGCAAGCGGCGGTTAGGGGGCGGGGGCCGGGCATGACGGGAGGCGGGTCGGGTCCGGGCATGGCAGGCGGCGCGGTTGAGCATTACTCTGCGGCATGATCGTACCGAAACCGCGCCCGGACGAGCCGCCCTGTGTCGCCAGCGCGCGCGGCCTCGGCGAAACGATCCGGGCGCATGCCGAAGCCATCGAGCGCGACCGGCGGCTGCCCGATGCGCTCGTGGAACGCCTGCACGAAGCCCGGCTCGCCCGGATGCTCCTGCCGCGCTCGGTCGGGGGCGACGAGATCGCGCCCGGCGTCTATCTCGACACGCTGATCGAGCTCGCGCGCCATGACGGCTCGGTCGGCTGGAACATCTTCGTGGCCAACAGCGCCGCGCTCCTCGCCGCGTTTCTGCCCCTCGACGCCGCGCGCGAAATCTATGCCCGCCCCGACGCCCTGATGGCCTGGGGGCCGCCCGCTTCGCAACAGGCCCGCGCCGTCGAGGGCGGCTACCTGGTCAATGGCCGGTGGAGCTTCGCCTCGGGCTGCCGCCACGCTACCTGGATGGGCGCGCATTGCCAGGTGCTGGAGCCGGACGGGTCGCTGCGCCGCAACAGCGCCGGCCGCCCCGCCATTCGCAGCCTGCTGTTCCCCGCCGACCGGGCGCAGCTGCTCGACGACTGGAACCCCATCGGGCTGCGCGGGACGGGATCGGAAAGCTACCGCGTCGAGGATGCGTTCGTGCCCGAGCGGTTCAGCGCCACCCGGGAGGAGCCGGCCGAGCGCCGGGAGCCCGGTCCCCTCTACGCCTTTACCCAGCAAAGCCTCTATGCGGTCGGCGTGGCCGGGGTTGCGCTCGGCCTCGCCGATGCCATGCTCGATGCCTTCATGGACCTCGCCCGCGAGAAGACGCCGCGCGGCCTGATGCGCCATGCCGAGAGCCCCGGGGTCCAGGGCGAGGTCTCGCGCAGCCTCGCGCGCCTCGGGTCGGCCCGGGCCTGGCTGGTGGAGACCGTCGATGCCGTTTATGACGGCGCGGGGGACATCGCCTGCATCGACGTGCCGACCCGGGCCCGCGTCCGGCTCGCCTGCAGCCATGCCATCCAGGGCGCGGTGGAAACGGCCGCGGCCCTCTACCGGCTCGCCGGCGTCGATGCCATCTTCCCCGGCAGCGCGTTCGAGCGGCGCTTTCGCGACATCCACACGCTGTCCCAGCAGATCCAGGCGCGCCCGCAGCATTTCGAGGCCACCGGCCACGTCCTCCTCGGCGGCGCGCCCGAGGTGTTCTACTAATTCATCCAGGCGGCCACGGCGCCCGGCTTCCGGGCGGCGCGCTCGGCCACCAGCGCCCGGCGTTCGCGGTCGCGCCCGGCCTGCCTGGCGGCGGCGATCAGGAGCTGCATGAACACGTCGCGCTGGGCGTGGCTGCCGCCAAGCCGGTACAGCTCGTAGCGCACCGGCTCCAGCAGTTCGAAGCAGCGCTCCGGCTCGCCGGCGCCGAAGGCCGCGATGGCCTCGCAGAGCGGCAGCCCGACATCGTCATAGACGGCGTCGGCCGTCGCCCCGCCGCTGCGCCCGGCCATGGCGTCCAGATGGCCTCGCACGCTTTCCGTGTCGCCGGCCATGGCGAGCGCCGCCATGTAATGCGCGTCGAAGAAGGGGAAGATGCCGTCGGAGAAGCGCCCGGCGGCATGCCCGGCCAGCTCCTCCCAGCGCCCGCCGGCGTCCACGCCCCGGAAGTGCAGGCGGAGCAGCATGGAGGCCGCATTGGCGATGTCGAGCACGTCGTCGCTCGCGGTGTCGGCCCTGAAACGGTTGTCATAGAGGTCGAGCGCTGCATCCGCCTCGTCCAGCGCCAGGTGGAACAGCGCCTGGTGCCACCACAGATGATGGCGGAAATTGTGGACCTTGTGCTCCCAGTGTGCCTCGTTCTCGCGGACCCAGGCGATGCCTTCCTGCGCGCGGCCCTGCATCTCCATGACATGGGCGACGGAGTGGACCGACCATGCGTCCGAGGGGTCTATCGCCGCCGCCCGGCGGCCGAAATCCTCGGCCCGGGCGTAGTCGCCCACCTCCTCCAGCCCGAAGGCGCGCATGCCGAGCACATAGCCGTAGCCGGGCACGCTCTCGTCCCAGGCCGGCAGCACGCGCGCGACGCTGTCCCGGTGCTGGGCGAGCGCGCCGTGATAGAAATGCAGGTAGTGCGCGAGGCGGATCGCGAGGATGTCGCGCGGGTGGTCGAGCAGGATGTCCTCGAAGCGGCGGGCGGCGCCGGCCGTGTCGCCCGCGGCCCAGCGCGAGAGGGCGTCCGCATGGGCGCGTTCGCGCGACGTTCCCGGAAGTCCGGTCGCCTGCTCGCCGGATTTGGCGGCTCGCGGGCGCAACGCGCCCACGCCCATCAGCAGGAAGAAATAGCCCCGGAGAGCATGGGCCATCGGCATGTCGGCATCGGACTCAAACGCGGCCTTGAGCAGCGGCCCGGCCTCCCGTCCGAAACCCAGGAAATCGTCCAGCGCCGCATCCAGCGCGGCCGCCGCCTCGTCGCTGGCTGCGGTCAGTTCCAGACCGCGCTTGTCCTGAGCCAAAGTCAGCCTCCCGAAAATCCGTAGCCGCCGGTCCATCCGGTTGCAGAGCAGCGTAGAACGGATTTGAACGACGCGCCAAGATGGGAACGGGCGGCGGCACGCGAATGGCTGCGGGAAGATCGGGAGAGCGCGGGATGGCGAAAGCCTGGGAGATACCGGAACCGGCGGATGTGCTCGAAGTCTCCACCGCCGAAGGAAGCGTCATCCATGTCCGCCGGCACGGCGTTCCGCATGGGCCGCGCCTGCTTCTGACCCACGGGAACGGCATGGCCGCGGACGCCTATTTCCCGTTCTGGGGAGGGTTGACGGACCGGTTCGACCTCTTCGTCCACGATCTGCGCAATCACGGCTGGAACCCGGTCGGCCGCCTCGAAGACCACCGGATCGCCAATCTGATCGACGATGGCGGCCGGGTGGCGGAGGCCATCGGGCGGCATTTCGGGAGCAAGCCCCTGACCGGCGTGTTCCATTCCCTCTCCGGACTGCTCGGCCTCTGGCAGTCCATCGCGGGCGCAGTCCGGTTCGACGCCATCGTGGCGTTCGACCTGCCGCTCGTGCCGCCCGGCCAGACCCGCAGCGACCTCGAAAGGGTGGGAAAACACCTGGGCCGAATGGCGCGCAAGAGGCGCAGCAGCTACCCGACCCGGGAAGGCTTTGCCCGGCGGCTGGCCCGGATGCCGGTGTGAACCCCCTTAAGTCGATTTAGAGGTTCCGACTATCAGACGCAAGGTCGCTTTGTCTCCCCGTGAAGTCCTGTATATAGAATGCCTTGCAGGCAGTGTCAAGAAGCTGTTTTGAAGATGGCGGAGACAACAAGTATCGAAGCTATATTGCTTATTTATGGCATTCAGGGAACTGGATATGGTGGCCAGGGACAGGATCGGGGTGTCCGGATGTCATGTTTCTTTTGATTTATGTGGACCACAGGTAACGACATGTATACGCTGCGTCAATCGGATGGAGAAATGGAAATGCGGATTGACGAAGGAGAAATATCCTCAGAAACTTCAGACAAGGATAGCCGTGTGTTGCGGTTCGAGGGATCGTTTCCGGGCGTCCGGCGGTCATGAGCGTCGGGGAGGAAGGGCGTCGCCAGCGCGCCGTGATGGCGACCGACGAGGAGTGGGAGCGCATCTCCCGGCGGGCGGCCGCCAGCGGCATGGAGCTGTCGCGTTTCATCGTTCATCGCGCGCTTGCGGCGGACATGCTGCCGCCGGAGGTGCTGCGCCGGGCGGTGCGCGAGACGCTGGCAATGTCGCTGCTGGAGGAGCGGCGGCTGAGGGATGCGGGCCTGGGCGCCGACTGGGAGGACGCCTGCGATGCGGTGGACGGGTGGATCGACCGGGAAGGCATGATGGAGCGGCTGACCGATCCCGCCGCCGCCAACCGCTGGAAAGCCGTGGGCAGGGGCCCGGAGGAGGAAGAGGAGGAGTCGTGACGGAAGAGATTGCGCGTCCCTTGAGACGCCAGCGGAGCCTGCACTGCACGCCGGCGGAGCAGGCGATGATCCGGGAGAGGGCGGCGGAGGCGGGCAAGGCGATCTCGCGCCATGTGCTGGACCTCGCGCTTGCCGACGACCCGGACCGTTATCCCCTGGTGCTGACCGAGAAGGAGCAGCGGGAGCTCGTGGAGAGCATTCGCGAGGTGGGGGCGTTCGTGCTGGCGCTCAGGCGCGAGCTTCCGGGCGGCAGCGGCCTCAGCCTGCTGGGGGCGATCTCGCTGCTGGGGGCGATCTCGCTGCTGGCCGGGGAGCGGAGCCGATGAGGCGGACGAGACGGGGCCGGAGGAGGAAGGCGACAAGCAGGCACATCTCGATCTCGGCGTGGGACAGCGAGTGGGAGACGGTGCGCCGCCATGCCGACCGGCGGGGCCTGTCGATCGCGCGCTACCTTGTGGGCCTTGTGGAGCGCGGCGGCCCGGAGGAGGTGACAGGACCGGCGCTGGCGCTCGATGCGGCCGAGCAGCGCGAGCTTCTGGCGGCGGTCAGGGAGATCCGGTCGCTGATGCTGGAGGGGGCGGATGCGGCGCCGCTGGTGCGGGACATGCAGGAGCGGATCGCGGTGCAGTTCGCAGCCTGGATGTCGGCCATGGCGGGCGCGGGCCGCGGCGAGGAACTGCACGCCGCGCTCGCCTCGGTGCTGGGCGGGGACCGCGCCCGGCTTGTCGCCGCCTCCGTCGCGTCGAAGGCTGGCGGGACGGACGAACCCGCTGCGGACGGGAGCCCGCCGTGATGATGGAACGGAACGCGCCGGCTGCGACACGGTTATATGGCAGTTACCTGGCGACGGCCTTCGGCGGGCGTCCGGGGGATTGCATGGCGATTATATGGCTGCGCGTCCGTACTGCCCCGGCCGGTCATGCAGAGCGGCGGCGGAAATGAGAAGGGCCGGACCGGCCGCACTTCCTGCAGGGCATGACCCACACGAACATATATGCCGTTCGATACATGTCCGGGGCGGCGGCCGCGCGGCCGTTTCGGTAGTGAATCATATAGCTCGGGGACACGTCATGCCGGGCATTCCAGGACTATACATACAACGCATGAACACCGTTCCCATGTCTTTCGCATATCGTTGCATATGCGGGGCCATGACGACGATCATGTTGTATGGAGTGAACCTTCCATCGCTATCGAACTCACTCCATATCCCCCGCCCGGGCGGCGGCGGGAGGCGGTTGCCCGGACAGGAGGGTACGGCGCGGGCGCACGCCGCCGAACCGGCCGACAGGCTGTCATGAGGCCGCCCGCCGCCTGCCCGCTCCCGTCCGCGCCGCTGGCGGCTGCAAGGTAGTCCCGTCGCATGGTCGCGACCTTCGTCGAGCTCCGGTCTTCGGCGGTGACGGTGTCCTATTTCGAGCGTGACGGCTACTACGCGCGGAACGACCCGGAGCACCGGCAGGCGAGCTTCTGGCACGGGGAGGCGGCGCGGGCGCTGGGGCTCGGGGGCCATGTGCGCCCGAAGCGGTTCGAGTCGGTTCTGGCGGGGTTCGTGCCCGGGACGGACATCCGGCTGGGGCGCAAGCGCGAGGGGGAGCACGACCGCCGTCCCGGCTGGGACCTCACCTTCTCGGCACCGAAGTCGGTATCGATAGAAGCGCTGGTGATGGGCGACCGGCGGGCGATCCGGGCGCATGACGAGGCGGTGCGCGCGACGCTCGACTGGGTGGAGCGGGACCTGCTGCAGACGCGGGGCTGGAACCCGGCGACGCGGCGCCGCCCGCGGGTGAAGGCGGGCGGCATGGTGGTTGCGGGGTTCCGGCACCTGACCAGCCGCGACCGGGACCCGACGCTGCACACGCACTGCGTGCTGGCCAACATGACGCGCAACGCGGCCGGTGAGTGGCGGAGCGTCGAGCCGACGGCCGTCAGGTGGAACGAGAAGCTGATCGGGGCGTATTACCGCAACGAGCTTGCGCGGCGGCTGGAGGCGCTCGGCATGGCGGTCGCGCCACGGCTGGTCGGACGCATCCCGGGCTTCGAGCTTGCGGGCTACTCGCGCGAGTTCGTCGAGGCGTTCTCGGCCCGTCGGCTGGCGATCGAGGCGGACCTGAAGCGCAGGAACCTTCCCCTGACGGCGAGGAACGCGCAGGCGGCGGCGCTGCGCACCCGCAGGCGCAAGAGCGAGGAGAGCCTGGCG